>DASXQE010000060.1:0-1930 GCA_036493155.1 Candidatus Limnocylindrales bacterium | reverse complement strand
TTCGAGGACACGGTGATCGACTCGGATGCGGGTCCGCTCGCTGCGTGGTGGATCCCGGCCCGGGGCGGCGAGCCGGGGCCGGCCGTGCTCCTCGTCCACGGCTGGGAGTCGGCGCGCGACCGGACGCTGCCGAACGCCCAGGTGCTGCACGCCGCGGGCTTCCACGTCCTGACGTTCGACGTCCGAGGCCATGGCTCGAACAGCCGCGAGGAGCTGCCCCTGACCGCCGGCGAGTTCGGCCTCGACGCGACCGCCGGCCTCCGGAGCCTGCTCGCGAGGCCCGACGTGACGACCGTCGGGATCCTGGGCCACTCGATGGGCGCGGCCGGGGCGCTGCTCGCCGCGGCGGCCGAGCCGCGCGTGGCCGCCACGGTCTCGGTGTCGGCGCCGGCCGGCCCGTACCGGCTGACGCGCCACACCTTCCGGCTGGCCCACCTGCCGATCCCCGATGTCATCGCCTACCCGCTCGCGTGGCTGACGACCCGGATGTTCGTGCGGCCGCGCGGCCACACCGTCGACGCGATCTCCGCGACGCGCGCCGCGCGGACGTACCTCGGGCCGCTGCTGCTGATCCACGGCACCGCCGACGACGTCGTCCCGTCGGGCCATGTCCTGCACCTCCTCGGCGCGGCGCGGAAGGCCCGGGCCCGGGCCCGCCGCGCCGGCGAGCCCGTCGGCGCGCTGCGGCTCCTGATCGTCCGTGACGGCAGCCACAGCTGGCTCTACGAGGACCGCCGCTATCGGGTCGAGGTGGCGCGGTTCCTCGCGCAGCACCTGGGCGGGCCGCTGTCGCCGGACGCCGCCGCGGAGGCGGCGGCCGCGGTCGATGCCCGGCGTCTCACCGAACCGTCCGGCTCCGCGATCTCCGTGCTCGACGACGAGCCCGGTGGCGTTCGCGGGCTTGTCGGCGCCGTCGTCGGCCGGCGATGACCGTCTGGGAGGCCATTCGCGGCAAGCGGATGGTCCGCCAGTTCGATGAGCGGCCGCTCCCGGCGGAGGCCATCGATCGCATCCTCGATGCGGGGCGCCACGCCGGCAGCTCCAAGAACCTGCAGCGCTGGGACTTCATCGTCGTGCGAGATCGCGACCAGCTCGTCGCGCTGGCCAAGGTCGGCGACTTCGCGGGGCACCTCGCCGGCGCCGCGCTCGCGATCGCGCTGGTGACCCCCGATCCGCGACGCGACGGCCAGCCGCTGTCGGTCATGTGGGACCTCGGGCTCGCGGCCGAGAACATGCTGCTGGCCGCGTGGGAGCTCGGGATCGGCGGCTGTCCGGCGACGGTCTACGACCAGGCCCTCGCGCGGTCGCTGCTCGGCTATCCCGATGACCACCACTGCGAGTACCTGCTCTCGCTGGGCTACCCGGCCGATCCCGCGGAGGCCACCCGACCGCCGAAGGCCGGCGGGCGCCGCGCGCTAGCCGACGTCGTCCACGAGGGTCGCTGGTAGGTCGTCCCGGCCCTCGGGGGCGGGCGCACCCTCCGCGAGGTAGGCAGCGATCGCCGCGTCGAGGCCGACGTCCCTGCCCGCGCGCTCGGACAGCAGCCACTTGTGCTCCAGGACGTCGCAGTAGGCCTGGATCGGGTCGCGGCGCCCGATATGGGGCCGCAGGCGTCGGAGCGTGGGGTCCAGCACGTCCTCGCGCCAGCGTCGCGCGGCCTCGGCCTCTGGCACCGTCCGGCCGGTGTCGAGCTCGAGCCAGGCTCGGTGCTCGCGCAGGTCGTTCAGCAAGAGCCGGGCCTGCCCCTCCAGCGCGTGCAGGCCGGTGATCCGGGCGAGCTCGTGGGCATGGAAGGCGCGGTTCGAGGTCGTCACCCGCAGGCGGACCTGCGAGCCGTGGTCGGCCGGCACGACGGCGATCTCGTCGACGGCGAAGCCCAGGTCATTGAGCCGGCGCAGTCGGGCCCGGATCGCCTGTCGATCCCCGGCTG
>DASXQE010000059.1:0-12692 GCA_036493155.1 Candidatus Limnocylindrales bacterium | reverse complement strand
CAGCGGCCGCTCCGGAACCACGACCTCGCAGCCGGCATCCTCCAGGACCTCCACCGCGGCTTGGGCCACCTGCGGATGGAAGTGGTCGTTGAACGTGTCGACCCAGAGGATCACCCGGCGACGCTCGCCGCCCACCGGATCGACGCTCGCGGCCGGGCTCGCGGCGGCGGCCTCGATGCTCGGGGCCGCGCTCCTCGGGGGCGGGCTGCCCGCGGCCTCGCGGCGGCGCCACCACGCCCGGAACGTCTCGTCGGCGAATCGCGGGATCGTCCGCTCGGGCGCGATCCCGCCCACGAGCTTCGCCATGGATGACAGGCCCGGCGCGGCGATGATGGCGTTGACGAGGCGCGGCGCCCGGGCCGCGAGCTCGGCCCACCAGTGGATGAGGCCCATGCTGTACGCGGCTCGCGGCCGCAGGCGGCCGGCATAGTGGTGAGCCCGGAACTCGGCCTTGAGCGTCGCCATGTCGACGTTGACGGGGCAATCGCCCTTGCAGCCCTTGCAGGCCAGGCACAGGTCCAGCGCCTCTTCGACCTCGTCGTTCCGCCAGCCACCCGCAAGCTCCCCGCCGTTCATGAGCTCGAACAGCAGGTGGGCTCGGCCGCGGGTGGAGTGCCGCTCGTCCCGGGTGACCATGTAGCTCGGGCACATGACGCCGCCGTCATGGCGCCGGCATTCGCCGACGCCGACACAGCGGAAGGCCGCGTGGCCGAATGAGGCCTCGTCCTCGGGGTAGCGGAACCACGTCCTCGGCTTGGGCGGGGCATAGTCGGCCCCGAGCCGCAGGTCGGACAGGATCGGGTTGGGCCGCACGAGCTTGCCCGGGTTCATGCGGCCGTCGGGGTCCCACGCGTCCTTGAACGCCTCGAAGGCCGCGACGAGCCGGTCGCCGAACATGATCGGCAGCAGCTCGCCGCGCGCCTGGCCGTCGCCGTGCTCGCCGGACAGCGACCCGCCCATCGAGACGACGAGCTGGGCCGCGTCGGCCATGTAGCGCCGGAAGGCCTCGATACCGTGCGCGGTCACGAGGTCGAAGTCGATCCGGCAGTGCAGGACGCCCTGGCCGAAGTGGCCGTACATGTCGGCGTCGAGGCCGTACCGGTCCCAGAGCGTGCGGATCGCGCGGAGGTAGTCGCCGAGGCGCTCCGGCGCCACGGCCGAGTCCTCCCAGCCTGGTCCGCTCGTCGGCTTGCCCGGCACCATCGCGGTCGCGCCGAGCCCGGCTTCCCGAACCCGCCACAGCTTGGCCTCGTCGGCCGGATCGTCGTAGCGCCGCGCTTGCGCTGCGGGCTCGCGGCGCTCGAGGTCGGCCTGGAAGCGGGCGGCCTGCTCGTCGGACTCGGCCCGGTCCTTGCCGCCGAACTCCACGAGCAGGAAGCCGTGGCCCGCGGGCAGGAGGCGCAACGCGTCGGGGTGGATGTTCCGGGCGGCGATGTCCCGGACGAGCTTCTCGTCCATGCCCTCGCAGGCGATGCAGCCGGACTCGATGACGGCCGGGACGTCGTCGGCGGCCGCATACACGTCCGGGTACCCGATCACGACCAGCGTCCGACCCGGCGGGCTGTCGACCAGCCGGACCTTGGCCTCGAGCACCGTCATCAGCGTCGACTCCGAGCCGACGAGGGCCTGGGCCACGTTGAAGCCGTGCTCCGGCAGGAGGCGCGGCAGGTTGTAGCCGGAGACTCGCCGCGGGATGTCCGGGAATCGCGCTCGGATCTCGTCCGCGTGGTCGTCCCGCAGCCGCCGCATCGCGCGATAGAGCTCGCCCCGCGGCGTTGCCTCGGCGCAGATCCGGATGAGCTCGTCGTCGCCGGTCGGGCCGACCCGGAACCGGTCGCCCCGGTAGGTCAGCACCTCCAGCTCGATGACGTTGTCGTCGGTCTTGCCGGCCATGACCGAGTGGACGCCGCAGGAGTTGTTCCCGATCATCCCGCCGAGCGTGCAGTGATCATGCGTGGCCGGGTCGGGCCCGTACGTCAGGTGGTGGGCCTCGGCGGCGTCCCGCAGCTCGTCGAGGACGATGCCCGGCCGGACGCGTGCCCAACGCTCGTCGGCATTGAGCTCGAGCAGCTCGTTGTTGTCCTTGCTGTGATCGAGGACGACCGCGACGTTGCAGGTCTGGCCGGCGAGGCTCGTGCCGCCACCTCGCGACACGATCGGCACCTCGTGGGCCCGGCAGACCTCGACGGCCGCCACGACGTCGTCGGCGTCGCGCGGGATCACGACACCGATCGGGACCTGGCGGTAGTTCGACGCGTCGGTCGCGTAGAGCGCCTTCGTGCCGGCGTCGAAGCGGACCTCGCCGCGAACCGCGTTGAGGAGATCGATGGCGAGGCGCTCCGCGTCCCCGCTCAGCGCGCGGCCATCCCTGGTGGCCGGTCGGACGCCACGGGGCCGCGGCTCGACATCGACGAAGGGCGCTCGCCAGGTCCGCCGTACCGGCGGCCGCGCTGGGGCGCTCATCGCTCGCTCTGCCATTCGAGGTACCGGGCGGCGTCCGGCGCCTTGAGCTCGAGCCCGAACCCGGGCCGGCTCCGATCCGGGCTGAGCTCGCCCCGATCGCTGGTCGCGGCCCCGTCGAGCAGCAGCCGCTCGATCCGGACGTGGTCATGGAACCACTCGGCGTGGACAGCCGGCCCGAGCGTGCAAAGGAGCGGCACATGGAGGGATGGGGCGCAATGCGAGGACAGCCGGACGTTCCACGCGGCGCACAACGCGGCGATCTGGATCAGCCCCGACGGCCCGAGGCAGCGAGTGGCATCGGCCTGGAGGACGTCCACGGCGCCCGCCTGGAGGAGCCCGCGCGCGACCCACGGGTCCCAGGCGTACTCGCCGGCCGCGATCGCCATGCCGGCCGGCGCCCGATCGCGGACCAGCCGAAGGCCCTCCAGATCGTCCGAGGTGACCGGCTCCTCGAACCACGTCACGTCGCGCTCCGCGAAGGCGGCCGCGGCGGCGAGTGCTGCCGGCCGATCGAAGGCGCCGTTCGCGTCGACGAACAGCCCGACCCGGTCGCCGATCGCGGCCCGAGCCACGTCGACCCGGTGGGGATCGTTGAGGGGGTCGCGACCGACCTTCATCTTCACCGCGTGGAAGCCCGTCGAAGCCCAGCCGCCCAGCTGTCGCGCCAGCATCTCGTCGTCGTAGCTGCAGAAGCCGCCGCTGCCGTACCCGGGGATCGACGGGCGCACCGCGCCGAGGAGGTCGACGATGGAGCAGTCGACCAGCTTCGCCTTGAGGTCCCACAGGGCCATGTCGATCGCCGAGATCGCGCATGCCGCGATCCCCTGCCGGCCGACGTTCCTGACCGCGGCGAGCATCGCCCACCAGGCGCCCGGCACGTCGAGCGCGGAGCGCCCGACGACGACCCGCCGGAGCGTCGTCGCGGCGAGCGCGGCGGCGGTGGCGTCCGCGTACGTGTACCCGAAGCCCATCTCGCCGCCGCCGTGGATCGTGACGACGACCATCGTGGTCCGATCCCAGGCGAGCGTGCCGTCCGACTCCGGGCGGTCGGTCGGGATCGTGAACGCCGCGGTCGCGAGGTCATCCACGGCCGGCCCGTGCGACGACGCGTCACCGTCGAGATCGGCGCCGCCGATCGGTCCGGTAGCGAGGCCCGCGAGCGCTGCTGCCGCCATGCCTCCAGCCTCGTCCGACGCCGCCCGGCGCTGAACTTCCGGCGGCTGGCACGCCTCGCACGCGCCTTACAGGTTGTCGTCGAGCAAGAAACCGGCTCGGGACGCGACTGGCTCGGGCTCGACCGGCTCGGGCACGACCGGCTCGAGGCGAGACTGGGCTCAGGACATGACTGGGCTCAGGAGCGGTCGTAGACCTCCGGGTTGACCGGCGTCGGGAGGCGCTGGCCGCGCAGGCCCGCGAGCAGGTTCGCGGCGGCCATCTCGGCCATCTTCGCCCGCGTGGCGTACGACGCCGAGGCGATGTGCGGCACGATCAGGCAGTTGTCCAGGCCGAGCAGCGGGTGGTCCATCGGGATGGGCTCGGGATCGGTGACGTCGAGCGCCGCGGCGGCGATTCGGTGGTTGCGCAGCGCGTCGGCAAGGGCCAGCGAGTCCACGACCGGGCCGCGCGAGGTGTTGACGAGGACCGCGGTGCGCTTCATCCAGCCCAGCCGCTCGGCGTCGATGAGGCCACGGGTCTGCTCGCTCAGGTTCACGTGGAGCGTGACGAAATCCGACTCGGGCAGGAGCCCGTCGAGGGTCATGTACGTGGCCCCGAACTCGGCCTCCACCGCCTTCGAGGCGCGCTGCAGGTCGTGGTACAGGACCCGCATGCCGAACCCGCGCGCCCGCCACGCGACTGCCTGGCCGATCCGCCCGAAGCCGATGATCCCGATCGTCGCGCCGTGGATGTCGGGTCCCATGAGGAGCATCGGGCCCCACGTCTTCCAGCGGCCGTCGCGGACGTAGCGATCACCCTCCGGCAGCCGTCGCGCGGCGGCCATGAGGAGCGCCCAGGCGAGGTCGGCGGTCGTCTCGGTCAGGACGCCGGGCGTGTTGCCGACGGGGATGCCACGGCGAGTGCAGGCGGGCACGTCGACGTTGTCGAAGCCGACCGCGTAGTTGCTGACGACTCTGAGCTGGCTCCCGGCTCGATCCAGCAGCTCGTCGTCGACGCGATCGGTGAGCAACGCGAGCAGCCCATCGACGCCCTCGACGCGCCGCAGCAGCTCGGCCCGTGGCGGCGGTAGCTCGTCGGTCCAGAGGTCGACGTCGCAGGCGCCGCGGATCCGATCGAGGCCCTCGTCGGGGATGACCCGCGAGACGAAGACCTTCGGCCGGTCAGCCACCGCGGCGCGCCTGCCTCACGCGCCGGCGCGAACGAAGGTGTCGATTCGATGGAGCGCTTCGGTCAGGTTCTCGCGCGAGTTCGCGTACGAGATCCGGATGTGGCCGCGCCCGACCGTGCCGAAGGCGGTGCCGGACAGGACGCAGACGCCGGCCTGCTTGAGCAGCCGGTCCGCGAGCGTCGGCCCGTCGAAGCCGGTGGCGGTCACCTCGGGGAAGACGTAGAACGCGCCCCGTGGGTTGGCGCATCGAATACCCGGGATGGCGTTGAGCCCGTCGACGACGAGGTCGCGCCGGGCCCGGAACTCCTCGAGCATGGCGTCGACCGCGTCCTGCGGCCCCTGGAGCGCCTCGATGGCGCCGGCCTGGGCGAACGACGCCGCGCCGCTGATGGTGTTGATGATGAGCGTGCCGTAGGCCTGGGCGAGCCACGGCGGCACCACGGCATAGCCGAGCCGCCAGCCGGTCATGGCGTAGGTCTTCGAGAAGCCGTCGAGCAGGATCGTCCGCTCGGCCATGCCCGGCAGCGAGGCGATCGAGACGTGCTCCGCGCCGTCGTACAGGATCCGGGCGTAGATCTCGTCCGACAGGACGACGAGGTCGTGCTCCCGCGCGAGGTCGGCAATGCGCTCGATGTCGTCGCGGGTGAGGACGCCGCCGGTGGGATTCGCCGGCGAGTTGATCACGATGACCTTCGTCTTCGGCGTGATGAGTCCCGCAAGCTCGTCGACGTCGAGCCGGAAGTCGTTCTCCATCCGGATCGGGATGGGGACAGGCGTGCCACCGACGAAGCGAGTCAGGGACTCGTAGATGGGGTAGCCCGGGTCCGGGACGATGACCTCGTCGCCGGGGTCCACGAGCGCGAGGATCGCGTAGACCATGACGCCCTTGCCGCCGACGGTCACGAAGACGTTCGCCGGATCGACCGAGAAGCCGCGCCGCTCCGTCACGTCGCCGGCAATCGCCGTCCGCAGGGCAGGCAGGCCCGCGAACGGCGGGTAGTGGGTCAGCCCCTGGTCGATGGCGGCCTTCGCCGCCTCGCGGACGTTGTCCGGGGTGTCGAAGTCCGGCTCCCCGATCTCGAGGTGGATGATCGAGCGGCCCTCGGCCTCGAGCGCTCGAGCCCGCGCCGCTGCCTCGAAGGCGGTCTCCGTCCCGATCGAGCCCATCCGGGCAGCCAGCCGCATGGCCGAAAGCATAGGTCGCCGTAAAATCCCCAGGTGAGCCGGTTCTATGCCATCGACGAGGCCAATGCGGCCCTGCCCGATGTCGAACGAATCCTGGGCACGCTGCGGGAGCAGCGCGAGGAGCTGATCACGGCCCGCGACCGCCTCATCGGCCTGACGCCCACGGATGGCTCGCCGACGGCCGCCGCGGAGGAGGAGCAGCGCCTCATCCGGTTGCGGATGCAGGGCCTCATCGACCAGATGCAGGCGGGCGTCGCCCGGCTCGTCGAGATGGACATCACGCTCCGCGACATCAAGGACGGGCTGATCGACTTCCCGGCCCTCGTCGCCGGCCGTCCGATCTGGCTGTGCTGGCGCCTTGGCGAGCCGGGCGTCGAGCACTGGCATGCCCATGACGAGGGATTCGCCAGCCGCCGGCCGCTCGAGGAGCTGCCCGCCGGGCGAGGCTCGGGCACGCTGGCCTGACGCCGTGGGAGCCACCACTCCCGCGCGACCCGCACCCCCGGCGCCACCCGCACCGTCGGGACCACCCGCACCGTCGGCGCCACCCGAACCGTCGGCGCCACCCGCACCGTCGGGGCCACCCGCACCGTCCGGGCCACCCGCACCATCGGCGCCACCCGCACCGTCGGCGCCACCCGAACCGTCGGCGCCACCCGGCCCAAGGCCGGAACCCGCCACGCCACGACCCGCCACCATCGTCCAGCGCGGCCGCGCGAAGTCCTATCGCCCACTCCCGCCCGAGCGCCGTCGGACCATCCTCGCCGAGGGTCTCGCGGCGTACGATCGGGGCGACTTCTTCGAGGCGCACGAGCTACTCGAGCCGGCGTGGATGGGCGCCTCCGACCCCGCCGAGCGTGACCTCTACCAAGGGCTGATCAAGCTCGCGGCTGCCTTCGTCCATGACGTCCGCGGCAATCCGGTGGGCGTCGGCAAGAATCTCGCCGGGGCTCGCGAGCGACTCGCCGATGCCATCGACGCGGGGGCAGCTGCGGGACTCGACCTCGCCGCCCTGGTCGCGTCGATCGATCGGCGGCTTTCCGACCAGGCTGCCGGCCCCGGCCCCCTCCCGATCCCTCGACTCCGGGCGTAGGGCGTAGGTGTCCCGCGGGCGCCGGGCAGGGCGTCCCGGCTTCTGGGCGTTGTCCCGCGGAGCGCGTCCATCCGCCGGTGACCTGACCCCGACGCGTCTCAGATCGACATCGGGGGCAACTTCGCGGATGGATTGACCGCTCGCCGGCCCGTGGCCGCATCGGCGCCGCCTCGGCTGAGCTCGATCGCGCCTGAAACTGCCGCGGGGGACGCTTCTGAGCCCCGCCAGGCCGCGCGTAGTTGCCTGGGATGTCGGTCTGCAACCACGGGGCGGCTTCGGCTGCCGAATCCCTCACCAGGTGATGCCGCGGCGCCGGATCGGCGCGTCGTACCGAGGGGCGCAGTGCCCGCCCCATCGCTCAGGCCGAGCGCCGGCCTCAGCGGCGGTCCCCCCCGCTCCTCAGCCGCTCCTCAGGCGCTCCGCCGCTCCTCCGCGGCTCCTGCCCCGCTCCTCAGCCGCTCCTCCGGCCGCTCCTCAGGCGCTCCGGCCGCTCCGGCTGCGGCTGCTCCGCCTGCTGCGGCGGCCGAACCACCACGCGCTGATCGACGGGCGGTGGGCGTAGGCCCAGCCAATGACGGCCAGGATGATGAAGTCGAGCGTCCCGGCACCGGCGGCGCTCAGGTAGCCGAGCTGCTGGCCGATCTCGCCGGGGATCTGGAGCGCGGGCACGACAGCGCCGGCGATCCCGAGCTGGAAGAACGGCTCCTGCGGGGCCGTGCTTGCGCGGAGCGAGCCTTTCGCCACGCCACCGGCGGTCTGGCCGCCGATCACGAGCACGCCGCTGCCGGCGGTGACGGCCTGGCCGCCCTGGACGCCGCCGCCCGGCAGGTCCATCACCGGCAGGTGCGACCAGCCGCCGGGCAGGTCACCGTTTGCGTCGGGGACCGCCCAGTAGACCTCGGGCCGGATCGAGCTGCCGTCGCTGCCGCCGACGAGATAGATGGCGCCATTCGCCAGGAAGCCTGCGGCGCCGGCCCGCGGCGCGACGTTGGCCGCGTCGAGCGTCGCCCACTGGAGCACCTGGTCCGGCCCCGCTGCCGCGGACGCGGCGGGTGCGGCTGCGGAGGCGGCCGGCGCGGCCGCGCCGCCCGACGCCCCGGGCCCGGCTGCCGTCGACGCGGCGGCGCCGGCGGCTGGCTGGCCGTAGCTGGCCCGCTGCACGGCTCCGGACACGCCATTGGCGTCGGTGCCGCCATAGACCCACACGAATGTGCCATCGAGGGCGATGCTGGCCCCGGTGATGGCATCCGGCAGGTCGGGCTGGGCGGCGAACTGGCCGAGCTTGCCGCTCTTGTCGGTCGAAGCCTTCCAGACCTTGGCCGAGGGCTTCCCGTCGGGGCCCGAGCCCCCGGCGACGACGATGCCGTCGGAGACCGCGAGGACGGCCGCCCCGGAGCGAGCTTCCGGCAGGGCCACGCCGTCCAGTGGCTTCCACGTGGTCAGCGCCCCCGAAGCCGGATCAGAGGCCAGGACGTAGATCGTGTTCGTGGGCGCGCCGTCCGGGCCGGCGCCACCGATGAGGTAGGCCGAGCCGTTGAGGACGGCGATGCCCGTGCCCTGGCGCGCCTCGGGCAGGTCGGGGCCCGCCGCCCACGCGCTGAAGTTGCCGTTCGCGACCTTGGCGACGTAGGTGGTCGTCGTCGGTGCGGTCCCGTTGCTGCCGCCGACGTAGAGCAGGTTCGAGCCGAGCGAGGCCGCACTGCCGTTGGTCCGGCCTTCGGGCAGGTCGAGCTGCGGCGGCGACGCCTGCCATGGCTCGAGGCCGCCTGCCGGCGCGGGACACGGGAGGCCGCCGTTCTCGGCGGGGCAGAGGTTGATCGGCGACCAGACCATGATCCCGAGATCGATGGTTCGGTTGACCGTGAAGTAGTAGGCCCGGTCGGGGATGTAGCCGAGCAGCAGGATGATGGCGATGAACCAGAAGAACGCCTTCAGGCCGGCCCAGGTCCAGCCATCGGCGTCGAGCGCCCCGAAGAACGCTCGGCGGCGCGGCACGGCGCCAGCGGGGAGGGCCTTGGTCGCCATCGCTACTTGACCGTCAGCGTGCCGGTCATGTTCGGGATCGGGTGGATCTTGCAGATGAAGGTGTACGTGCCGGCCGGCAGGGCCGGGACCACGTAGGTGACCTCAGCCGGGTCGCTCACGACCTGGCCGTCGAAGACGACCGCGCCGCTGGCGTCCTTGATCTGGATGTTGTGACCGCCGACGCCTGAGTCCATCTGGTTGAAGTCGATGCCGAAGGCCTGGTTGGCTGGGGCATCGAGCTGGTGGACGTCGAACGAGACGTTCTGGGCAGTGACCTTGTCGATCGTGGCGCCGGGGGCGAGCGAGGCAGCGGGCCCACTGGGCGCCGGTGTCGACCCGCCGACGCTGCCCGACCAGCAGGCCGGGAAGGGCGACGAGCTCGGAGCTGGCTTGTAGTTCGGGTCGACCCAGCCCTTGAACGTCTCGACCTTGCCGTCGGCCCCGATCACGGGCTCGTTGAGCGATGGGTTCCGGACGACGAACGTCTCGGTGCTGGGGGCACGCAGGAAGTTGATGAGGTCCTGGATCTGGATGTAGTTGAGCGGCCCGCCATTCGTGTCGGCCCAGACGGGCATGAGGCTGTTCGGGTTGCCGCAGACGTACCGGCCTCCGACCGTCAGGACGTTCTTGATGTACGTCGGGTTGAGGTGGTCGAAGAGCTTGACCTGGTCGTTGAGGACCGGGCCGATGCCGCCCTCGCCGTTGACGCCATGGCAGCGGGCGCAGTTGGCCTCGAACAGGTTGTAGCCCCGCTCGACCGACTGGACCTGCTGGACCGTCGCCTGGGCGTCGAGCCGGGGCTGCGTGATCCCGAACGGCAGGCCGGTCTCGTAGAAGTAGTAGGCGATGACGAACAGGGCCACGATCGTCACGCCCAGGAACGAGATCCAGCGGGCGTTGCCGGACTGGCGGACGATCTGGGCCGATCTCGCCGAGGTCAGGCCACCGGTCTGATGGGTCGAGGACGGCGCCGAGAAGCGCTCCGCGGAGGCGGGCGGCGCAGCGGAGGCGCGGCGGGCCGGCAGGCGCTGCTCGGGATCGCGCCCGGCCGCGTTGCCCGGCTCGCCGCCGGGCTGGGAGCCGGCGGGGCCCCCGGGGGTCAGCTCGTCGGCCATCAGATGCAGCCCGTCGGGGTCTTCGGCGGGATGATCCCGGGCTGACCGACGGCAACGGGCAACGGGCCAAGCGTGATCTTCGAGGTGTCGAGGGTGAGGGTCCCGTCGCTCTCCACCTTGGAGGCGAAGCGATCCATGCTCCGCGGCGCCGGGCCGTACTGCGTGCCGAGGGCCTTGATCCCGAGGCGGTCATAGCGGGAACCGTGGCAGGGGCACTCGAACCAGAAGTTCTTGAGGCACGGGTTGGGCTTGCAGCCGAGGTGCGGGCAGCGCTGGTACAGGGCCCGGACGTTGAGCGCCGTCCCGTCGCCGTGGGCGTCCTCGCCGGGCACGAACTGCTGCCGGCCGGTGTCGATGAGGACGATGTAGGCGCGCGCCTCCTGGAAGTAGCCCGGGAAGCCCTGGTCGATCGGCAGCGATGAGTTCTTCAGCTTGACGTCGGCCAGCGTCCCGATCTTGACCGAGCCGCCGAAGCCGCCCTTGAGGTTCGGCCACAGGAATCCGACCGTGCCAGCGAGGACCTCGGTGAGCCACAGCGCGAGCCCGCCCCCGATCGAGACGCGCAGCAGGCGCCGCCGAGAGATGCCTTGTACCGGGTGCTGGCGCAGCGACTTGAGCGCCTGGGGGGTGAGGGCCTGGGGCTGGTCGATTGGCTCGACGTGGTAGTTGCTCATAGGGAGAAATGCAGTCCATTGGTGCTGTTGTCGAAGAACGGCAGGTACGGGACGACGAGGCTGTAGCCCGGCCCGCGGAAGAAGATCGCGATGAACGTGACCGTCAGGCCCAGGATGCAGAGCAGGCTGAACAGCATCACCGCCGTCTTGCGCTCACTGGGCCGGTGGGCGTCGGGCTTCTCGCGATCGATGTACGGCAGGATCGCCCCACCCACGAAGATGAAGCCCGGGACGAGCACGCCCGCGACCGATGGGTGGAAGTAGTTCAGGAGCTCCTGGAGGCCCAGGAAGTACCACGGCGCCTTGGCCACCGCGGGGGTGACGTTGGGGTTGGCCAGCTCTTCCAATGGGGCGTTGATGAACAGGCCCATGAGCAGCAGGAAGATGCTGATCACGGTCGCGGCCAGGAACTCGATGGCCACCAGGTGGGGCCACGTCATGACCGTGTCGTCGGGCTCCTTCTGGACCCGGACGACCGCGTCCTGCTTGACCATCGCCAGGAGCCGGTAGGGCCGCGCCGACATCGGCACGCGCTGCTTGTCGATCTCCGTCCGGCGGCTCGGGTCGACCGGCAGGACTTCGCGGGTCGGCTGCGGATCCTTGACGTCGGTCATGCGTCAGCCCACCGGCTCACAGCGGCCCACTGATCCCGCCGTCCTTCCGGATTCGCCAGAAGTGGACGGCCAGGAAGATGGCCAGGACGAGGGGCAGGAACATGATGTGGAGCACGTAGAAGCGGAGCAGCGTGTTCTGGCCGACCTCGAGCCCGCCGAGGAGCAGGAGCTTGGTCGGGGTGTTGAACAGCGGGACGTAGCTGGTCATGTTCGTGCCGATCGTGATGGCCCAGTACGCGATCTGGTCCCATGGCAGCAGGTAGCCCGAGAAGCTGAGGAGGATCGTCGAGAACAGCAGGATGATCCCGACGACCCAGTTGAACTCCCGCGGTGGCTTGTAGGCCCCGTGGTAGAAGACCCGCATCATGTGCAGGAAGACGAAGAACACCATGAGATGGGCGCCCCATCGATGGACGTTCCGCGTCAGCAGCCCGAAGGCCACCTTCGACTGGATGTCGAGGATGTTCGTGTACGCCTGCGTCGATGACGGGACGTAGAAGAACATCAGGTAGACGCCGGTGATCGTGAGCACGAGGAACAGGAAGAAGCTCAGGCCACCCAGGCAGAAGGTGTAGGCGAACTTCACCGCGTGCTGGCGGACGCGGACCGGGTGGAGATGCAGGAAGACGTTGTTCATGACCGCGTACGCCCGCGACCGTTCGTCGTTGGGGTACGGGTTGCGGAACAGCGAGCGCCACGCGGGGCTGCGGCGGATGGCCTCGTCCACCCGCTCGAGGAAACTCACCGGGCTCCTCCTGCCACGCCGGCCGTGCCGGCGAGCTGAGCATCGCGGTACGACTCCTTGTAGAGCCGGCCGTCGCTCGAGACCTCTTGGAGCTCGAACCGCTCCATCGTAATGGCGTCGAACGGGCAGCGCTTGACGCACAGCGCGCAGCGGATGCAGCGCTCCTCATCGAGGATCATCGCCGCGCCGTTCTCCCAGCCATAGGCCTCGGACAGCTCCGGCAGCGCGCCTTCGGCCTTGAGCTGGTTGATGTCGACCATGTGGATGACGCCCTCCGGGCAGACGTCGGCGCAGGCGCCGCACAGCACGCACCGGAACGGGTCGAACCAGATGTTGTAGTTGCACATGAGGCAGCGGGTCGACTCGGCCACGGCCGACGTCGCGTCGTAGCCCTGCTCGACCTGGGTCGTGAAGTTGACCTCGGGGTCGGCCGA
>DASXQE010000058.1:0-8785 GCA_036493155.1 Candidatus Limnocylindrales bacterium | reverse complement strand
GGCGGCGGCCAGGGTCGCCGGTTCGAGGCCCAGCCGCTCGGCCTCGGCAGCCGGGTACGTCTCCAGCAGGACGTCGGCCGTCGAGATCAGCCGCGCCAGCAGCTCGCGGCCAGCCGCGGATTCGAGATCCACGACGACCGAGCGCTTGCCGGCATTGACGAACAGGTCGAAGGCGCTTGCCGAGCCGGCAGGGCCTTGCACGAGGGGCATCTCCAGCCTGGTCGCCGAGCCGCCGGGCGGCTCGACCCGGATCACGTCCGCGCCGAGGTCGCCGAGCAGGCGCGAGGCGTAGGCAGCCAGGTCTCCGGCGAGGTCGATGACGCGGAGACCGCTCAGGGCACCTCGTCCGGCCCGGTCATCGACCATCGCCCACGCGAAGCTGATCGTGAGCCGCCTGGAGGAACGCGCCCCTCATGGATTCGATGATGGCAACAAGAGTTGTTGCCGTCAATGATCATTGGCTGGTTACGTTGCGTAGTCGGGGGCGAGCCGTCGTGCCCGCGGACGGCCCGAATGGCGGGTGGCCCTCCTGGCAGCGTGGCGTGCCACGAGCCGGGGCCGACCCCGGGGGTGGACGCCGCCGGCTCAGCCGTTGGCGCCGCCCGTGAAGTTCCAGCTGGCGAGGTGGAGGCTCGGCACCACCTGGGCGGAATCGTGGCCCTCGGGGAAGAGCGCGAGGTCCGAGCCGACGCCCAGGACCGCGCTCGGCGCGAGCGCCTCGGCATAGGACTGGGTGAAGCGCAGGTTGCGGAGGGGCCGCGCGACCCGACCGTCCTCGATCAGCCAGACCCCGTTGCGCGTCAGGCCGGTCACGACCAGGGTCCGCGGGTCCAGGACCCGCGTGTACCAGAAGTCACTCACGAGGATTCCACGCTCGAGGCCGCCAACGAGCGCGTCGAGGTCACGCTCGCCCGCACGCAGCACGGTCGAGGCGGCGACGAACCCGAACGAGTTCGGGCCTTCGACGGCATTGCCGGTGCTCGCCACGCCGGCCTTCCGGGCGCTCCGGCGGTCGTGCAGCGTGGCCAGTGGAACGCCGTCGCGCACCACGTCCAGCGTGGCCCGTGGCATGCCCTCGGCGTCGAACGGCACGCCGACCATCAGCGGCGCCTCGATGTCCTGGCGGATCGTGAGCGCGGGATCGAGCTGGGGCTCGCCGAATCGCACGAACGACCGGTGCTCCTCCACGACCCGCCCACCGAAGCCGTGGTTCTGGAGGAACGTGAGCATGTTCGCGACGCACGACGGTTCCAGCACGACCGGGTAGCGGCCGGGCTCGATGTCGGTCGGATCCGCGGCGGTCCGGGCCTTGCGGGTGGCGAGCGCGCCCGCGTCCTGCCCGTCGATCGATGCCAGCGCCACGGACGCCTGCCGAGCGACGCCGTCCGACGTCGGTGTCCGAGCAATCCCGGTCAGCGCGGCAATCGTCGTCCTGCCCGTGATGGCCTGGCCGGCGGTCGTCGCGAAGCTCACGCTGACGGCCTGCGTCGACACCGACCCGGCGGTCTCGAGGCCGCCGCCGGCGGCCACGAACGCCGCGACCTGGCTGGCCCGCTCATCCGGCGACGCGTCGGCGGTTGCCTCGTCCCAGTGCTCGACCGTGGCGGCCGCCGCCGGGCTCGCGACGCCGGGCCAGTCGGGATCGACCGGGCTGACCGTGGCAGCCTCGAACGCGCCCGCCACGAGTTGCTCCAGGCGCTCGCGCTCCAGCGGCCCGTCCAGCCGCGCGGCGGCTACGCGGCCATCGAGCGCCAGGCGGACGCTGACCGCGCTGAGGTCCTCGGCGACGTTCTGGTGGATGAAGCTGTTGGCGAACCGCGTCAGCGCGAGCTCGCCGGACCGGACCTCGACCTCCGCCTCGGCATCGGCGGACCGCGCCCGCACCAGGTCGAGGACCGATGCGGCCACCGCGGTGCCGTCGGCGAGGGCGTTGCGAGCCGTCATCCGCGAACGCCCACCCGGATGCCGCGGAACCTGGCCGGCACGGCCGGGTGGCCGGTGTGCCCGACCTGGAGCGGCTGGCCCTTGCCGCAGTTCGGCGTGCCCCAGAACGTCCACTCGCGCTCGTTGCCGAGCATGTCCATCGAGCCCCAGAAGCGCGGGCTGATGCCGGTGTAGGTGGGGTTCCGGAGCATCCGGCCGCGCTGGCCACCCTTGATCTCCCAGCCGATCTCGCAGCCGAACTGGAAGTTGAGGCGGCGATCGTCGATCGACCAGCTGCGGTTCGTGTCCATGAGGATCCCGTCGTCCGTGGCGGCGATCATCGCGTCGAGGCTGTCGCTGCCCGGCAGCAACCCGACGTTCGTCATCCGGACCATCGGGATCCGGTTGAAGCCGTCCGCGCGGACGGCGCCACCGGTCGGGATCCCCGCGAGCGCCGCGGAATCGCGGCCCGACAGGACGCCCACCCAGATGCCGTCGCGGACGATGTCGACCGGATGGGCCGGCGTGCCTTCGTCGTCGAACCCGAAGCTGCCGAGCGCGCCCTCGAGCGTGGCATCGGCGGTGATCTGCATGAGCTCCGAGCCGAACCGCATCGAGCCCATCTGGGCGAGGTCGAGCCAGCTCGTGCCGGCGTAGGCGGCCTCCCAGCCAAGGATCCTGTCCAGCTCGACGGCGTGCCCGACGGACTCGTGGATCTGGAGCGCCATCTGCTCGGAGCCGAGGATGAGATCGGTCGCCTCGAGCGATGGACAGGCCGGCGCGGTCAGCAGGGCGCTCGCCTCCTCGGCGATCCGGGCCGCGTTGCCGGGCAGGTCCAGGCCGCGCACCAGCTCCCAGCCGCGCGTGCCGTACTGGCCCCGGATCCCCGGGTAGCTCCGGCGCTGCGTCTCGCCCTCGCCGACGGCCGTGGCATTCATCGCCGCGCCGCACTCGCGAATGTGCTGCTCGATCCGGTGGCCCTCGCTGCTGACGAACCACTTCCGGGTCTCCCAGGCGTGGCTGCTGGCGATCCCGACGTCGGCGCCGTGGGCGCGCATCGTCGCCGTGACGTCCTCGAGCAACGCCGCCTTCTCGCCGAGCGGCACCGCCCACGGATCCTCCTCGACCGGGCTGGACCAGGTGGCCACGACGGGCTCGACCGGGGCCAGCTCGAGCGGTCGGCCGGGCACGACGGCGGACGCGCGGGCGATCGCGGCCGCGGCTGCGCCGGCCCGGCGGGCCGCCGCAACGGAGGCGTCCGGCACGGCGTGGAAGCCCCACGAGCTGCCGATCAGCGCGCGAACACCGATCCCGATCCGCTCGGTCCGGTCGACGGCCTCGACCACGCCGTTGCGGGCTTCGATGACCTCGGCGCGGGACTCCATCGCCCGAGCGTCGGCATACGCAGCCCCGGCGGCGAGGGCCGCCTCCACGGCGGCGGCGGCGAGGTCGTCCACGGCTCGATCCTAGGACGGCTCCCGCCGGGGCGCTGCGAGCGGCGAATCGAGTGAGCCCGCTGGGATTCGAACCCAGGACACGAGGATTAAAAGTCCCCTGCTCTGCCGCTGAGCTACGGGCCCGCCGGTAGTGTGCTTGAACGATGCGCGATCGTCCGGCGCGGCGAGCGGCGCACGCGGCACGGCGAGCGGCCAGACGCGGGCGGCGGGTAACGTGCGCCGACGCGCATCTGGTTGCCTCGGCAACGAAAGGCGTAGCCTTCGGGCATGACAGCGTCCGACGTCGGAATCCTGGTGCTCCGGCTGGTCATCGGCCTGACGATGGCGGGCCACGGCTCGCAGAAGGCGTTCGGCTGGTGGAAGGGCTCGGGCTGGGCGGGCTGGAAGGCCGTCATGACCCGCATGGGCTTCGTGCCCGAGGGCCTGTGGGCCGGCGTCGCGATCGGCGCCGAGCTCGTCGGCGGGCTGTTCCTCGCGGTCGGCTTCCTGACGCCGCTCGCCACGATGGCGCTCATCGGCCAGTCGACCGTGATCATCCTGAAGGCGCACTGGCCGCGCGGCTTCTGGAACCGCGACAACGGCTTCGAGTTCCCGCTGAGCCTCCTCGCCGGGATCGTGGCGATCGTCGGCGCCGGCGCGGGCGCGCTCTCGCTCGACGCCGCGCTCGGCTGGTCATGGTCCCCGGAGCTGCGGATCCTGCTCGCGATCGTCGGCCTGCTGGGCGGGCTCGGCGGCATCGCGGTGACGCGGCTGCGCAAGCCGACATCCGCTGAGGCTCCGCCGGCGCCACAACCGCCGCCGGCGCCCGCCGCGAAGCCGCACTAGGCGTTCGGGTCCGCCGAAGGCGTCGGCGCCGGTCCCAGAACAGGGCGTCTGACCGGCGTCGTGCGACGCTTGGCCACAGCGGCCGACTCGGGGCGTGACGGGCCGGCGCCCGGCAGCTCGGCGAGCGCGTCAGCGACGGCCACCAGGTCGGCGGCGAAGGTCGACGCGTGGCCGAGGCCCCGAACGGCTTCCCGGAATGCCGCACGGCGGGCATCGAGGACGACCTGGACGAGCCTCCGGCCTCGCCGCGTCAGGCTGATCCGAAGCACCCGTCGGTCATGGCGGTCGATCGACGCCCCGATCAACCCGCGATCCGCGAGCCGGTCCATCATCCGGCTCGCCGAGGACGCCGAAAGGCCGGCCTGGCTCCCGAGGTCCGCGAGTCGCAGCGGCGTCTGGGACTGGTAGAGCAACGTCAGCACGCGCCACTGCGGGAGCGAGACCTCGGCGATCGACGAGGCGGCCGCCATCGCGCGCTCCGTGACGCCGACGGTGGCGAAGGTGAAGCGCTCCAGCGCCGCGAGGACGCCTTCGTCCTCGCCCGCCCGGTCGGCACGGGCAACGAGCGTCATCGGCGAGCGGCCGTCGCCCGGGACGCCATGGCCACCAGCGCGGCGGCGCCCATCGCGGCCGCAGCCACGACACCGCGATGCAGCGACAGCTGGAGCGCGAGCGAGGAGTCGTTGGCGCGACGGTCGAACCGGCCGTGCGCGCCACGATCCTGTCGCTCGTCACCGGGCGTGACGAGGTTGTCCGGGCGCTGCGGTCGCGGCTGGCCGGTTTGCTGGGCCGCGTAGCCGGTCCGCCCCAGATACCAGTCGAGGATCCCGGGGACGAACTTCTGGCCCCAGACCGCCAGGATGGTCGGGCCGCCCACGAGGAGCTCGCGGCGGGGGTGCTTCGCCATCGCCAGGATCGCCCTCGCGGCCACCTCCGGCTCGAAGATCGGCGGCACCGGCTGGGCTCGATCGGGCAGGCGGGAGCGGACCCATCCGAACTGCGGCGTGTTGACCGCAGGCATGTGGACCGCGGTGAGCTTGACCTGGCTGCGGTCGTGGCTCAGCTCGCACCGCAGCGAGTCGGTGAATCCCACGATCGCGTGTTTCGAGGCGCAGTACGCCGCCTGGAGCGGGATCGATCGATAGGCCAGCGCGGACCCGACCTCGACGATCACGCCGCGGTCCCGGGTCTTCATTCGGCGCAGCGCGGCGAGCGTCCCGTGGACGTAGCCGAGGTAGTTGACCTCGGTGACGCGGCGGTACTCCTCGGGGGTGATCTGGTCGGCCGGGGAGAACACGGACTCCATCGCGTCGTTGACCCACACGTCGATCGGGCCGAGCTCGGCTTCCACGCGAGCTGCTGCCGCTTCCACCGCCTCGGCGTCGGCGACGTCGACCTGGATCGGCAGCGCGCGGCGCCCGGCGGCGCGAACCTCGCTGGCGGCAGCCTCGAGGCCGGCGTCCCCTCGAGCCAGGAGCGCGACGTCCCAGCCATCGCGGGCGAACGCCCGGGCGGTGGCACGACCGATGCCGGCGGATGCGCCGGTGACGACGACGATCATCGATGAACCTCCTGGGTGGGGGCGCTCGCCTCGGAGACAGCGCCGATCGCGAGCGCGATCGAGATGGCCGCGGAGGCGAGGCACAGGCTGCAGAACGCCTGGGCGATCAGTGGCTGGAGGACGACGAGGACGACACTCCCGAGCGCGCCGAGCCCCGCCACGACGGCGAGGATCTGGCGCAGCCGCTGGAGCGGCCCCAGGGTGAGGACGATCGCCAGCGCCAGGATCGCGTCGACCACGTAGGCCACGACGCCGAGCGAGGCGTCCGGCACCGGCAGGAGGCGCGACACCGGGGACGTCAGGACTCGCTCCGACCCGGATCCGAAGAGGGGGTCCCAGACGTCCCCGATCAAGCCGAGCTGGAAGGCGGTCAGGTAGCCCGCGATGGCCGCGCCGATGATCGCGAGGGCGAGGAGGATGCTCGGGACTGTCGCGATCCCGGACGAACCCTGCTGCGTCATGGCGCCAGGTCGATCTTGACGTCGAGGTCGCCGTCGACGCGTTCCGTCCGGGCGACCGTGCGTCCGTCGACGCGATCGAACACGACATCCACCCGCGCATCCGCGACGGCCAGGCCCTTGAGCTCGAGGTGGCGCATGAATCCCGGCAGCCGGGGCCGGACGACGCGGAGTCGCCGGTCGAACGCCTCCGGCACCAGGCCGAGGAAGGACGTCACCAGGTGGGGGATCGCGCCGGCGGCCCACGCCTGCGGGTGGCAGGCGACCGGATACCGGACGGGAATCCCGAAGTCCTCCCTGGCGTAGCCGGCGAAGCACTCCGGCAGGCGCTGCTGCGGGAAGTCCGTGGAGGTCTCGACCAGGGCGGTCGCGAGCCGGTCCGTCGCGTCGTCGAAGCCATACCGCCGGAATCCCTCGGCGATGAGGCCGTTGTCGTGCGGCCAGACGGTCCCGAGGTGATAGCCGATCGGGTTGAATGCCCGGGCCTTCGCGGACAGGGTCCGGATCCCCCAGCCCGCGAACAGATCGTCCTCGAGCAACCTGTCCCGGGTCCGGGCGGCGTGATCATCGCTCGCGATCCCGGACCACAGGACCTGACCGGCGTTCGAGGTCGCGACCTCGCAGCGGCCCTCGGCGTCGAGGGCCAGGACGTAGCAGCCCAGCCGGTCATCCCAGAAGTCGCGCTCGAAGCGGTCTCGGAGGTCGGCCGCCTCGCGCCGCAGGCGCCCGGCGCGGTCGGCGTCCCCGTCGCGCTCGAAGAGCTCGGCCAGCTCGCGCTTCGCGGCATAGACGTAGCCCTGGACCTCGGGCAGCGCAATGGGCGGCTTGGCGAGCTGCCCGTCGGCTCGGACGATGGCGTCGCCGGAATCCTTCCAGCCCTGGTTGACCAGGCCGTGGTCGGTCATCGAGCGGTACTCGACGTAGCCGCGGCGCTCCGGGTCGCCCGGCCCGTCGATCCAGGCCAGGGCCCGGTCGACGTTGTCGCGCAGCGCGCGGAACAGCTCGAGCGAGCCCGTCCAGGCGCTCTGGCGCGCCAGCACCACGAGGAACAGCGGCGTCGAATCGATCGAGCCGTAGTACGGGGTGTGGGGAATCTCGCCGAGGCGGGCGAGCTCGCCGATCCGCAGCTCATGGAGGATCTTGCCGGGCTGCTCATCCCGGAAGTCGTCGTCCGTGGTGCCCTGCCGGCCCGCCAGGAGCCGGAGCGTGTCCGCGGCGATCCCGCGATGGAATGCCAGGGTCTGATAGGCGGCGATGAGCGCGTCCCGTCCGAACAGCGTGGAGAACCACGGCACGCCCGCCGCGTAGTAGGCCTGCCCGTCGAGCTCGCCTCGAAGGGTCAGGAGGTCATCGAGCGAGCGATTGAGGACGTCGTTCATGGACAGGCTGTCGCTCGCCACGGTCACCTCCCAGCCCGTTCCCCCGGCCTCCACCGATGGGCGGGCCTGGGTCGCCGGGTCGCGGGCGGATGCGCCCTTGACCGCCCCGTCTCGCGTCCGCCGCTCGATCGGCGGGGCCCCGGCCTGGACGTCCTCGCCGATCTGCAGGTGGACCGTCGCGCTGGCCGTGCCCCGGCCATCGACCTCGAGCTCGAGCTCGAAGCTCGGGTCCTCGCCGTGGCGCGCCTTCGGGTGCGGCTCGATGGTCAGCGTCCGGACGACGCCATCGCGGCCGTCGTAGCGGAACACCAGGCGGTCACCCTTCCAGCGCGGGTCGTGCAGCGTGCCCGGCCGCTCGTCGAGCAGGCCCCGGACCGCGAACAGGTCCTCGAAGTCGCAGGCGAAGCGGAACCGGAGCGGCAGCGTCGCGGCGTCGCTGTCGAAGTTCCGGATCTCGATCGCGTCGGTCAGGCTGCCCTTGTGGCCATCGAGCTGGCGCGTCCAGCGGATGGCCAGGCGCTCCTTGGCGATCGTCCGACCGTTGCCGAGGTCGATCTCCGGGGTCGTGAGCTCGAGGACCCCGCGACTGCCCGTGACCGCGGTCGCCGCAAGTGCGCTGGCACGGACGCCGCCGATCGTCAGCTCGTAGCCGTTGAGGAACCGGGTGTCGTGGTGATACAGGCCGAAGCCGTGGTGCCCCCCGACGGGGATCTGGCCGTCGGGCGGGCACAGGAAGAAGGGCTCGCCGTCCTTGACGACGACGGCGTCGGCGATCGAGCCGACGTCGGAGGCCGTGTGCCGGGTGAGCACCTGCTCCTTGCGCCGGTGCTTGTCGGGCGGCCGCCCGGCCGGCGGCGGCTCGCTGGGGGAAGGCTCGGCGCCCGGCCCGCGCGCGCGACCACCGTCGCCCTCGCGCGTGTTGACCGGGCGACCGCGACCGTGGCCGTGCTCGCGCTCGTCGGGTGCGGCGGCTTCGGAACGAGGCATGCCGGCAGCCTCAGACCATCTCGCGGATCTTGTTGCCGATGGTCGTGCGGGCGATCTGCAGGCCGTCCGGCTCGCCACGCACGATCGCCTCGGCGAACTTGATGGCCTGGTCGCGGTCGATGTGCGGTGGCAGCGCCGCCTCCAGGGGATCGACCACGGCCTCGATCAGCACCGGTCCGGGCATCGCCAGCGCTT
>DASXQE010000057.1:0-33595 GCA_036493155.1 Candidatus Limnocylindrales bacterium | reverse complement strand
AGCTTCTCGGCCGCGAGCAACGTGACCGGGATCATCACCGACACCCGCGCAATCTCGGTCCTGCTGCACCGCCATGGCGCCCTGTCCTTCTGGGACTTCGCCGCGGCCGCGCCGTACGTCGAGATCCAGATGGAGCCGCGGCGCGAGGTGCCGGCGGGGGAGCGGCAGGCGGACCCGGATCCGGTGAGCGCGCCCGCGCTCGACTACAAGGACGCGATCTTCCTGAGTCCCCACAAGCTCATCGGCGGTCCGGGCACGCCGGGCCTCCTCGTAGCGCGGCGGGAGCTGTTCACCAATCGCGTGCCGACGGAGGTGGGTGGCGGCACGGTCGCCTACGTCAACTCCTCGATGCACGTCTACCACGCGGAGCCCGAGCATCGCGAGGAGGCGGGCACGCCGGCGATCGTCGAATCGATCCGCGCGGGCCTGGCGTTCCAGCTCAAGGACGCCGTCGGCGTGGCGACGATCCGCGAGCGGGAAGAGGGCTTCATCCGCCGGGCGATCGATCGCTGGGCCCAGAACCCCGACCTCGAGGTCCTCGGCTCGCACTCGCTCCCGCGGCTGTCGATCGTGTCGTTCGTCGTCCGTCACGACGGTCGCTACCTCCACCACAACTTCGTCGTGGCCGTGCTCAACGACCTGTTCGGCATTCAGTCCCGGGGCGGCTGTGCCTGTGCTGGGCCCTACGGCCACCGGCTCCTCGGCATCGATGAGCGCCACGCGCTGGCCTACGAGCGCGAGGTCGAGCGCGGCTGCGAGGGCATCAAGCCCGGCTGGGTCCGGGTGAACTTCAACTACTTCCTGAGCGAGACCGTCGTCGACTACATCCTCGAGGCGGTCGACCTGGTGGCCAGCGACGGGTGGCGGCTCTTGCCGCAGTACCGCTTCGAGCCCGCGACGGGGCTCTGGAGCCACGTCCGCGGCCGGGGCGATCCGCCGATGAGCCTCCACGACATCGACTATGCCGGCGGCTCGATGCACTTCGTCCCGAAGAGCCGCCGCGAGCCGGAGTCGGTCCTGGCGGGCTACCTCGCCGAGGCGCGGCGGGTGCTCTCCGGGCAGCCGGACGATCGGCCGGTCGAACCCCACCACCTCGATGACGGCGTCGAGTCGCTTCGCTGGTTCTGGCTGCCCGAGGAGATCGCGACCGCTGCACCAGGCCCATCGATCGGCGTGGCCGTCGGCGCCGAGCGCCGCCAGCCGAGCTGGCCGGGCTGATGGCCGGGACGGCGCCACCACCGCCGCGGATCGACCCCGGCCCGGGCCAGGAATCGGTCTGGGACTACCCGCGACCGCCGCGCGTCGAGCCGGTTCCGGAACGCATCCGGGTCGTCATCGACGGCATCGCCGTCGCGGACAGCACGCGGGCGCTCCGGGTCCTCGAGACCGCGGGCGCGCCCGTGTATTACGTGCCCCGCGAGGACGTCCGCATGGACCTCCTCGAGCCGAGCCCCCACTCGACCTACTGCGAGTGGAAGGGCGACGCGGGCTACTGGACCTACCTGGGCTCGGGCCCCGCGGGGACGCCGAGCCGGCCCGGTGCCGCCGGCGACGGCGGTGCTCCGCGTCGGATCCCGAACGTGGCCTGGTCGTACGAGACGCCGCTCGAGGGCTACGAATCGATCACGGGCTACCTCGCGTTCTACGCGCAACTCGTGGACGAGGCCTGGGTCGGCGAGGAGCGAGCCACGCCCCAACCAGGCCGCTACTACGGCGGCTGGGTCACCGACCGCATCGTCGGACCGTTCAAGGGGGAGCCGGGCACCGCGGGCTGGTAGCCCAACGCCCTCGGGGCGCGGTCGCCGGGTACGCCGCCGCCAGCGTGCCCCGCCGCCAGCGTGCGCCGCCGCCACGGCGCGCCAACCGCGGCGCCAGTGACCGCCCGATCGGGCCGGGCTCCTTGGTACTCACGGGTCATTCCCACGCGGTGCTGCTGCGCGCCACGCTGTGCGGTGCACTCATCCCTGCCTGAGCACGAGCGTGACCTCCGTCCCGAACTCGTTGGATCCGACCTCGCGGCCAGCCCGGCACGGCGCTTCGGCCGCTGGTGGGTCGGCCTCGCTCGCCTTCACCCCGATCGAAGCCTTCCTCGGCGGGTCGCGCGAGGCGCAGCCGCTCCGGCGGAGCCTCCTGAGCCGCCTCGCGGTCGGCCGGCGGGACCCGGTCAACCTCCTGTCCATCGCCCTCGCGCTGGCGGTCGCCACCGTGACCCTGGTGCGCGGACCGGCAAGCCCGTGGGCGGCGCTCCTCGCGACCGCCTCGTTCGTGGCCCTCGAGATGGCCCTCGCCCTCGTCCGCCGCAGCCAGTGGCAGGGCCCCATCCTGATCCTGCGCTTCGGGCTCGCGCTCGGCTTCATCGTGCTGGCGGACGTCCTCGTCGACCCATCGGGCGGCTGGCCATTCAACGCGCTGATGATCCCGGTCGTGGCCCTGGCCGCCGCCCAGGACGAGCGGGCCGGCTGGCTCGTCGTCGGGGCGCTCATCCTGGCGTTCCTGCCGGGCTACGTCATGGGCGAGCACAGCCTCGACCTGTCGCAGCGCCTGATCGCCTGGTCGTTCGCGGCGATCGTCACGACCGTCGGCACGCGCCGGGTCGTCAGCACGCTGCAGCGATCCCGAGACCGGCTCCGCCACGCCCAGACGCTCCAGCGCCGTCGGTCCCGCCAGCTGACGGCCGTGGAGCGGGTCGGCGAGATCCTCGCGCGGGAGGGCCCCACGCCCGCGGCGCTCGACGGCGTCGTCGGGCTGCTCGACGAGGTGTTCGGCTACCAGTTCCCATCGATCTACACGTGGGACGGCCGCGCCCTCCAGCTCGGCGCGCAGCGCAACTACGCCACGCCGATCGAGTCGTTCCCGACGGACAAGGGCGTGATCGGGCGGGTCGCGCGGACCCGCGAGCCCGTCTTCCTGCCTGACGTCACGCTCGATCCGGACTACGTCGCCGCCAGCGACGCCATCGTCGGCGAGATCAGCGTGCCGATGCTCGGCCAGGGCGATCTCCTCGGCGTGGTCAACATCGAGATGCCCGGCCCGCGCCGCCTCGACGAGGACGACTACGCGACGATGAAGATCGTGGCCGACCGCCTCGGCGTCTCGCTGGCCCTTGGACGCGAGCGCCAGAAGCTCACGGAGCGGGCCGCGCTCATGGATGCGTTCGTCGGCTTCTCCCACACGCTCGGCGGCAGCCTCGATCCCGAAACCGTCACCCGCCACGTGGCCGCCGGGGCCGCGCGCGTCATCGCGGCCGAGATGCTGACGGTCATCGTCCGGGACCCGGCCAGTGGCGAGTTCCGCATCGCCCAGGTCGAAGGCGGCGACCCGAGCATCCAGGGCGTCGTCGTCCAGCCAGGCGAAGGCGTCTCGGGGCGGGCCCTGTCGGAGGGCCGCGTGGTCGTCGTGGACCGGCAGGAGCGAGCCGACCGGCCGAGGGCCATCCGCAACATCCGGATGGCCGACGCCCTCGCCGCGATGAGCGCGCCCCTTCGGGTCGAGGAGACCGTCATCGGGGCCCTGACCTGGGTCCGTGAGAACCTCGAGCGGCCGTTCTCCGAGCAGGAGCAGGAGGTCGCGTCGCTCCTGGCCGGCCAGGTCGCACTGGCCATCGTCAACGCCGAGCTCCATCACGTCACCGAGGTGGCCGCGGTGACCGATGCCCTCACGGGCCTCGCCAATCGGCGGCACTTCGACGCCACGATCGCGCGCGCCGACGCGGCCCGGCGGCGCCAGCCGGAGCGCGACCGGCGCAAGGTCGCCGCGGTCATCTTCGACCT
Organism: Candidatus Limnocylindrales bacterium; assembly: GCA_036493155.1. Classification (GTDB taxonomy): domain Bacteria; phylum Chloroflexota; class Limnocylindria; order Limnocylindrales; family CSP1-4; genus UBA5189. The sequence goes on along the minus strand of DASXQE010000057.1, from coordinate 29,825 downwards.
CGACCACTTCGGCCAGATGAACAAGCTGTATGGCCACCAGGTGGGCGACCGCGTCCTGCGGGCGTTTGCCGACGTCGTCCGCGGCCGGGTCCGGGACAGCGACCTCGCCGCCCGCTTCGGTGGCGAGGAGTTCGTGGTCATCCTCGAGGGAGCGACCCTCGATGGCGCGGTCCAGCTCGCTGACGACATCCGCGCGGCGTTCGAGGGGCTCCAGTTCGACCTGCCCGATGGGACCGCAATCGGCAGCTCCGTGTCGGCCGGCTGTTCGGCGCTGGAGCCGTCCGAGGTGGCGATCGCCCAGCTCCTGGAGCGGGCCGACGTCGGCCTGGCGATGGCCAAGGCCTCGGGTCGCAACCGGGTCGTGGCTGCCTGACGCGGACGCGCCACGGCCCCGTGGCGCCGGGGTAGGGCTGGTCAGCCCTCGGCCAGCGGAACCCCCAGGACGCTGAAGCCGCCGTCGACGTAGACGACCTCGCCGGTGACGGCGCTGGACAGGTCCGACGCGAGGTACAGGCCGGTCTTGCCGACGTCCTCGATGGTGATGTTCGAGCGCAGCGGCGCGACCTCGGCAAAGCTCCCGTACATCTTCTTGAACCCGGAGATGCCGGCCGCAGCAAGCGTCCGGACCGGACCCGCCGAGATCGCGTTCACCCGGACGCCCTCCGGACCGAGGTCCGCGGCGAGGTACCGGACGCTGGCCTCGAGGGCCGCCTTGGCGACGCCCATGACGTTGTAGTGGCTCACGACCTTCTCGGCGCCGTAGTAGGTCAGGGTCATGATCGACGAGCCGCGGTGGAGGAGCGGCCGGGCCTCTCGCACGAGCGCCACGAGCGAATAGGCCGACACATCGAGGGCCAGGGCGAAGCCTTCGCGCGACGTGTCGACGAACTGGCCGTCGAGGTCCTCGCGCTTCGCGAACGCCAGGGCATGGACCAGGACGTCGATCTCGCCGTGGGCCGCGCGCCACTTCGCCATGACGCCGCGGATCTGCTCGTCCGACTGGACGTCGCACGGCTCGACGAACGTCGACCCGATCGATTCGGCGAGCGGCCTCACGCGCTTGTCGAGGAGCATCTCGACCGACGAGAACCCGACGACGGCGCCTTCGTCGTGCATCGCCTTGGCGATGCCCCACGCGATCGAGTGATCGTTCGCGACGCCGAAGACCAGCGCCCGCTTGCCATCGAGGAGGCCCATCAGGCGGTGGAGCCTACCATCCGGCGCGATGCCAACCGCGCTCGCGCAGGCCCTCGATGGGGTCCGGGCGTTCGTCCTCGATGCCGACGGCGTCCTGATGTTCCGTGGGAAGCCGATCGATGGATCCGTCGCCGCGCTGGAGACCCTTCGCGATCGGGCGATCCCGTACCGGGTAGTCACGAACTACTCGATGACCCACCGTGATTCGCTCGCGGCCCAGTTCGCCCAGGCAACCGGGCTGCCGGCCCAGCCCGAGCTGATCATCACTGCCGCGTCCGCGGCGGCCGCGTACACCGCTCGCCACCATGCCGGCCAGCCGCTGCTCGTCCTCGCCGGCCGCGACGCGCTGCGGGAATGGGCCGGTCAGCAGGTCGTGACGCCCGATGAGGCGGACGCGGACGGGGCCCATGTCGCGGCCGTCGTCATCGGGGATGCCGGCGACGACCTGTCCTTCCGGAACCAGGACGTCGCCTTCCGCCACCTCCGCGCGGGCGCCGACTTCGTGGCCATGCACCGCAACCCGTGGTGGATCACGCCGCGTGGCCCGACGCTCGATGCCGGCTCGGTCGTCGCCGGGCTCGAGTACGCGCTGGAGCGCAAGGCCACGATCTGCGGCAAGCCCTCGCCCGTCGTGTTCCGCGAGGCCGTGGCCGAGCTGCGAGCCGACGTCGCGACGCGTGGCGAGCCAGGCCTCCGCAGCCACGACGTCGTGATGGTCGGGGACGACCCGCGCGCGGATGTCGCCGCGGCCCGCCGAGCCGGGTTGCGAGGCATCCTCGTCTTGAGCGGCAAGCACGATCGAGCGACGGCCCTCGGTCAGATCGGCCGCTCGAAGCCGGACGGCATCGCCGCGGACCTGGCCGAGGTGGTTGGAGCGCTTCCGGCAAGCTCCTGACTCGCTACCCTCTCGCGACCGGGGAACGACACGGGTATCGAGGTCGCACCACGCCCAACATTCGTCGCGCGGGCGCTGTCGCCATGGTCACGGCGTCTTTGCTCCTTGTCGGAGCAGCCGGTACGGCAGACGCCGCGAAGCCGAGCGCCAACTCCATGCTGACCGCGTGCTGGGACGGCACGAACATCTCCATGACGTTCACGTGGTCGGGCGTCAACGCGGACGCGTACGGCTTCGGGTTCACCACGGCGGATGGCGGCGCCGGCGTCGGCCTCCCGCTGCCCCACACGGAGCACCACGGCAGCATCAAGTCCCTCACGACCGATGCATCCCTGTTTCCGCCGCTGGATTCGCTGACGGTGGTCGGAGGCGTGAGCTACCACGACGTGTCGGTCGCCTCAGGTGAGATCAGTCAGCCCACGGGAGGGTGGCAGACGCTGCCAGCCTGCTGATCCGCCTCTCCGAAGGAACGAAGGCCGCCCGGCAACGGGCGGCCTTCTTCATGCCCACGGGGCCTGAGACGTAAACTCGCCCGATCATCGACCCGCGGCACGCGAGCGCCGCTCACCCCACGGCGCGCGTCGCCACCTGACGGAGCCCGAGATGACCGCCGAAGCCACCAAGCCCCGCATCAAGATCACGTACGCGACCCTCCGCAACGACAACGACGAGCTGCACGCGCTCTACGAGGCGGGCGTCGAGCAGTCGAGGGCCAAGCTCGGCGGCCGGTACCAGAACTACATCGATGGCCAGTGGGTCGATGGCTCGGCAGGCTGGTTCGAGGTCCTCTCGCCGATCGACAGCGAGATCAAGGTCGGGACGTTCGCGAAGGGCGACCGTGGCGATGTCCAGCGCGCGATCGCCGCGGCCCGGAAGGCCCAGGTCGAGTGGCGGCGCCGGCCGTGGCAGGAGCGGGCCGAGATCATCACCCGCGCCGGCGACCTGATCTCCGAGCGCCAGATGGTCTACAGCGCCGACATGGCCTACGAGGTCGGCAAGAGCCGGCTCGAGGCCCTCGGCGAGGTCGAAGAGGCGGCCGACCTCCTGCGCTACTACGCCAAGGTCGTCCATGACAATGTCGGCTATGACCACGCCATGGACAACCTCGGCGACGCGACCGTCCACACCCGCTCGATCCTGCGGCCGCACGGGGTCTTCGCGATCATCTCGCCGTTCAACTTCCCGATGGCCCTCGCGGCCGGCCCGGTCGGTGCCGCGCTGCTCGCCGGCAACGGCGTCGTCTTCAAGCCCGCGAGCGCGGCGCCCCTCAGCGGCGTGAACCTGATCCACGCGCTCGAGGACGCCGGCGTCCCGAAGGGCGTCGTCAACCTCGTCATGGGCCCCGGCGACACCGTCGGCGACGAGCTCCAGAAGAACCCCGGCATCGATGGCCTGGCGTTCACCGGCTCGTATGAAGTCGGCTTCGCGCTGTACCGCTCGTTCTCGAGCCAGTGGCCCCGGCCGTGCATCATCGAGATGGGTGGCAAGAACCCCGCGATCGTGTCCCGCAAGGCCGACCTCGAGGAGGCGGCCGAGGGGATCATGCGCTCGGCCTTCGGGTTCGGCGGCCAGAAGTGTTCCGCCAACTCGCGGGTCTACGTCGAGCGGCCGGTCCACGACGAGCTGATCAAGCTGCTGGTCGCGAAGACCGAGCAGCTGACCGTCGGCGACCCGATCAAGCGCGAGAACTGGCTCGGGCCGGTGGTCGACGACCGTGCCGTCGCCAAGTACACCAAGGCCGTCGCCGATGCCCGCAAGGACGGCACGGTCTTCACCGGTGGCGAGCACCTGTCCGACGGCGCCCTGGCCCGCGGCCACTACGTGGAGCCGACCGTCGTCGGCAATCTCCCGGCGTCGCACCGCCTGTTCCAGGACGAGCTGTTCGTGCCGTTCACGGCGGTCGCGCCGGTCGACTCGCTGGACGAGGCCCTGCGCCTCTCGAACGACTCGATCTATGGCCTGACCGCCGGCGTCTACAGCGAGGATCCGGCGGAAGTGGATCGGTTCCTCGACGAGGTCCAGGCGGGCGTCCTGTACGTCAACCGCCGGGCCGGCGCGACGACGGGAGCGTGGCCGGGCGTCCAGGCGTTCGGCGGCTGGAAGGGCTCGGGCTCGACCGGGAAGTCGGGCCTGTCGATGTACTACGTCGCGCAGTTCATGCGGGAGCAGAGCCACACCGTCGTCGACTGACGCGGACCGGCTCCGACCGCAACCTCCACCCGACCGGGAGCGGCTGTGGCCCGCCTCGCCATGAGCGGCCTGCCCCAGCGCGAGGGCCACGTCAGCCTCGGCGCCGGTCGGCGCGTGGCGTGGTCGGAGTGGGGCCCGCCCGACGGCCGGCCAGTCGTGCTCCTCGAGGGGATGCCGGGCTCGAGCCACTACTGCCCCGACGTCGATGCGACGATGGATCTGGGCGTCCGGCTGATCTCGGTCGATCGGCCCGGGTACGGGCATTCCGATCCGCTGCCCGGTCGAACGCTCGCCGACTGGCCGAGCGACCTCGCGGTCCTGCTCCAGGATCTCGCCATCGATGCGGTGCCCGTGGCCGGCTGGTCGAGCGGCGCACCGTTCGCCATCGCGTGCGCCGTGGCCCTCCCGCGGGTCGTGACAGCGCTCGCGCTGCTGGCCGGCGACGCCCCGATTGACGAGGTCGGGGGCGGCTTGGCGGCGATGCCGCGCGAACGGCAGGAACGCATCGCCCTGACGCGCGCGGATCCAGCGGCGGCCCGGAGACAGGCGCTCCAGCGGGCCCAGTTCTATGCCGACGATCCGGAGTCGATCGTGCCGTGGCGGGATGCGCCGCCGAGCGAGGCGGAGGCCGCCGCGAACCCGGATGCGGCGCTGTTCCAGGCACCCGAGCAGCGGGCCGCGTTGCTCGAGATGTTCCGCCACGGCGCGCGCCAGGGAGCCGCGGGCTGGGTCGACGATTCGATTGCGCTGTCACGACCGTGGGGCTTTGCGCTTTCCGCGGTCGCGTGTCCGACCAAGGTCTGGTTCGGCGCGGGAGATCGCATTGGCCGGCGCGCCGATTCGGAGTACCTCGGTCGGGCGATCCCCGGGGCCGAGCTCGTCATCGAACCGCACGACGGGCACAGCGTGCCGGTCCGGCACTGGCGCGAGATCCTCGAGTGGCTCCTGGCGGCGTGATCGGCTCTTCGTCATCCGACCGATGGCGCGCGCTGGCAGCAACGTCGGTGCGGTCATCGCCCACGGGACCGGGCACGTGGTCGCCGCCGAGGACGAGGCATTCGACGACGTCGACGCGGTCCATGCGGCGCCTTGGTGGGACGTCCTGCGGCGCGAGGGCCGCGGCGCCTACATCCGAGTCGAGGCGGCGCAGCTGTTTGCCTGGATGGGACCCGGCTGGCCTCCCGAGGCGGCCTGATCAGGCGCGGCGGCGACCCGTATCGCTACAGTGCCTGCCGTGGCGGGCTCGCGGGCGTGGCACGGCTACCTCCGCCTCCAGTACGGGCTCATCCGGCTGGTGGATCCGATCGTGCGGCCGTGGTGGCGCTCGTACGGCCTGGGAAACATCGTCGAGCTGCGGGTCATCGGCCGGCGAACTGGACGGCCGCGTCCCGTCCTCCTCGGCCTGCTCCGTGACGACGGCCGGTGGTTCCTGGGTCACCCGAATGGCGACGTGGCCTGGACGCGCAATCTCGAGGCGGCCGGCACCGCGGAGCTGTCGCTGCGATGGCCCGGCGCGATCGCGATCCGGGCGACGCGCCTGCGGGCAGGCGAGCTGCGCGAGCGCGCGATCGGGAGCACCGGCCAGCACGTCTTCCCCGGCAATCTCGTCTACCGCCTGGCACGCGGGCACATCCGGTCGGAAGGGGTGTATTTCCAGATCGAGCCGGTCGAGGCGCTCTAGCCGCTTCGCCGGCGCCGCGCGGGCTTCGCCGGGGCAGCGTCCTTCGCCGGTGCGGTCTCCGTCGCCGGTGCGGGCTCCGTCGATGATGGGGCGTCCGTCGCCGACGGCGATGGCCGCGGCTCGACGGCCTTGGTCCGGCGCTTCAGATGGCCCTGGAGCAGCGGCCGTGCGCCGCCGGTGGCCGGATCGTCCTGGGACGTTCGCGGAGGCTTGCCGAAGCCCCGCTCGGGTGGATGCATGGCCCTAGCCTAGGGCCTGCGGTGGCGGGACAGGGGCCGCTGACGGCCCAGTCGGACTGCTAGACTCACTATCCAACCTGCATAAACCGTATGCATCCCGAGGTATCCGTGGCGCCCTCCACCGAGCTGCTCGATCGAACGTCCCGCCGCCTGGCCGACCGGCCCGTCCCCGACCTCGTGACGGCCATCCCCGGTCCCAAGGCCAAGGCCCACGTGACGTTCGACGAGACGTGGACCTCGCCCAGCCTGCCGCGGGCCTATCCGCTCGTGCCGGTCCGGGGGGAAGGTCTCGCGATCGAGGACATCGACGGCAACGTCTTCCTCGACTTCGCCGCCGGGATCGCGGTCAACTCGACCGGCCATGCCCACCCGCGGGTCGTCGCGGCGATCAAGGAGCAGGCCAGCGAGCTGCTCCATTACTCCGCGTCGGACTTCTACCTGCCGATCTACGCCGAGACCGCCAAGGCCATCGCCGACATCGCCCCGATGTCCGGCAAGCTCCGGACCTACCTCGGCAACTCGGGGACCGAGATGGTCGAGGCGGCGATGAAGCTGTCGCGCCTGGCCACCGGGCGGCCGTACATCGTCGCGTTCCTCGGCGGCTTCCACGGCCGGACCTACGGCTCGGTGAGCCTGACGGCCTCGAAGGCCAAGTACCACGCCGGCTTCGGGCCGCTGCTGCCGGGGATCTACCACGCCCCGTTCGGGAAGGTTGCCGACCTGCGCTGGTTCGACGAGGTGCTGTTCGAGCGCCTCGTGCCCGCGAACGAGGTCGCGGCGGTGATCGTCGAGCCGATCCAGGGCGAGGGCGGCTACATCGTCCCCGAGGACGGCTTCCTCGAGGGTCTCCGCGAGCTCTGCACCCGGCACGGCATCCTGCTGGTCGCCGACGAGATCCAGTCCGGCACGGGCCGGACCGGGAAGATGTGGGCGGTCGAGCACTGGGGCGTCGAGCCGGACATCCTGCTGACGGCCAAGGGCATCGCGTCCGGGATGCCGCTGGGCGCGATGGTCGCCCGGGCCGAGATCATGGAATCGTGGTCGGTCGGGGCCCATGGCTCGACCTACGGCGGCAACCCGGTCGCCTGCGCGGCGGCCCTCGCCACGATCGAGCTCCTGGGCGGCGGCCTCGTGGACAACGCCGCGGCGCGCGGCGCCGAGGCGCTGGCCGCGTTGCGCGACCTCCAGGTGCGGCTGCCCGGGTTCGTCACGGACGTTCGCGGGATGGGCCTCATGATCGGCGTGGAGTTCGACTCTCCGGAGCATGCCGAGGCCGTCCAGTACGCGGCCTTCGAGCGCGGGCTGCTGGTCCTCGAGTGCGGCAAGCAGACCGTCCGGCTGTGTCCGCCGCTGACCGTCACCGCCGCGGAGATGGCGACGGGCATGCGCCTGTTCGGCGAGGCCTGCGAGGCCGTCGCCTCGGAGGACGGCACGGCGATGGCCGAGGCTCGTGCCGCCGGCGCCCTCCATCCCGATGGCGAGGTGGACGCCTAGGCCCGCGTTCGGACCGGGCGTCGGACCGCTGCGCATCGCGTCCGACCGGCGCGGCGCCGCCGACCGATACTGAGCGCGATGGCCACGAGCAAGGTCGCGACGATGCGCGACGCGGTCGCCGAGCTCGTCCGTGACGGCGACACCGTCGCGATCGAGGGCTTCACCCACCTGATCTCGTTCGCCGCGGGCCACGAGATCATCCGCCAGCGTCGGCGCGACCTGACCCTGGCCCGCATGACGCCGGACCTCATCTACGACCAGATGATCGCGGCCGGCTGCGCCCGGAAGCTGATCTTCTCGTGGCTCGGCAATCCCGGGGTGGGGACGCTGGGCGCGATCAGGCGGCGAGCCGAGGGCGACGGGCCCGATCGGCTGGAGCTCGAGGAGTACAGCCACTTCGGGATGGTCGGGCGGTATACGGCCGGCGCCGCCAAGCTGCCGTTCTACCCGCTGCGCTCGTATTTCGAGAGCGACCTGCCGAAGGTCAATGCCCGCATCCGGGAGATCGACTCGCCGTTCGGCAACGGCAAGGTGTACGCGGTGCCGCCGCTCCAGCCGGACGTTTCGATCGTCCACGCCCAGCGCGCCGACGCGGCCGGCAACACCCAGATCTGGGGCCTGCTCGGCTGCCAGAAGGAAGCCGCCTTCGCGGCCGAGCGCGTCATCGTCGTCGCCGAGGAGCTGGTCGACGAAGCGGTCATCCGGGCCGATCCCAATCGGACGGTCATCCCGGGCCTCATCGTCGATGCCGTAGTGGTCGAGCCGTTCGGCGCCCACCCCTCGTATGTCCAGGGCGCGTACGACCGCGACAACCGCTTCTACCTCGATTGGGATCCGATCACCAAGGACGAGGCCGCCCTCGCGGCCTGGCTGGACGAGTGGGTGTATGGGCTCGACGGCCGCGCGGCCTACGTCGAGAAGCTCGGTGCCGCGCGGGTGGCCGCCCTCCGACCCGGCCGAGCGCCGTCCGGCTCGGTCGACTACGGGACCTATCCGTGACCGAGGCGACGTTCACGAAGAACGAGATGATGATCGTGGCCGCCGCGCGCGAGCTGGCCGGCCAGCGGGTCTGCTTCGTGGGGGTTGGCCTGCCGAACATCGCGGTCAACCTCGCCCAACGGACCGTCGCGCCCGACATCGAGCTCGTCTACGAGTCGGGGGTGTTCGGGGCGAAGCCGGCCCGCCTGCCGCTGAGCATCGGCGATCCGACCATCGTGACCGGGGCGACCGCGGTGACGTCGATGCACGAGCTCTTCGCCTTCTACCTGCAGGGCGGGCTCATCGACGTCGGGTTCCTGGGCGCCGCGCAGATCGATCGCTTCGGCAATCTCAACTCGACGGTCATCGGGCCCTACGACGCGCCGAAGGCCCGCCTCCCGGGCAGCGGCGGGGCCTGCGAGATCGCGATCAACGCGCGCCAGGTCTTCGTGATCATGCGGCAGTCCGCCCGGTCGTTCGTCGAGCGGATCGACTTCCGGACCTCGCCCGGCAACCTCGGCGGGGCCGAGCAGTCCGAGCGGATCCGGCGCGAGCAGGGCTGGCTGGGGCGCGGACCGTCGGTGGTCGTCACCGACCTCGCGCTGTGGCGGTTCGACGAGACCGGGGAGCTGTTCGTGGAGTCGCTCCACCCCGGCGTGACCCTCGCGGAGGTCCGCGCGACCGTCGGCTGGGAGCCGAAGCTGGCCGCCAGCCTGGCCACGACGCCGGCCCCGACCTCGGCTGAGCTGCGGCTCATCCGCGAGGAGCTCGATCCGGGCGGCGCCTACACGCGCTGAGCACGGCCGCCACGGCCGCCTCGAACCACGGGGGCGGGGCCCGGGACGCGTGGGACACGAAAAAAGGCGGCGGCTCCGATGGAGCCGCCGCCTTGGGAGGCTGGACGATCAGCCGAGGACAAACCGCAGGGCCGGTGCACGCTGGATGATCGGCGTGGCACGCTCGATGATCCCGTCGAGGCCCCAGGTCTCGCCAGCCGCGGCGTAGGCCAGGTAGAGGGCGACGATCCCGTACATGAACTGCTCGTTGAACGGGCCGTTCGCGAAGCTCCAGTTGGCGACGTAGAAGAGGCTCATCATCGCGAAGCCCATGACGCCCGCGAAGCGGGTCGCCAGGCCGAGCACCAGCGCGAGGCCGATGCCGATCTCGCCGGCGACGACGAGGACATTGATGGCGCTGACGGCGCCGGCGTTGCCCGCGAGGGACACCCACAGGTCATGCGTCGGGTTGACGACCGCCTTGGGGTCCGATGCCAGCCAGGCGCCACCGGTCGCGAACTTCAGGAAGCCCGCGGCGGAGAAGGCCTTGCCGGTCCCCGCGAAGTCCAGGAGCTTCTCCAGGCCCGCGAAGAGGAAGCCCGAGCCGAGTGCGATCCGGACGATCGCGAGGCCCTTGCCCTTGCTGATCATTCGTCCATGCCTCCGATCACTGCCGGCGACCAGTGCCGCCGTGCTTCGTGTCTGGTGAGACCGTAGGTCGGAGCGGGGGCGGGTCCCATGTGCCGCTCGGCCCGATTCGGCCGGGACCGAGGGTCCGAATGGCCCGGGCGATCAGGCCCGGACGACGAGGACCGGGCAGGGCGCGTTCCGCACGACGTGCTCGGACACGCTGCCGCTGAGCATCCGCCCGACCGGGCCGCGCCCGTGGCTGCCGACCACGACGAGATCCACCTGCTCGCTGCGCGCGACCTCGACGATCGCCTCGCCGGGCGAGCCCTGCCAGATCAGGAAGCGGACCGGCACGCCGCGAGCCCGGCCGCGGATCACGACGTCCTGCGCCGCGAGCTCGCGCTCCAGCCGGACCTGGTCGATCCGGCGTGGCGTGTCGCGCGAGACCGGCGACCGATCGATGACACTCATGATCAGGACGCCGGCGCCGAGGTCGTGGGCGAGGTCGAGAGCCTGCGCCGCGGCACTCGTCGACGCGGCCGACAGGTCGGTCGCGAGGAGGATCGACCGGATCGCCCCCGACGGGCGCCGCTCCGAGCAAGGGCCATCGGCGGGCAGGGGTTCGGTGAGCATGGCGTCGATGCTGGTCCGCGGGGTCGAGGCAGCGGCAGTGCCCTTCGGCCCCAACCGGGCGGGCCGCTTGTCCGCGGCGGCACACGGTAGGCTCTCGCTCGTGAAGACCGAGGAGACGCTCCTCGCGCTCGACCGCGCGACCCGCGCCATCGCCGGTGAGCTCGATCTCGATCGTGTCCTGCAGCTGATCGTGGACACGGTCCGTGGCCTCGTCGGGGCGCGGTACGCCGCCCTCGGGACGTTCGACGGGGATGGCCGCATCGAGCGCTTCATCACCAGCGGGATCAGCGCCGAGCTGCGTCGCCAGATCGGACCACTGCCGCAGGGCCACGGCCTCCTCGGCACGATCATCCGCGACGGCGCCACCCTGCGGATCCCGGACATCGCTCGCCACGCCGAGTCCTACGGCTTCCCGCCGTTCCACCCGCCGATGCACTCGCTGCTGGGCGTGCCGATCCGGGCTGGCGGGACGATCGTCGGGAACTTCTATCTCACCGAGAAGGACGGGGCCCAGACGTTCGGCCAGGAGGACGAGGACCTCGTCGAGATGTTCGCGCTCCATGCCGGCATCGCGATCCAGAACGCCCGCCTGCACCATGACCTGCGGCAGCTGGCCATCGTCGACGAGCGGCTCCGGATCAGCCGCGACCTGCACGACGGGATCATCCAGAGCATCTATGCGGTGACCTTGTCGCTCGAGGACGTGCCCGAGCTCATCGCCGCCGACGGCGCAGAGGCCGCGGCTGTCGTCGACCGCGCGATCGACCGGCTGCACACGACCATCGGCGACATCCGGACGTTCATCGTCGGCCTCGGTCCGGAGACGGGTGGCGGCCTCCGGGGTGCGCTCCAGGCGATGGCCGACGAGCTCGTGGCGGATTCGCAGGTCGAGCTGGCCGTCGACCTCGCCGGAGCGTCGGCGCTGGACATGCGCCTGTCGCCCGAGGCGGCTCACGAGCTCGTCCAGATCGCCCGGGAGGCGATGAGCAATGTCGCTCGCCACAGCGGCGCGCGACGGGCCTCGCTGGCCCTCGAGCTCGTCGGCGACGAGGCCGTCCTGCGCATCGAAGATGACGGCGTGGGCTTCGATCCCGATCAGCGGCTCGGCAGCGGGCACTTCGGCCTCGCGAACCTGCGAAACCGCGCCGCGGCCCTGGCTGGCACCCTGACGATCGAGACGGGAGCCGGTACCGGCACGCGTATCATCGTCCGGCTGCCCCTCGCCACTCAGGAGCCAGGCGCTTGACGGAACCTCGAACGCCCCCGCCGGCCCCCGACGACGCCAGCCGGTCGGGAGGCCCGGAGCCCATCCTCCGGCTCCTCGTCGTCGATGACCACGAGGTCGTGCGCCAGGGGCTGGTGTCGCTGCTCGATCGCCGGGCCGGCTTCCAGGTCGTCGCCGAGGCCGGCACCGTGGCCGATGCCGTGGAGCAGGCGCGCCGCCACCAGCCGGACATCGTCGTCATGGACGTCCGCCTGCCCGATGGCTCCGGGATCGAGGCCTGCCGCGAGATCCGTTCGGAGCTCCCCGGGACGCGGGTCGTCATGCTGACCTCGTACCCGGACGAGGAAGCCGTGCTCTCCGCGATCGTCGCCGGCGCCTCGGGTTACCTGCTCAAGCAGGTCCGGGCACGCGATCTCGTGGCGGCCCTGGAGGGCGTCGGTCGAGGTGAATCGCTGCTCGACCCCGCGGTGACCGAGAAGGTCCTCGACCGGATTCGACGGATCGCGACCGGAGCCGACACGAACGAGCTCTCGGCGCTCACGTCCCAGGAGCAGAAGATCCTGATGCTCGTGGCCGAGGGCAAGACGAACAAGGAGATCGCGACCGAGGTCTTCCTGTCCGACAAGACCGTCAAGAACTACGTCAGCTCGATCCTGTCCAAGCTCAACCTCGAGCGGCGGGCCCAGGCCGCGGCCTTCGTCGCCAAGCACGGGTTGGACCGCCGCGGGGGCTAGCTCGGCGGCGAACGATCGCGGGGCCCCGTTCGGCCCGTGACATGAGGCCGAACGGCCCGATCTCCAACGCATCGAGCCGGCGCAGGCTGGGGGCATGACCAGTCCGATCGGGAGTGACCTCGCCATGACCAGCGTGACCGAAGCCATCGTCGTCCTCGAGGCCGACCGCGCCGTGGTGACCACGATCGGCGGATCCACGGTCGGAGCCGCCGCCGTCGTCCGATCCGCCGGCGCCAGCACGCCCGACCTCGGCCGTGTGGTCCACGAGATCGGCGACGCCGACCGCGTCTCGATCGTCGGTCCGCGCCTCCGCCGGCTCGACCTGGAGCGCGCGTACGTCGCGATCAGCCACCGGCCGGATCGGCTCCGCGACCTCGACTCGGCCTGACCTGCCGGCTCCGACCGAACCGCGTCCCATGAAGCTCGTCAGCGCCGCGGAAGCCGTCGCCGGTATCCGCTCGGGGCAGCAGCTGTACCTGCAGTGCGCCGCTGCGACGCCATCGGTCCTGCTCGACGCCCTCGTCGCCCGGGCGCCGGAGCTCCGCGACGTCAGCGTCGTGCACCTCCACTGCGAGGGGCCCGGACCGCACCTGGCCCCCGAGATGGCCGGCCACTTCCGCCATCGAGCGCTGTTCATCGGGCCGAACGCCCGGCCCGCGGTCAACGAGGGCCGGGCCGACTTCGTCCCGGTGTTCCTGTCGGATGTGCCGCGCCTGTTCGAGTCGGGCCTCCTGCCGCTGGATGCCGTGTTCGTCAACGCCACGCCGCCCGACGAGCACGGCTTCTGCTCGCTCGGCCCGAGCGTCGAGGCGATGCACGCGGCCATTCGGGCGGCGAAGACCGTCGTCGTCCAGTTCAACCGAGCCCTGCCGCGAACCCTTGGCGAGAGCTTCATCCACGTCGACGACATCGACCTGGCGGTCGAGGTGGACGTGCCGCCGTACGTCGTGCGGATGCCCGAGGTGGGCGACGTCGAGCGGCGGATCGGCGAGTTCGTGGCGGACCTCGTGCCCGACGGGGCGACCATCCAGCTGGGGATCGGCGCCATCCCGACGGCCGTGTGCGGGGCCCTCCGCGACAAGCGCGACCTCGGCGTCCACACCGAGATGTTCACCGACGCGGTCGTCGATCTCGTCGAGGCCGGCGCGGTGACCGGCGCCCGCAAGGAGCGCAACCGCGGCAAGATCGTCGCCGCCTTCGTCATGGGCACCCAGCGGCTGTACCGCTTCGTCCACGACAACCCCATGGTCGAGATGCGGTCAGTCGACTTCACGAACGACACGCACGTCATCCGGGGATTCAGCCGGATGACCGCGATCAACTCGGCGATCGAGGTCGACCTGACGGGCCAGATCGTGGCCGACTCGATCGGCCACCGGATGTACTCCGGGGTCGGCGGCCAGATGGACTTCGTTCGCGGCGCGTCGCTGGCGCCCGAGGGCCGAGCCGTCATCGCCCTGCCGGCCACGACCGCCGACGGGCGGCATTCGAAGATCGCGGTCAACCTCCACGAAGGCGCGGGCGTGGTGACGACTCGGGCGCATGCGCGCACGATCGTGACCGAGTTCGGGGTCGCCGAGCTATGGGGTCGATCGCTCCAGGAACGCGCCCGCGCGCTGATCGCGATCGCCGACCCGCGCTTCCGTGACCAGCTCCAGGCCGACGCGCGCCGCCACCGCTTGATCTAGCCGCGTTTCTTCGCGGATCCGGCGCCGGCGATGCCGCGCCAATCGCGCGGATCCCCGCGGCTCCCGCGGCTCCAGCGGGACTCCGGACTGTGCGGCACCTGCCGCGCCCGCGGAACGGCCCCGGTCCGGGTGTGCGCGCCCGGACCGGGGCCGAGGGAGAGGCGAGGGAACGGACGCTGGGCGGCGTGTTGTGGTGGGTGCCGGGCGTCCCCTCCGGCACCCACCGCGTCCAGATGGTCGAGCGACGCGCCCTCCACAGACAGGGCCGAAGGTCCCGACTTGTTCGGGACTCACCGATCTGCTGCGCGCCGCGGCGGCTCCCGCCCATCGACGCGATGGGCCCCGAGGAGGCGTCGGGAGCGTGCCGTCGAGCTCGACGTCCTTCGGTGCCGTGCCCGAGGGTCGGTCTCGCGGTGCCGAATGCGATGGGCGGCCAGAGGGCCCCGGGCATGCACCCGGGGCCCTCTGCGTTGCGCCGTGGCGTCGTGCGGGGCTACTCGCAGCCGCTGACGACTCCGTGGGACTTGTCCTGGTTCACGCCCTTCAGGCAGTACGCGCTGTGGCCCAGGAGCGAGGCGCTGAACCCGTTCTGGTAATTGCCGTCGTGGCCCGGCGCGCCAACCATCTGGCTGTCTGGACCGCCCGGCGGCAGGAAGCCCCAGAACGGCGGCAGGCCGGTCTGGCCGATGTTGGCCAGGCTGGGCAGCCAGACCCAGTTGCCTTCGATCACGACGTGGTCGCAGGTGAAGCCGCACGGAGCCGGAGCCCGGCTGACGTTGGCACATGAGTCGGCGAGGGCCGTGCCCGCCACACCGATGGCGAGCAGCAGGCCGATGGCCGTTGAGAGCAGGCGTCGACGCATCGACAGACCTCCGAATGGCTAGGCGTCCCTTGGATTCAGATGGAGCGCGTGGGACGGTCCCTCGATCCTACTGATTCGGGGCGGAGCCTTCCGGAGCCTCGATGACAGTTCGCGCGGCGGCCTAGCCGAAGACGTGCCAGGCGACCTTCACGTTGACGGTCGAGTTGGCCGTCAGGTAGATCGTGAACTGGTCGTTCGTGGCGTCGACGATGACCCGATGGACGGTGGTGGTCCCGCCCGCAGGGCCCTGGAGAGTCGCCACGACGGCGGAGCTGCCGGTCAGGTCGATGCCGGGCGTGACCACGACGGACTTCGCTCCGGCGCGTCGGTGTCTTGGAACGCCGTGGTGCTCGTGCCGCCGTTGAGTACTCCGATCAGGGCCGGGTCGTTGGTTGCCGCCCGGCTCGCGAGTGGCCGGGCCGCCTGGCCCAGCAGCCAGGCACCCGTCGCCGCCACGGCGCCAGTCAGGATCCTGCGACGACTCTGGGCAACGGCGCGTTCGGTCATGTGCTCCCTCCACCCCATCCCGTGATTTCCGTCAGGGCGCCAGGCCGCTCGTGGGCCACGCCGTCCTCTGTCGTGCCGCTGTCCGGTTGGGCGTTTGGTCAGCGGCCGCCCTGGGCGAGCTGTTCGAGGACGGTTCCTCCGGGCGTAAGGTAGTGGGTCGCTCCGCGAGCGTCCGTCCCGATCCACAGCGGGCTGAAGGGCTCGAAGCTGGCGCTCGAGGGCAGCCAGCCGGCGTGGAGGCCATGGATGCTGAGGCCGGCTCGCTGGAAGGCCGCGGCCGCACCCGCCGCGTCGCGCATCGCGTTGCCGGCGTAGGCCGACTGCAGCCCGGCGAACCGGAGCCCGCCGTCCACGAGCTGGAGCATCGCCACGGCCACCACGCGCCCGGCCTGCATGACCTCGGCCAGCTCGTAGGGCTGGATGTCGGGACCCAGGCCTGCGACCACCAGGCGGCGGCCGATCCGCAGACCGGCTGGGTCGAGCGTCGCGAACGTGCCGGCCTGCTGGAGGCCGTGCTCGACGATGCCATCCCGGACCGCACCGAGAACGTCGCTGGTGGCATGGACGGCGTTCCGTGCGGCACCGTCCTCGGCGGTGGCGGGATCAGCGAGCGTCGACCCGCCGACCGTCGCGCCGCCGGTCGTGGCGGCATTCGTGCCGGCCGCGCCGTACCGGACCGGCATCGTGTCGTCGACGGCGTCCGGCTCGGGCGTGCCGTCCGCGGACCGCAGGATCGCGACGAACTGGCCGTGCCACAGGTTGGCCCCGTGGACCGCCTCATAGGGCTTGTCGACGTAGGGCAGGAAGTAGGAGGCGTTCCAGGTCGCGAGCGTCAGGTAGGTGTCCGGCGCCAGCCCGATCTTGCCGCCATCGGGATAGGTCGAGGTGGCGTTCGGATACCACGGGTCCACCACGAAGAAGCCATTCGTGGTCGCCGCGCCGTTGTGCGGGTCGATGTTCGAGCTGAAGCCCACCACGTCGACGGCATGGATCGACCGGAACACGATCGCGCCCGCGGCCTCCCCGGCGTCCCGGATGTTCGAGACGAGCCAGCCATCGACGGTGGCCTGGTCGGCGCTCCAGTAGTCGTGGTAGCCGCGGTTCGGCGGTGCGTGGGCCCACAGCAGCCAGGCCCAGCCGCGGGGATCGAGCCCGGCCTCGATGCCGGTGTAGTCGTAGCGGTCGTGGAGGTCCTCCGTCGGCGAGCGGACCTCGTCGTACCAGTCCGCAGCCACCGCGTGGCTGTAGTACTCGGCCGTGGCGATGCCCCAACTGTCGTTCGAGGCCGTCAACGCGCTGGCCGACACGCAGGTGATGTTCTCGGGCGACTCGGTCGTCATGTGCCCGCTGTAGCCGTCCTGCACGTAGGCCGCGCTGCCGTACAGCGTGATGAACGCATCGACGTCGACCTGCGGGTGGCCGGCGGTGCCGCTCGTCACGATCCGGATCGTGTGGCGGCCCTGGGCCGGCCAGTTCGCGGCGTACATGAGCCGACGTGGCTGGGCGGTCGTGGCGTACTCGGTGAGCTTGGCCTTGTAGACGCCGTCGATGAAGACCTGGGCGGCGCCCAGGGCGGGACCGGCGTCGCCGAGCCAGGCCACGGCCGACCCGGTGAAGGTCATGGTCATCGAGGCACCGGCGTCGGTGGCGTAGCGCGTCGTGCCGTTCGAGTAGGCCGACGACGAGGCCGGCGTCCAGGTGCCCGTCGTATGCACGATCGAGCTGCCGCTCTCGGTGACCTTGGGCGCGAAGGTCGGACCCGTCGTCCAGGCGCTGCCGATCGGATGGCGCGGGTCGGAGGCGCCGCTCCGATAGGCGTACGACGTCCCATCGGTGAGCGACTGGCTGACCGATGTCGTGGCGCCCGTGGTCATCCGGGCCCAGGAGCCGGTGCCGCTCCGCCGGTCGAGCGCGTAGGACGAGATCGGCTCGTGGTCGCAGGCCGACCACGTCGTCTTGGTGGGCGTGGTCGTCAGGCCCTTCGTGCCGGTCAGCAGCGTGGTCACCGGCGACGTTGCCTGCGGTCCGCCGTCGCTCACGACGAGGACCAGGGTCGTCGTCGCGGTCACGCCATCGGCGGTGCCCGTGACGGTGAGGGTGAAGGTGCCCATCCGCGTGGCCGTGCCGCATTCCGACGTCTGGATCGCGAGCGTCGCGGTAGTCAACCAGGCCGGATCGGGGCCGAACGAGGCGGTGGCGCCCGGTGGCAGCCCGGCGATCGACAGGTCCACCGGGGAGGCGAGCCCGTTCCGGGCCAGGTGCAGCGTCGCGCTCGTCCGCGAGCCGCGCTGGATCGAGCGGCAGGCCGGGGTCACCGACAGCCCGAGCGGTCGCGGCGCGTCGGGCTGCCAAGCCGGCGCGCCGAGGGTCTCGCCGGCCGTGCCGGTCCGGATCGTGGCCGGACAGGTGCCATCGGGCAGGATCGTGGCGACGGCCGGCGCGGCGCTCCCCGAGGCCGCGTACACCAGGCGCTTGCCATCGGGCGCCCAGGACGGGTGGCTGCCACCGCTGGTCGCGCCGGTCAGGGTTGCGAGGCCACTGCCGTCCGGGTGGACCACGAGGACGTCCGAGCGGCCGTTCGCGACCGCATCGAAGGCGATCGTCGTGCCGTCTGGCGACCACGCCGGCGAAGAGGCTCCGGGGACCGACGGGACCAGCGGCGTCACGTTCGCGCCGGTCGCGTCCATCAGGGTCACGATGCCGTCGCGGACGAAGGCCAGCCGCGTGGCGTCCGGCGACCAGGCTGGATCTCGATCGGCGCCGGTCGCGGTGGTGATCGCGACGGCATCGGAGCCGTCGGGGTTGGCCACGACGATGTCGAACACCGTGGCACCGCCCTTGGCGGACCGGCTCCGGGCGTAGGCGATGTGGAGGCCGTCCGGCGACCACGCGGGATCCAGCTCATCGCCCGGGTCGGCGGTCAGCTGGACGAGCCCGCCACCGTCGGCCTGGACGGTCCAGAGGTCCCGGCTCCCGCCGCGGTCCGAGACGAAGGCCAGCACGCTCGCGTCCGGCGTCCACGCCGGCTCGGCGTCCGTGGCCACGCCGGGGCTGGGCAGCGGCGTCGTGATGGCGCGAACGTCCGTGCCGTTGGCGTTCATCCAGGCGAGCGTCGAGCCGCCGGAGCCGGAGCCGTCCACGAACGCGATCCGGGGTGCCGGCTGGGACGGGTCCGGCGCGCCCAGGAAGGAGTCCGACCCGCCCGGCCAGCCAGGGCTGGGGGCTGCGACGGCCGTCGGGACCGGAGCGCCGAGGGCGAGCCCGAGCAGCCCTGCGGCAAGGCAGCCGAACACGCGTCTGGGAGGCGCCACGCGGCCGTACGGTAGCCGGGCGCCGGGCCGTTGTGAACCGCCTCCGACGGCATTCCTACAATCGGGCCCATGACCGGTCGGGTGTTCTCCCGCGCGCACGATCCGCATCCGCCCGTCGCCGTCCGCGCCGAGGGCGTGACGATCTGGGACGCCGACGGCAACGCCTATCTCGACGCGGCGGGCGGCGCGATCGTCGTGGGCGTCGGCCACGGCCGGCGCGAGATCGGCGAGGTCATGGCCAACCAGGCCGCGACCCTGGCCTTCGCCCATGGCAGCGCGTTCACGAGCGAGCCGCTGGAGCGGTATGCCGCCGCCGTCGCCCGCCACCTGCCGATGGCCGACCCCGCGATCTACCCCGTGGCCGGCGGCTCGGAGGCCATGGAGACGGCCCTCAAGATGGCCCGGGCCTACCACCTCGCCCGAGGCGAGCCGGACCGCTGGATCGTGTTCGCCCGGTGGGGCAGCTACCACGGCAACACGCTCGGCGCGCTGGACCTCAGCGGCCGCAAGCCGCTTCGCCGGCCGTACGAGGCGTGGCTGGGGCGATTCCGCCACGTCAGCGCGGCCTACCCGTACCGCGCCGGGGAGCCCGGCGCGAACGCCCTCGGAACCGCCGCCGAGCTGGCCGACGAGCTGGACCGGGCCATCACGGCCGCCGAGCCCGGCACGGTCGCGGCGTTCGTCGGCGAGCCGCTCGTCGGCGCCACCCTCGGGGCCGTGCCGCCGCCGGATGGCTACTGGCCGGCGATCGCCGAGGTGTGTCGACGCCACGGCGTCCTGCTCGTCGCCGACGAGGTCATGACCGGCTTCGGCCGGACCGGTCGATGGTTCGGCATCGACCACCAGGCAGTCGCGCCGGACATCCTCGTGGCGGCCAAGGGCTCCACCTCGGGCTACACGCCGTTCGGCTTCGCGGCCGCCTCCGGGCCGGTCCACGACGCCATCGCGGCTGGCGGCGGCTTCACCCACGGCTTCACGTACTCGCACCACGTCGTCGGCGCGGCGGTCGCCAACGAGGTCCTCCGGATCCTGGAGGACGAGCAGCTGGTCGAGGCCAGCGCGGCCAAGGGTGAGCGACTCCGGGCCCTGCTCGATGCAGCCCTCGGGGGCCATCCCCGCGTCGGCGAGATTCGCGTGACCGGCCTGTTCGCCGGGCTGGAGCTCGTGGCCGATCGCGCGAGCCGGGCGCCGTTCCCGCGCAGCGCCGGGATCGCCGAGGGTGTCGTCCGAGCGGCGAAGGCCAACGGGCTGCTGGTCTACGCCGCCAGCGGGATGGCCGATGGCAGCAACGGCGACGCGATCGTGCTCGGGCCGCCGTTCGTCGTCACGGAGCCCGAGCTCGAGGCGATGGCGGAGCGGCTGGCCGCCGCCATCGAGCAGGTCACCTCGGCGGCACGAGCCGCGACGGCGACGGCGCCGGCGGCTGCGGGAGCGGGGGCCGGAGCGGGGGCCGGCGCCTGACGTCCCGTCCGGCCGCCGTCGTGTTCGACGTCGGCGAGACGCTGGTCGACGAGACCCGCGCCTGGGGCACGTGGGCCGATTGGCTCGGTGTGCCTCGGCTGACGCTGTTCGCGATCCTGGGCGGCGTGGTCGAGCGCGGCGAGGACCATCGCCGAGCCTTCGAGACCGTCAAGCCCGGGATCGACCTTCGAGCCGAGGTCCAGCAGCAGCGCGCCATGGGTCGCGAGTACTTCCTGACCGCGGCCGACCTGTACGCCGATGCGGTGCCCGCGCTACGCCGTCTCCACGCCGCCGGCTACCGCCTCGGCGTGGCCGCCAACCAGCCGATCACGACCGAGCAGATGGTGTCCGGCATCGACGTGCCGCTCGAGCTCGTCGCGTCATCGGGCCGGTGGGGCGTGGCCAAGCCCGATCCGGCCTTCTTCCAGCGGATCGCCACGGAGCTGGACCTGCCGCCCGCGCAGATTGCCTACGTCGGCGATCGGGTCGACAACGACGTCGCGCCCGCGGCGGCTGCGGGCATGCTGGCGATCCACGTGCGACGCGGACCATGGGGCTTCGCGCACGCGGCGCAGGCGCGCGGGGCCGGCGCGGTGGCGACGATCGACTCGCTGGCCGAGATCGAGGCCGTCCTGGCCGGGCTGGGCGAACCGGCCTGAGCCCGCGTGAGCCCGCCTGAGCCCGCCGAAGCGGAACGGGTTGGCGGGTCGCCCCGATCGGGTGGTGGGGCTCAGCGCCGGCGGGCGAGCAGGGCCAACCCGAGGACGATCAGCAGCAGTGGCAGGGCGAGGCTCTCGACGTTCGGCACCGCCATCTCGGAGACGCCCAGGGCGAGCAGCACCAGGCCCACGATCAGCTGCCAGCCCCAGCCACCGCGGGTGACGCCCCGGACGAGGGCGATGAACAGGAACGCGACGCCGTAGCAGACCGTGCCGAAGCCCGTGGCGACCGCGGCCGCATCGAGGCCCTGGACGACATCGGGCACGGCCGCCGCGGTCAGGAGCGCGCCGGCGTAGAGCGCGAACGTCGACCGACGGATGAGCCAGACCACGAGGAACGCCAGGCCCGCCGCGAGGACGACGATGCCCGAGCCGAGGTTGGAGTAGCCGGGCACCTGCTTGAGGACGAGCAGTCCCCCGAGGATGACGAGGAACACGCCGATCCACGGAATCTGCGGCCGGTTGTCCTCCTGGCCCCAGTTCCAGCCGTAGACCCGGATCGGGTTCTGGTCGCTCATGGCACGTTCCTCCCGGCCGGGATGCTACGCCGGTTCGGGTGCGCCGACGCCATGCGCCGAGGCGCCGTCGCCTTCCTCCGCCGTGACAAGGTCGTCCTCGTCCTCGACATGGCTGAACCCGAGGCGGCTCACGACGCGGCCCAGGAAGCCGGGCGCCCACCAGTTCCAGCGACCGAGCAGGCGCATCGTCACGGGCACGAGCAGGACGCGGATGACCGTCGCATCCAGCGCGACCGCGATCGCCATCCCGACGCCGATGCTCTTGATCGTGATCGTCTGGGCCAGGGCGAACGCGGCGAAGACGGTGACCATGATCCCGGCCGCGCCGGTGATGACCCCCGCGGTGCGCGCCAGGCCTTCAGCAACCGCCGTGGCGTTGTCGCCCGTCCGGCGGTAGGCCTCCTGGACCCGTGACAGCAGCAGGACCTCGTAGTCCATCGACAGCCCGATGAGCGTGGCGAACATGATCACGGGGTTGCCGGCGATCGTGTAGCCGAGCGGCTCGAAGCCCAGGACGCTCGAGAGGTTGCCGTCCTGGAAGATCCAGACGAGCGCTCCGAAGCTGGCCGTCAGCGACAGCAGCGTCATGATCACGGCCTTGATCGGGATCGCGAGCGACCCGAACAGCAGGAACAGGATCACGGCCGACGCGAGCAGCGTGGTCCCGACGGCCCACGGCATCGAGGCCTGCTGGCCGAGGAGGAAGTCCTCGCCGATCGCGGCGCCGCCGCCGACCTGCACCCTGGCGATCCCATCGGCGAGCGGGATCGCGCGGAGGCGCGGGATGACGGCGGTCCCAGCCGGCGCGGTCGAGGGCAGCGGGCTCACGGCATCGAGCCGGACCGTGCTGCCGTGGATGTACGTGGCCTGCAGCTTCGCGAGGCCGGCCGCGACGGCCGAGGGCAGCGAGCCGGCGGGCGCGCCGTACAGCTGGGCGACCTCGTCCGGGCTCATCGGCCGGCCGGTCTGCGGGTTCGTGATGTCGAAGGGGCCCTCGACGCGATCGATGCCGTCGACGGCGGCGAGGCTCGACGTGTAGGCCATGACCGCCCGGATGGAGGCGGGAGCCGTCGGTGCCGCGGTCGTGTCGACGAGCACGACGATCGGGTTGGTCTCGCCGGCGCGGAACTCGGTCTGGAGCGCGACCCACGCGTCGCGGCTCGCGACCCCGGCGGGGTAGACCGTCGCATCGGGCACGCCCTGCTCGAGGTGGAGGAACGGCGACCCGAGCGTGAGCAGCAGCGCCAGCACGGGGACGATGACGGCGATCGGCCGACGCATGACCCCGTGGGCGACGCGCTCCCAGCGGGACGGTCCGACCGGGCGATCGCCGCGCCGCAGCCCGATCCGGCGGAGCAGCCCGTCGACCGATAGCGCGTTGACCCGCGGCCCCAGCATCCCCAGGACCGCGGGCAGGAACGTCAGGCCGTAGAGGAGGGTGACCCCGACGACGATGGAGCCGGCGATGCCGATCGAGGACAGGCCGGTGGCCTGGAACCACAGCAGGCCGGACAGGCCGATCGCGACCGCCACGCCGGAGAACAGGACCGCCTTGCCGGCCGTGCCGACGGCGCGCTCGACCGCCTGCTCGACGGTTCGGCCCCGGGCGAGCTCCTCCCGGAAGCGGCTCGTGATGAACAGCGAGTAGTCGATGGCCAGGGCCAGGCCGAGCATCGTCGCGATGTTCAGCACGTAGATGCTCATGTCGGTCTCGCGGGCCACCAGGTCGATGATCCCGAGGGCCGACGGGATGGAGAGGCCCGCCACCAGCAGCGGCATCGACGCCGCCACGAGCGACCCGAACACCAGGATCAGCACGAGCGCCGCGATCGGGAGCGACACTGTCTCGGCGCGCTGGAGGTCCTGCTCGGAGATGTGGGCCGAGTCGAGCTGGACCGGCCCGAACCCGGTCATGGCCACCGAGTAGCCAGCCGGCGGCGCGAGCGCCGCCTCGACGGGCTTGACGAGGGCGACCGAGCCGTCCTCCGTGACATCGAGGTTGATGACGGCGTAGGCCGCGTGGCCGTCGGTGCTGATGAACCGCTTGTCCTGGGTCTCGGCATAGCCCACGACGCCGGTCACGTGGGGCTGCGTCCGCACGCTCGCGAGGGTCGCGGCAATGGCGTCCTGGAAGGCCGGCGACGTCGCCTCGGCCGCGGGGTCGGTCGCGTGGAACACGGCGATGAAGGCCGCCCGCCCGGCGCCGAAGTCCTGTTCCAGCCGCGTCGAGACCTGGGCGGACTCCGAATTGGGATCGAGCCAGCCGCCGGACGTCAGGCGGCTGGACGTGTCGGTCGCGAGGACGCCGAACACGGCCGCGAGGACGAGGGCCAGGCCGGCGACCCAGCGCCGGCGGCGATAGACGAAGGCGCCCCAGCGGCTGAACACGGTGCGGTTGACTCCTGGCTGCAGTGCGATGGTCGCGGGGAACCTCGGCGGTGGGCCGGTCTCAGCCGGCGGCGAGCCTCGCATGGACGCTGATCTCGACATTGCCCTTGATGGCCTGCGAGATCGGGCAGTTGTCCTTGGCGTCCTCGGCCAGGCGCTGGAGCGTGGCGTCATCCAGTCCGGGCGCGTCGACGGTCACCGTGAGCTTGGAGGTGCCGACCTTCCAGCCGCCGCCCGAGTTGTCCAGCGTCACGTCCGCCCGGACGTCGAGCTGGGTCGGCGGCGTGCCGTTCTTCGCGAGCCGCGATGACAGGGCCATCGAGAAGCAGGCCGCGTGCGAGGCCGCCAGGAGCTCCTCGGGGCTGGTCTTGCCCTGGTGGGCGCTCGTGCGCGACGCCCACGTGACCGGCAGGCGCGAGATGACGCCGCTGGACAGGTAGGTGATCATCCCCGACCCGTCGGTCAGGCCGCCGTTCCAGACGACGCTCGCGTGTCGAACCTCGGCCATGGGGATGCTCCTCGTCATTCGGGTGGGGCACGGCACGGCGGCGACGCGGCAGCGGTGCGGCGCGCGCAAGGGTACCGCGAGTTGCTCGTGACCCTGGGTGGCGCTAGATGGCGGCTCGCACGGCCGTGGCGAACGCTCGATGGGCCGCGGTTCGAGGCAGGACCACCCGGCTGCAGTCGCCGAATGCTCGGTGCGCGTCGAGCGCGCGCGCGAACGCCGCCACGAACCCGGGGTCCTCGAGCGGGTCGAAGCCGGCCTCCCAGTACAGGCTGGCCACGCGCAGGGTCCGGGCTCGCCGCTCGATGCGCGGCTCGATCCGGCCGACGAATCGGTCGCCGTAGAGGATGGGCAGGACGTAGTAGCCCCAGCGTCGCTTCGCGGCCGGGACGTAGACCTCCCACAGGTAGTCGAAGTCGAACAGCCGTCGCAGCAGGTCGCGGTCCCAGACCAGCGGGTCGAGCGGCGCCAGGAAGGCCACGCCCGGGTCGGCGCCACCGGCCCGCAGCGGGTCCGGCCCGTCCAGCTCTCGAGCCGCCTGATCGAGGAAGTGGACGTCGTCGGCAACGACGTACCGCTGGCCCTTCACCCCATCGACCTCGACCGCGACCAGCTCGCCGCGCTCGATCAGCTCGGACCGCAGTGCCGCCCGCTCCGCGGCCGTGCGCGCCGTCCCGATCCACAGCTCGGCCTGGCCGCCGGTCCCCAGCAGCCCGCCGCCGCGGTAGCGCGACAGGAGCCGGTGACGGCGCTGGTCGTGCTCGGGATGGCGCTCGGCGAGCAGCTCCGGCGGGAACAGCCGCTCGACCAGGTCATAGACCCGGAGGTTGCCCTCGCGCCGGGCGATCCCCAGGATGCCGGCCTGGGCGAGGCCCTCGAGAATCGCCCGGACCTGGTTCGTCGGCCGCCAGTACCAGTCGATCGCCTCGCGCGGGCCGACCTCGCGGGGCAGCAGCGGTCCGCGCTCCCGGATCCGCGTCAGCAGCTCCTCGACCAGGGCCGCGTGGGTGTGGAACGCCTCGCCCTCGCGATGGAGCGCCTCGTGGTTGCGGTCCCAGGTGAGCCGGAACCACGGCAGCTCGGCGGTCGGCACGATCGACAGGCCCTTGTTGTACGTCTCGTACAGCCGGCGGTCGGGCCCATACAGCCACTGGTCGGTCCAGTCGCGGCGGTAGCCCGCGATCCGGCTCAGGAGGACGAGGTCGTGGTTGCGCCCGGCGACCTCGAGCGGGTCGAACTGGAGGGAGCCCAGGCGATCGACGACGCGCAGCACGCTGGCGGGCTCCGCGGGCAGCGAGCGCGGCGGCGCGAGCAGGTGTCGGAGGACCAGGAATCGCCGGGCGACCGCGGACGAGAGGGTCCGGGCAGGGATCCCGGTCGCGATGGCCATGGGCCGGCCGATGGTAGCGGCGCGGGTCACGCGCGCTCGAGCGCCTCCACGAGCCGATCCACGAAGGCCGCCTGGGCCGGATGCATCCGGACGCGGGCCTCGTCCGGCGAGAACCACGCCGCCCGGTCGACCTCGGGATACACCTGGCGCCGGCCGGAGCGAGGCGGCCACTCGATCTCGAACTCGTTCGAGGCCAGCGTCGCCGGGTCCAGCTCGCCCTCGACCGCCCAGCCGTGGACGACCTTGCCGCTGCCGAGGGTCACGCTGCCCAGCTCGATGGCCTCCGTCGCGTCGCGCCGGCAGGCCTCCAGGGCGTGGCCGGTCTCCTCACCGAACTCGCGAGCGGCCACGGCCCACAGGTCGTCCTCGCCGTCGGGCTGGCCCTTCGGGATCGTCCAGGAGCCAGCATCCTTCCGCAGGAAGTACGGCCCGCCGGGATGCGCGAGCAGCAGCTCCAGCCCGGCCTCGCCCCGCCGGAACAGCAGGATCCCGCTCGACCGCCGCGCGGTCACGTCTCGCCGACGTCCCTGTGGCGGTAGCGCCGCCGCCGCGACCGCATCGTCAGGCGCTCGCCCTCGAGCGGCACGACGCTGATCGAGCCGTCGTGCTCCAACACGGCCAGCTTGACCTCGGACACGGTCTCCAGCCCGTGCTCGCGAATCGCCGACTCGAGATCCTGCTGGTCGAGGTCCTCGCGGTCGATGGCGCGGTCGTCCCACTGCCCGTCCCGGGCGATGACCGTCGGGGCGTAGTCGAGGATGCGACGCAGCAGGGGCGATCGGTGGCGCGCCATCGCCACCGCCCGATTCAGCAGGAACAGCGTCAGCACGATGACCATCGCGCCGCCCAGCGAGACATCCGGGCCCGTGATCGCCGGCTGGAGCGCGTTCGCGGCCAGGAGGACGAGCGACAGGTCGAAGATCGTGAACTGGCCGAGCTCCCGCTTGCCGGACAGCCGAAGGGCGATCAGGAAGATCGCGTAGACGAACGTCGCCCGGACGATCAGCTCGAGCGGGGAGACCTTGAACTCGAACAGCGGGCCGACATCGAACACTGCACCTCGGATGCTCGCACACCCGGGCTCGCCCGCCGGGCCGATGCCGCCAGGGTGGCGTCGTTGACGCTCGGACGGCTAATCCCGATAATTCCACTAGGGATTACACCGACCGGCATTCGGATCCGGCCGCACGCCATCCGGAGAACGTCTCTTGACCGCTGAACCCACGACCGCCACGCCGACCGTCAAGCCGACCACCCGCGAGCTCGTCGCCGACCGGCGCGACCAGTACGCGTTCCACGACGACATCGTCTACCTGCACGAGACGAAGCGCGGCCTGACGCGGGCGACGGTCGAGGAGATCAGCAGCTACAAGGCCGAGCCGGAGTGGATGCTCAACCTCCGCCTGCGAGCCTTCGAGCACTTCGAGAAGCGCCCGATGCCGCTGTGGACGGACGGCCTCGACAAGATCGACTTCGACAAGATCATCTACTACCGCAAGCCGTCCGAGCGCGAAGAGAAGTCCTGGGACGACGTCCCGGAGCAGATCAAGGCGACGTTCGAGAAGCTCGGGATCCCCGAGGCGGAGCGGAAGTTCCTCGCCGGCGTCGGCGCCCAGTACGACTCCGAGGTCGTCTACCACAGCGTCCGCGAGGAGCTCTCCAAGATCGGCGTCGTGTTCATGGGCACCGACCAGGGGCTCAAGGAATACCCGGAGATCTTCAAGAAGTACTTCGGGACCGTCGTGCCGGCGGAGGACAACAAGTTCTCGGCGCTCAACACCGCGGTCTGGTCGGGCGGGTCGTTCGTCTACGTCCCCAAGGGCGTCGAGGTGCCGCTGCCGCTGCAGGCCTACTTCCGGATCAACGGCGAGAACACCGGCCAGTTCGAGCGGACGCTGATCGTCGTCGACGAGGGCGCCAAGGTCCACTACATCGAGGGCTGCACGGCCCCGATCTACGCGACCGACTCGCTCCATGCGGCCGTCGTCGAGGTCGTCGCGCTGCCCGGTTCGAAGGTCCGCTACACGACCATCCAGAACTGGTCGAACGACGTCTACAACCTCGTCACGAAGCGAGCCCACGCGTACGAGAACGCCACGGTCGAATGGGTCGACGCCAACACCGGCTCCAGGAAGACCGTCAAGTTCCCGTCGATCTACCTCCGCGGCGAGAACGCCCGGGCCGAGGTCATCTCGGTCGCGGTTGCCGGCAAGGGCCAGCACCAGGACACCGGTGCCAAGGCCATCCACCTGGCCAAGAACACGACGTCACGGATCGTCAGCAAGTCGGTCTCGAAGGACGGCGGCCGGGCGACCTACCGCGGCCACCTCAAGGTCGCGCCGGGCGCGACCGGGGTCGTGGCGAGCGTCCGCTGCGACGCCCTGATGCTCGACGACCAGAGCCGCAGCGACACGTATCCCTACATCGACATCCAGGAGGACGACACGACGATGACCCACGAGGCCACCGTCGGGAAGATCTCCCAGGACCAGATCTTCTACCTGATGAGCCGTGGCCTGACGGAGAACGAGGCCCAGAACCTCGTGATCCAGGGCTTCCTCGAGGTCTTCACCAAGGAGCTCCCGATGGAGTACGCCATCGAGTTCAACCGCCTCGTGAAGCTCGAGATGGAGGGCTCGCTCGGCTGATCGGCCGGGCGGCGCCCGCGGCGCCATGAGCCGCGTTGGGAGCACCGCGACCAGGCGGGCATGAAAACGCCCGAAGGGGCCCGATCACTAGATGCTCCAACCCCTGCAAAACAAAGGTCAGATCACTAGATGTTCGATGCTCCTTCGAGCCCCGAGACCATAGCGTGACCGGCCCAGCACGGACCGCTCCCGCGGGCGCCTCCGACATTGCGAACACCTCGCAGCGGCCCGCCCGGGTCCCGCGCCGGGCGCCCGCGGACCTGCCCTTCCGCTTCGCCGATCCGGAGCTCGCGGAGGCCCTCGGCGCCGACCGCTCGGAGCCCGCGTGGCTCCGCGACGACCGGCTGGCCGCGTGGCAGGCCTTCGATGGCCGCCCGCTCGAGGCCAACCAGCTGTACACGCCCTACGTCGACCTCCGGGCGGCCGACCTCTTCGACGCCCGGCCCTACGTGACCGACGCGCCGGCCGGTGTCCAGACCGCCCCGATCGGCGACGTCCCAGCCGGTGTGGTCGTCGAGACGTTCGATGCCTGGCTGGCGCGATCGCCCGAGGCCGCGCGCGCGGCCCTGGCGAGCGGGGCGACCCTGCCAGACGACGACAAGCTGGCGTGGCTGGCGCGAGGCTTCTGGTCCGCCGGGCTCCACGTCGAGATCGCCGATGGCGTCGTCCTGCACGAGCCACTGAGCCTGCGGTGGCCGGCCGCGGCGCCCGGCCGGGCATTCCTGACACGAACGCTGATCAGCCTGGGCGACGGCGCATCCGCCGAGATCGTTGAGGAGCTCACGGCCGCGGGCCCCGACATCGGCTGCGCCGCCGGGGAGCCCGTGCCGCAGGGCCTCTTCCACGGCACGTCGGAGGTCATCCTCGGGCGCGGCGCGTCGCTGCGCCTGGCGTCGATCCAGGACCTGCCCGAGAACCAGATCGCATTCCAGCAGCGGCACGCCACGATCGGCGAGGCCGCCAGCCTCCGCTGGGCGCTCGCCCAGCTCGGCTCGAAGCTCGTCCGCAGCCGCGTGGACAACCGGCTCGAAGGTGATCGCAGCTCGGTCGAGCAGGTCGAGATCGTCCTGGGCGCGACCGACCAGCTCTTCGACCTGACGTCCTACACCCGCCACCTGGGCCGGGACACGACCGGCAACCTCCTGTCGAAAGGCGT
>DASXQE010000056.1:0-26096 GCA_036493155.1 Candidatus Limnocylindrales bacterium | reverse complement strand
GCCTCGGGCGCCCGCAAGCCGGCGACCCTCGAGACCGGTCTCACGCTCCAGGTGCCGCTCTTCGTCGGCGAGGGCGACACCGTCCGCGTCGACACGCGGACGGGCGAGTACCAGACCCGGGTCTGACGTCGGGGGCGGCGTCACGCGCCGCCCGCCCCCGGGCGCGGCTCTCAGCCCACCAGCCAACCTCCGCGCGGGGCTCGACGCTCCGGCGCGCGGCTCCGCCTGAGACTGGGCCCGCGAGGCCGGTCGCGAGGCCGACCAGCTCGACCACCACGCTCACCGCGAGGAACGCGGCGAACAGCCGTCGCCAGAGGACCCGCCGGAGCAGGCCGTCGGCCCTCGCGCCGAGCCGTGCGCGAACGGCGACGAGCGGCGCCAGGACCTCGATCGGGCTGGCATCGAGCTGGGTCGCGCGATCGCGCACCTGGGCCGCGGCGACGCTGACCTCGGCCCGCAGGCGCGCATCGCCGTCGACGGGTGCGATGGCGGTCGCGGCGTCCTGCAGCACCGTGATTCCGTTCGCGGCGTCGGGCGACGCGGTCCACCAGGCCACGAGCTGGCGATCGGCCGCCCGGACGTAGCGCGCCTCGGGCGTGTCGCCGGCCGGCTGATCGGTGGCCGCCGTGCGAGCCTCGTCGACCTGGCCGGCGAGCAGGAGGGCCTCGATCCGGAGCGACCGGATCGCCCCGGGCTCGGCCGGCACCGCCGGGTGACGGCGCAGCCACGCCCGAGCCGACCCCGGTGCGGTGGGCACCCGACCCGCGCGGAGACCGCGCAGCTCGGCCAGGCCCTGCTCCCCGAGCCAGCTGAACGCCTCCATCGCCGCTCGCGACGCCGGCGCCATCGCCCGGAGGTAGGCCTCGCTGGCGAGGGCGGATCCGACAACCGTCGCGACGACGAATCGGACCGCCGCGTCCCCGATGGGCAGGAACGCGATGCCCAGGCCGACCGCCGCCCAGGCAATGACCGCCGCGAGCTCCGGCAGCCGGAATGGCCCGATCCGGCTCGGCTCGCGGATGGCCCGGGCGACGACCCCGAAGCCACGGGCCCGCGCCGCCTGAGGCCCGCTCGCCTCGCCAGCGGCCTGACCCGCCACGATCAACCCGATCGCCAGCGGCAGCGCCCCGATGGCGAACCGGCGAACCGCGTCGCCGGCATCTCGATGTGTGCTGGCCACCAGGGCCAGCGCGTACGCGCCCCACAGCAGGGTCCACGGGAGCGCCAGGCCCACCACGAGCCAGCCGGCGGACGCGCGCCGACCGAGCCGCCACTCGTTGACGGCGATGGCGGCGCCGATGCCGATGAAGGGCAGGTCGAGTGTCAGGTCCTCGCCCGCCACGACGAGCATCGCGCCGAGGGCCAGCCCGCCGGCGAAGGCGATGCCGCGCAACGCCACCGGGCCGAGCACCGCGCCGCGGCGCACGGCGATGGCCGCGATGACGACCAGCCCGACGAACGCGAGCGGCACGACGATCGCGGCGACAGCGGTGATCACGATGGCAGCGGTGTCCACGTCGACCACGTGGCGACGATACCGAACGGCGCGCCGTACGATCGCCCCATGGACGTGCTGCGGCCACCGGACGAGAGCTCGGCGGAGTCGGCCGCCGTCGCGACGCTGCGGGTCCTGACGGTCGGCGAGGTCGCCCGGGCGATCGCCGGCACGGTCCGAGCCGATGAGCGGTTGCGCGACCTGTGGGTCGAAGGCGAGGTCGGACGGGTCACGATCTCGAGCGCCGGCCACGCCTACTTCGCGCTCAAGGACGAGCGCGCCCAGCTCCAGTGCGTGTGGTTCCGGGACGACCGCGTGCGCTCGGCGTTCCAGCCCCAGACCGGTCTCCGGATCGTCGTCCATGGCCGGGTCGACATCTACGAGCCGCAGGGCGCGCTGCAGCTGTACGTCGAATCGATCCAGCCGTCGGGGATGGGGGACCTGGCGATCCGGTTCGAGCAGCTCAAGGCCCGATTGGCTGCCGAAGGGCTGTTCGACGCGGCGCGGAAGCGGCCGCTCCCGCCGCGGCCAGCCGTCGTCGCCGTCGTGTCGTCGCCGACCGGCGCGGTCTGGAAGGACGTGTGCCACGTGTTCGCCCGGCGCTGGCCGCTCGTCCGCGTGGTGCTCGTCGCGTGCCAGGTCCAGGGCGACGGCGCGCCGGCATCCATCGTCGGCGCGCTGCGGCGAGTCGAGCGCCACGCGGCGAATCTCGCGGGTGCGGACCGGGCCGCCGAGGCGCCGGTGGTCACCATCCTGGCCCGCGGCGGCGGCTCGATGGAGGACCTCTGGGCCTTCAACGACGAGCAGGTCGTCCGGGCGATCGTGGCCCACGCGGTGCCGCTCGTGACCGGCATCGGCCACGAGATCGATGTCACGCTCAGCGACTTCGCGGCGGACGTGCGGGCCGCGACGCCATCGGCGGCCGCCGAGCTCGTCGTGCCCGATCGCGCGGAGTACGCCGCGGCGCTGGCGCGCGGCGCGGACCGGATGCGGGCCGCTGGAGCCCGCGTGGTGCTCGAGGCCCGGCGCCAGGTCGACGGCGAGCGCCGGGTCCTGGAGCGCTCGAACCCCGCGACCCGCCTGACGAGCTCTCGCCAGCAGGCCGCCGATCTCCTCGATCGAGCCACGCGAGCGGTTCGGTCCGGGCTCGCGACCGCCGCGACGATCGAGGATCGCCTCGCCGCCGCGCTGCCGGCGCTGGCGGTCCGGACGGTTGCCGAGCGCCGCGCCGCCGTGGGCGTCGCGGGGGCCGCCCTCGGCGTGCTGGGCCCGGGCGCGACGCTCGAGCGCGGATACGCGATCGTGCGGCGGACCGCCGACGACGTGATCGTCCGCGACCCAGCAGACGCGGCCGCCGGCACCAGGCTGCGGATCCGCGTGGCCCACGGCGAGCTGCCGGCGACCGCCGACCGGGATGGGCCCCCGTGAGCCAGCTCGGCGAGCTGGTCGTGGTCCTCGGGGTCGCGGCGCTGGCCGCCGTGGTCGGGCTTGGGTTCGGTATCGTCGTGCTGGCACCGCGAATCTCGCGGCTGCTGGATCGCGCGGAGTGTGACGAGGAGCCAGGTGGCGGACACGACTGACGCACCGATCGAGGGCCTGTCGTTCGACGACGCCCTGGCGGCCCTCCAGCGCACCGTCGCCGAGCTCGAGACGGGCGGCCTGCCCCTCGAGCGCTCGATCGCGCTGTACGAGCGAGGCGTCGCCCTCCACGAGCGCTGCGCCAGGCTCCTGGCGGAGGCCGAGCTCAAGGTCCAGCAGCTGGTCTCCCGCGCGGGTGGCGCGCTCGCGACGATCGACGTCGCGCCCGACGACGCTCGCGACACGGAGTGACGTCGCCCGTGCATGCGGCGGGCCATCCGATGCGGCGCGTGACATACGCCATGGGCGTGTCCCTGGACGGCTACATCACCGGCCCCACGGGCGAGATCACCGGCGCGGCGCCGGACGACGAGATCTGGCAGGTCGTCTTCGACGAGATCCGCGGCGTGGACGTGCATCTCCTGGGCCGGCGCCTCTACGAGACGATGCTCTACTGGGAAGACCCCGCGCAGGCGGCGTCGTTCGACGAGATGGAGCGCGAGTGGGCCGCCGTCTGGAACCCGCTCCCCAAGGTCGTCTTCTCGCGCACGCTGACCGCGGTCCAGGGCCACGCCCGGCTGGCCGACGGCAGCCTCGCCGAGGAGATCGCGCGACTCCGAGCCGAGCCCGGAGCAGGAGACATCGCGATCGGCGGCGCGACGCTCGCGGCCGAGGCGGCGGCGCTCGATCTGATCGACGAGTACCGGATCAGGATCTATCCCGTGCTGGAGGGCGGCGGCACACCGTTCTTCGCGCGGGCCGGGCGGCATCTCGATCTGGAGCTCCTGGAGAGCCGGACGTTCAGCTCGGGCGTCGTCTACCTCCGCTATGGCGTGCGGCACGAGGGACGCCCGTAGGCGGCCTCTCCGGGGACGTGCGTGGCCGCCCCAGGCGCTGTCGACCCGATGGCAGCGCCCGCCGGGCATCGGCGCTACCGTCGCGGCCTGCCATCACGCCGACCGCCGCGCAGCCGTCAGGGGGCTGCGATCCGTTTCGCTGATCACCCGGTACGAGGCCAGACCAATCCCTTGAGGCGACCACTCGCGCTCCTCGCCGCCATCGTCGTGGCGGCGTGCACGTCGACCCCCAGCCCCAGCCCGACCGTTGGAGGCCCGACCGGCCCCGCCTCGCTCGTTCCGCCATCGAACGGCCCGAGCGCGACGCCGTTCGTCCCGGCCACCCCGGCGCCGACCGCGACACCCGCGCCCACCGCGACGCCCGCCCCCACGGTGAAGCCGACCCCGAGCCCGACGCCGACGCCATCTGGGCCGACCGCGGCCCAGCTCATCGGCCAGAAGCTCATGGTCGCCATGTCCGGCCTCGCGCCGAGCGCCGACCTGCTCGGCCGGATCCGGCGGGGCGAGGTCGGGGGCGTGATCCTGTTCGGCTCGAACATCAGCTCCGCCAGCCAGGTCCGCGCGCTGACCAAGCAGCTCCGAGATGCCGCCGCGGCCGGCGGCCAGCCGACGCTCCTGATCGCGACGGACCAGGAGGGTGGCTCGGTCAAGCGGATTCCCTGGATCCCGCCGACCGAATCCGTGCCGTCCATGGGTGCGTCGGGATCGACCTCGACGGCCGAGAGCCAGGGCGCCGCGACGGGCTCGGGCCTGCTCGGCCTCGGGATCAACGATGACCTCGCCCCCGTGGCGGACGTCCCGAGCTCCACGAGCGTGTTCATGTACCAGCAGG
Source organism: Candidatus Limnocylindrales bacterium (assembly GCA_036493155.1). Lineage (GTDB taxonomy): Bacteria > Chloroflexota > Limnocylindria > Limnocylindrales > CSP1-4 > UBA5189. Next base: position 21,334 of record DASXQE010000056.1, on the reverse strand, counting down.
GCCGGACGTGGTCGATGAGCGCCGCGACCACCACCGCGATGGCGAACGCGTTCTCGGAGGGGCTGTGGTCGTCGGGCGTCATGCCGACGATGAAGCACTTCCCGGGCCTGGGCTACGCGATCAAGAACACCGACCAGAACGTCGACAAGATCACCGTCAGTGCCGCGACGCTCGACCCGGGCCTCGATCCATACCGATATGCCATCGGCCACGGCGACACGCTGATGATCATGCTGTCCAACGCCTGGTACACGGCCTGGGATGCGAGCAACGCGGCCGGCTGGTCAACGGCGATCGCGACGGGCATCGTCCGTGGCCAGCTCGGCTTCGAGGGCGTCACGATCACCGACTCGCTCAACGGCATCGGGAGCGCGATGGGCACCAACCCGACGACCCTCGCCGTCCGGGCCTGCCGCGCCGGTACCGACATGATCCTGCTGACGGGCACCGAGGCCTCCACGAAGGCGGCCTTCAATGCCCTCGTTGCCGACGTCCAGAACGGCCTGATCTCGCGGGACGTGCTCGGGGCTTCGTACGACCGGATCCTCGGGATGAAGGCGATCCTCGCCCAGAAGGCCGCGCCCTGAGCGGCGGCGTAGACTCCACCGACCTCGCAGCCCCTCGGAGACCCGTGGCCACGCTCCTCGAACGCCTGACCGGACCGGCCGACCTGCACGGCCTCGATGACGCCCAGCTCGCGACGCTCGCGGCGGAGATCCGGGAGACGATCGTGGCGACGGTCGCCAAGACCGGCGGCCACCTCGGTTCGTCGCTCGGGGTCGTCGAGCTGACGATCGCGCTGCATCGCCTGCTCGATTCGCCGCGCGACAAGATCGTCTGGGACACGGGGCACCAGGCCTACGCCCACAAGCTCGTGACTGGCCGCCTCGATCGATTCGGGACCTTGCGCCAGCTCGATGGCATCGGTGGCTTCCCGCGCCGCTCGGAGAGCGAGCACGACGTCTTCGACGGCGGCCATGCCGGCACCGGCCTGTCCATCGCCGAGGGCCTGGCGGCAGCGCGCGACCTCCGGCGCGGATCCGAGCGGATCGCCGTCGTCGTGGGCGATGCCGCGCTGATGACCGGCCTGTCCCTCGAGGCCCTCAACGACATCGGCCATCGCGGCACGCAGATGCTGATCGTGCTCAACGACAACGAGATGTCGATCAGCCCGACCGTCGGGGCGTTCTCCACCTACCTCTCCAAGATCAAGCTCAGCGGCGCGTGGCGCTCCAGCAAGTCCGTGTACGACCGCTTCGTGGAGCGGATCCCGCTCATCGGGCGTGGCGCGCTCATGTGGAGCCAGCGGCTGCGCCGCTCGGTCGTGAACCTGGCCAGCCCGGGCCAGCTGTTCGAGGACCTCGGGATCACCTACATCGGCGTCATCCCCGGCCACGACCTGCGGGCCCTGGACGAGACGTTCAGGGGCGTCCTCCGGCTCAAGGGGCCGGTCATCGTCCACGTCCGGACCCAGAAGGGCCGGGGCTATCGGCCGGCCGAGACCGACCAGGTGTCGTTCCATGGCGCGGCCCTGCCGCCGATGGACCTCGCGCCGCGGGTCGATGCCATGGACGGCGCCCGGACCCCGAGCCTGACCGGCGGTCCCGCGCCCGCATCGGCCAGGGCGGTGCGACCCGGGTCGCCCCACGGCGCCGGCTCCAATGGCGATGCCGTCGCGCCGGCCGCGGCGGCGGCCCGGAAGCCGCCCAACTACACGGCCGTCTTCGTCAACGAGCTGGTGACGGTTGCCGCGGAGGACAGCCGGATCGTGGCGATCACCGCCGGGATGCCGACGGGCACGGGCCTCTCGAAGTTCCAGGCGGCCTACCCGGAGCGATTCATCGACGTCGGGATCGCCGAGCAGCACGCGGTCACGATGGCCGCCGGGCTGGCGATCGCGGGCATGCGTCCGGTCGTGGCGATCTACTCGACCTTCCTCCAGCGGGCCTTCGACCAGACCGTCCACGACGTCTGCCAGAACGACCTGCCGGTCCTGCTCGCCGTGGACCGCGCCGGGCTCGTGGGCGAGGACGGCACGTCGCACCAGGGGATGTTCACGATCCCGGCGCAGCGGCAGCTGCCGTACCTGATCGTGGCCAGCCCCAAGGACGAGCAGGAGCTGCGGTCGCTCCTCCACACGGCCATGGCCCAGGACCACCCGTTCGCGCTCCACTACCCGCGTGACGCGGGGTTCGGGCTGCCCGCGGTCGAGCCGGCGGTCCTCCCGGTCGGGCGTGGCGAGGTCCTGCGGGATGGGTCGGACATCCTCCTGGTCGGCTTCGGGCCCATCGTCATGCGGGCGATGGACGTGGCCGAGGCCCTGGCCGCGGACGGCTGGTCCGTCGGCGTCGTGAACGCTCGTTTCGTGAAGCCCCTCGATCGCGACCTGATCGTGCGCCAGGCCCAGGGCAAGCGACTCGTCGTGACGATCGAGGAGAGCGTCGTCAGCGGCGGCTTCGGCAGCGCGGTCCTCGAGGCGATCGAGGACGCGCGCCTGACCGATCCAGCGCTGCGGGACACGGTCGTGCGGCTCGTCGGCATCCCGGCCGACCGGTTCGTCGATCATGGCGCGGTCGGCGACCTGCGCCGCGTCCTGCACCTCGACGTTGACGGGCTGACCGAGCAAGTTCGCGCCGCGACGACTGCGCTGGGGATGGAGCCGTCCGCGCCCATGGCGCCGCGGGAACACGCCCGGGCGGTCTAGGGCCCGCGCCTTTCGGCCGCGCCGTCGCGCGGCGACATTCGGGGTCTCGCCGTGGCGAATCGGATCGTCGCGAGCAGGATCGCGAGATTGAGGGCCACCGCGAAGCCCAGGGCGATCCCGAACGCGGGCACGACCGGCATGGACGGCAAGAACGTCGCGAGTACCAGGAAGAACGTCGAGAAGCCGGGGAGCCCCAGCAGCAGGCCGCGAACCACGGACAGTGCCTGCCCAGGGCCGCCCGACCGATGGGCGAAGCTCGTGAGCACGCTGATGTACACGGGATAGGTCGCGATCACCCCTGCCGCGTGACCGCCGATGACCGGCGCGAGGCCGCTGATGCCGAGGACGAGCGTCGTGGCCACGATCGCGCGGGCCGGGATGTCCCAACGCCCCGGCTGGACGACCTCGAGCGGGCCGTCGACGCGGCGGGTCCGGAGGAACGCCAATCCGACGACGATCGTCACGATGGCCAGCCCGAACAGCAGCGGCGGATCGGGCGGCACCACCACGGCCACGAGGACGGTCGCCGTCACGAAGCCCGCGCTGGCGACCCCCAGGGACGGCAGCCAGCCCCATCGCCGGCTCGCGAGGACGTAGCCGGCGGCGAAGGCGACCTGGGCGGCCGCGCCGACCAGCGCGCCGGTGGCCGCCTGGGTACCGGCCGTCGAGCCCTGCTCGAGGGTGATGAACAGCGCGATCGGGCCGGAGGTGAGCGGCAGGGCGATGAGCCAGCCGCTCAGGAGGGCGCCCCAGCGCCGTCCGGCGAGGCTCGCCGAGGCGATCAGCAGGGGCGTGAGGACGAGCTTCGGGGCGACGAACGCCATGGCCCAACGGTAAGCCCGGGCGAAGGGCCGTGTGCCACCATCGCCCCGTGACGGGACAGCCGCGCCGGACCCGGATGCGACTCGACCAGCGCCTGGTCGAGGCCGGCCTCGCGCCGAGCCGGACGCGGGCGCAGGCCCTGCTGCTCGGCGGCAAGGTGCGGGTCGGCGTGGGCGACGCGGCCCGGACGGACCGCAAGCCCGGCGACCTCGTCACGAGGGACGAGCCGATCGAGGTCGCGGCGCCGGAGCCGTACGTCAGCCGGGGCGGCCACAAGCTCGCGGCGGCCCTGGACGCGTTCGGCATCGATCCCGGTGGGCGAGTCTGCCTCGACGTCGGCGCCTCGACCGGCGGCTTCACGGACGTGCTGTTGCAGCGCGGCGCGAGCCGCGTCTACGCTCTCGACGTGGGCCGCGGGCAGCTCGCCGAGTCCTTGCGCCACGAGGCCCGGGTCGTCTCGATGGAGCGGCACAACGCTCGCGACCTGACGGCCGCGTCCCTCCCCGAGCCGATCGCCCTGGCCGTCGTCGACGTGGCGTTCATCTCGACCCGGCTGCTCGTCGGGCCGATCGCCTCGACGTTCCGGGAGCAGCCGGGCGACCTGGTCATCCTGGTCAAGCCGCAGTTCGAGGCCGGCCGGCGCGAGGTCCACGGCGGCGTCGTGCGCGATCCCGCCACGCATGCCCGCGTCATCCGCGAAGCCGCCTCGACCGTGGCCCTCCATGGGCTCGTGCCGCGTGGCCTGATCGCATCCCCGATCCTCGGGCCGGAGGGCAACCGCGAGTTCCTCCTGTGGGCGGCCGTGCCGGGCGGCGCGCCGTCGCCGGTGGAGCTCCCGCCGTGGCTGGGGACGCGCATCGAGCACGTCGCGGGAGCCGCCGGGTGAGTGCGCCGAAGGCCCGCCGGATCGGCTTCGCCTACAACCCCACGATCGAGGCCGCCGTCGACCTCCGGGAGCGGGCCGCGGGCTGGCTGACCATGCATGGCCTCGACCAGTGGGCGGCGGCAGCCGCCGAGGAGGCGGCGCTCCAGGCGGAGCTCGGATCGACCGACGTGCTCGTCGTGCTGGGCGGCGACGGGACGTTCCTGCGCGCCGCGCGGGCGGTCATCGAGGCCGGCGCGGACGTGCCCCTGCTCGGGATCAACGTCGGCAAGGTCGGCTTCCTCTCGAAGGTCGAGGCGGGCGCCCTCGAGCAGGTCCTGGCCCAGCTCGCGGCGGGAGAGTTCGAGGTCGAACGGCGGATGGCCCTCGAGGGCCTCATCCGGCGGGCCGGCGGCGAGGCGGTCCAGCGGGTCGTGGCGCTCAACGACGTCGTCATCGCGCGGGGCTCGCTGGCGCGGGTCGTCCGCCTCGCCACGGAGATCGGCGACAGCCACCTCGCGACGTTCGTCGCCGACGGGCTCGTCGTCGCGAGCCCGACCGGCTCGACCGGCTACTCGTTCTCGGCCGGCGGCCCGATCCTCGATCCAACCGCGCGCAACCTCGTCGTGACGCCGATCGCCGGCTATCTGGCCACGATTCGCTCCGTCGTCGTCGGTCCCGGGGCGGTGGTCCGCTGCCGGGTCGTGGCGGCGGACGAGGCGCTCGTCTCGGTCGATGGCCGGGAGGACATCCCGATCGCGGTCGACGACCAGGTCGAGATCCGGGCGATCGAGCGGCCCGTCCGCTTCGTGGAGCCGCACGGCTCGCTGCCCTTCTGGGACCTCGTGCGCCAGAAGGTCGAGCTCCTGCCCTCGTGACCGACGCAGCCCTCGCGGTGTCGCTCGGCGGATCGACGGCGATGGCCGGCAGCGGCGAGCCCGACGCGGTCGAAGGAGCGACGAATCCCGCCTCCGAGGCGCGCGCGGGCCGCCTGTTGGAGCTGGCCGTCATGGATCTGGCGCTCATCGAGCGACTCCGCCTGGCCTTCGAGCCTGGGCTGAACGTCCTGACCGGGGAGACCGGCGCGGGCAAGAGCCTCGTCATCGATGCCCTGGGCCTCGCCCTCGGGGCTCGCGCCGACCTGTCGCTCGTGCGGCACGGCGCGGAGCTCGCCCGCGTGGAGGCCACGTTCGATCGCCAGCCCGACCCGCTCCGGGCCGTCCGCGAGCTCGCCGCATCGGGCCGATCCGCCGCGCGGGTCGGCGACGAACCCGTCACGGCGGCGCGCCTGGCCGAGACCGTCGGGCCACTCGTGGAGGTCCATGGCCAGCACGACCAGTCCCGCCTGCTCGACGAGGCTTGGCAGCGCGACGTCCTCGATGCCTTCGGCGGCCATGCCGAGCTGCGAGCGGCCGTCGCGGATGCCGTCGCGACCTGGGCCGAGAACCGCGCCCTGCTGGATGGCCTTGCCGTCGACCCGCGGGAGGTGGCACGCCGGATCGACGTCCTCGGCCACGAGGTCGAGGAGATCGCCGGTGCTCGCCTGCGCCCAGGGGAGGCCGAGGAGCTGCGGAGCCGGCTCGACGCGGCGCGCCACGGCGAGGCGATCGCCCGTGGTGCGGCGGCCATCCGGACCTCGCTCGCGAGCGCCGGCGACGGGCTCGACGAGCCCATGGGCCGCTCGGCTGGGGGCACGTCCGCGCGCGAGGGCCTCGCCGTCGCCCTCCGCGAGGCGCGCTCCCTCGGGCGGCTGGACCCGCGCTTCGAGGCGCTGGCGGAGCGCCTCGCGGGCCTCGAGGCGGAGCTGGAGGACGCGGCCGCGGAGGCTCGGACCCTGGCGGACCAGACGGAGCTCGACAGCGGCGCGGTGGCCGGCATCGAGGAGCGGCTGTCGACGATCTATGCCCTGGAGCGGCGCTACGGCGAGGACGAGGCCGCGGTCCTGGCCCATGCCGAGCGCGCGGCCGCCGAGCTGGATCGCCTGGCGGGCATCGACGCGGAGCGGGCGCGGCGCGAGGCCGACGACGGCCGGCTGCTCCTCCAGGTCGCCGACGTCGCCGCCGAGCTGTCGCGGCGCCGGGCGCTTGCTGCCGCCGAGCTGGCCGGTGCCGTGGACGGGACCCTCCAGCCGCTGGGCTTCCGGGCCGGAGCGTTCGACGTCGGCGTCGGGCGCCGGATCGCGGGGCCGCACGAAGCGGCCGTCGAGCTCGATGGCGATGCGGTGGCCTTCGACGCGAGCGGTGCGGACGAGGTCGTCTTCCGGTTCGCGCCGAATGCCGGCGAGCCGGCCCGGCCGCTGGCCAAGATCGCCTCTGGCGGCGAGCTGTCCCGGGTCGCGCTCGCGATCAAGCAGGTCCTGGCGGCGGCCGACGCGACCCCGACCCTCGTCTTCGACGAGGTCGACAGCGGCATCGGCGGCCGGACGGCCGATCCGGTGGGCCGGAGCCTGTGGCGCCTGGGCCGGTCGCACCAGGTCCTCGTCGTCACCCACCTCGCCCAGATCGCCGCTCATGCCGACGCGCACTTCCGGATTGCCAAGCGCGAGCGCGACGGCCGGACGATCACCGAGGTCGAGCGGCTGGACGCCGAGGGGCGGGTCACGGAGCTGGCGGCGATGCTCGGCGCGGATGACCTTCCGGCTGCCACCGCAGCGACGGCCGACGGCCCGGCCCTCGCGCCGAGCCTCGTGGCGTCGGCGCGCGCGCTGCTCGAAGCCGCGGAGGCGCTGCACGCCCGGGAGCGCGGCCGCTGACATGACCGCGGCGGCACCGCCCGATGCAGCCCTCGAGCGCGCCGTCGACGCCTACCTGGACTTCCTGCGCGTCGAGCGGGGCCTCGCGACCGCCACGCTCCGGGCCTATGCCGCAGACCTGCGCGACTTCGCCGCGGCGCCGGGGACGCGGCGCGGCTGGGACGAGGGCCCCGAGACGGCCCAGGAGTACCTCGCCACCCGCAGCCGGCGCGGCCGGCGCGCCGACCCGGGCCTTGCGCCCACGAGCCTCCGGCGTCGAGCGGCCGCGATCCGGGGCTTCTACCGCTTCGCGTTCACCGAGGGGCTGATCGACGTCGACGTGGCCGCCCACCTGGACCTGCCGCGCATGCCCCGACTCCTGCCCGACACGCTCACGGTCGCGGAGGTGGCTCGACTGCTGGACGCAGCCGCGGCGGCGGGCCCGCGCGACCGGGCCCTGCTCGAGCTGCTGTATGCCGCGGGCCTGCGGGTCTCGGAGGCCCTGCGGCTGGACCTCGAGGACGTGTCGCTGGGCGGCGGCTTCGTGCGCGTCATCGGCAAGGGCGATCGGGAGCGGCTCGTGCCGCTGGGCGACGTCGCCATCGAAGCGCTCCGGGACTGGATCGACGGCGCCCGAGCGGCGCTGCTCGCCGCGCACCATGTCGCGCCGATTCGCGGCGGACCGGTGTTCCTGGCCGATCGCGGCCAGCGCCTCGCGCGGCAGCAGGCCTGGGCCGCCGTCCGGCGAGCGGCTGCCGCGGCCGCCATCACCGCGCATGTGAGCCCGCACACGCTCCGGCATTCGTTCGCGACCCACCTGCTCGAGGGCGGCGCCGACCTACGCATCGTTCAGGAATTGCTCGGACATGCGAGCATCAGCACGACACAGCTCTACACCCACGTGACCGGCGAACGGATCCGCGAGGTGTATGCGCGGGCCCACCCGCGCGCCTGAGGGAGGACCACGTGGCCCGCTACGCAGACCGCCTCCTGGCCGACGGCGAGCGGCCCATCCTTCGGTCGCGCCAGCACCTGCTCGCGCCGTTCATCGAGGGCCGGACCGCCATCGCGATCCTCATCGCGTCGGCCGTGCTGATCGTCCTCAACGCGCAGCTGCCGGCAGAGAACCCCCTCCGACCGGTCCTCGGCTACGCGACCCTGATCCTGCTGCTCATCGCGATCGCCTGGCTGGGCGTGATCTTCATCAGCTGGTACTCGGAGGACTACCTCGTCACGAACCGGCGCGTCCTGAAGGTCGACGGGATCCTCCGCAAGCGCTCCGCGGACAGCTCGCTCGAGAAGATCAACGACGCGATCCTCGAGCAGAGCGTCCTCGGCCGGATCCTCAACTACGGCGACCTGGAGATCCTGACGGCGGCCGAGACGCCGGTCGACCACTACTCGTACCTGGCGGGCGCTCCGACGTTCAAGCGCACGATGCTGGACGCCAAGCACGCCCTCGAGCAGGAGGTGTTCGACTTCCCGGGCCCGCCGCTGCGGGCCGGCGCGGCGGCAGGGCCCCCTGCGGCGCAACCAGTGACAGCGGCAGCAGCGGCCACGCCCGCGGCGAGTGACGGCGGCGGCGGAGCGACGGCTCGCTCCATGTCCTCGGAGGAGATCACCCGCGCCCTCGGCAACCTCGCCGACCTGCGCGACCGCGGGGCGATCAGCGCCGAGGACTTCGAGGCCAAGAAGCAGGACTTGCTCGGCCGCCTCTGATGTTCGGCTTCAGCCCCCAGCAGATCGTGATCGACCTCGTGGTCATCGCGATGCTCCTCCTGGTCACCCTGCCATTCCACGAGTTCGCCCATGCCCTGGCGGCCTACCGCCTGGGTGACAGCACGGCCCGGCTGTTCGGCCGGCTGACCCTCGACCCGCGCGTCCACCTCGATCCCGTCGGGGCCCTGCTGCTGGTGTTCACCGTCATCTTCGGGTTCGGCCTGGGCTGGGCCAAGCCGACGCCGGTCAACCCCATGAACCTGCGCTACGGCAAGTGGGGCGAGGCCATCGTCGCGGCCGCGGGACCGCTCTCGAACCTGGCGCTGGCGATCGCCGCGGCCATCCCACTGCGGTTCATCCTGGCGACCAACCTCCACATCGACTTCCTCGAGACGGTCCTGCTGCTGTTCGTCGTCTACAACGTGCTGCTGATGGTCTTCAACCTCATCCCGATCCCGCCGCTGGACGGCTCGAAGGTGCTCTATGCGCTGCTCGACCCGCGCACGGCCTACACGGTCCGGCCGATGCTCGAGCAGTACGGCCCGATGCTCCTGCTCCTGCTGGTGCTGCTGCCGTCGTTCGGAGGCGTGAACCCGCTGGGCCAGATCTTCGGCCTGATCGTGGATCCAATCGTGGGGCTCCTGACGGGCGTGAGCCTGCGGTGATCCGGCCGGGCTCCGGCGGCTGGTGGGCCGGCAAGGTCCGGCAGGCGCAGCGGCATCTCGGCGCCCGCGTCAGCCCGGCGGAGCGGGCAGGTCTCGAGGCCTGGGTGTCGGCGCCCCAGCTCGGCGTCTTCGATGCCATGCATGCCGCCGATCGGCGCCACGGCCTGGACGTCGTGGCCTGGCTCCGGTCCGATGACATCACCGATCCCGACGTCCTCCTGGCCGGCCTGCTGCACGACGCCGGCAAGGGCGACGCCGGCCTGCCGCCGCGTGTCCTGTACGCCCTGTCGCAGGCCTACGGCGACTGGATCTGGCGCGCCGCTCGTGCGTTGCCGCGGATGCGGGCGGTGATGGAGCGGCTGCGCGATCACGCGGCCCTGTCCGCCGGCCTGGCGGCCCGTGCGGGCTGCTCGCCGCGGACCATCGAGCTCATCCTCCGGCAGGACGATCCCGTGCCGGACGACCTGGCCGGCCAGCGCCTCCACCTCGCCGACGAGGCCAGCTGAGGTGCTCGAGCTCCGGATCGACGCCGGGCCCCGCCCCGAGCGCGCCACGACGGTCCGGCTGGCCGAGTGGGAGGGCCCGCTGGGGCTGCTGCTGTCGCTCATCGAGGCGCGGCGGCTCGACGTGCTCGACGTCCCGCTGGGCAGCCTCGCGGAGGCCTACCTCGATGCGCTCGGCGCGATCGAGGACGATCGCATGGGCCACATCAGCGCGTTCGTGGCGGTCGCGTCGCAGCTCATCCTCATCAAGAGCCGGGCGATGCTGCCGCGCCCGCCGGCCGTCGCGTCGGACACCGCGGCCGACGATGGCCCCGACCCCGAGGCCGCCCTGCGGGCCCGCCTGCTCCTGTATCGCGCCTATCGCGACGCGGGGGTGGCGCTCCAAACGACCGCCCAGGACCGCGTCGGCACGTTCCGGCGCGAGGCCGGCGCGGCCTCGGCGTCGGCACTCGCCGGCGCCCGCCCGGCCGACGGTCCGCCGCTCGACCGCGCGATCCTCCCGACAGCCCTGCGCGGCCTGATCCGGCTGCTGCCGCCGGTCGAGCCACCGCCCGAGGTCGTGCCTCGGACCATCACGCTCACCCAGCGGGCCGCGATCATCCGGGCGGCCCTGCGAGCGGCGCCCACGATCGTGCTCCAGGACCTGCTGGGCGGCGTGCGTGACCGGGTCGTGGTCGCCGTGACGTTCCTGGCCATGCTCGAGCTGGTGAAGCGCCGCGAGCTCGTGGTCGACCAGGCCGAGCCGTTCGGACCGATCGTGGCCCGGCGGATGACCCCGGACGAGCGGGTCGCCGCAGGCCTCGCTGCGGAGGTCGAGGAGTCGGCCCTCGACGAGTCGCTGGCGTCGTTTGCATGACGACCGAGTTCGACGCCGAGACCGCCATGCAGCCCGAGCCGGCCGCGCAGCCCGAATCCGCGGCGGAGCCCGCCGCGGGCGTGGACGCGGCCGCGGGCGTGGAGCCCGCCGTCGAGCGGCCGGCGCCGGGCGAGCTGACGGAGGCCATGCTCGAGGCGCTGCTGTTCGTGGCCGAGCGGCCACTCTCGCGGCGCGAGATCGCGTCGCTGGCAGGCGTCGAGCGGGCGCTCGTGGACGAGCGGCTCGGGGACCTCGAGGTCTCGCTCCGCGGCCGCGGCCTGCGCCTCCTGGCCACGGGCGACCGTATCGAGCTCGCGAGCGCGCCCGAAGCCGGCCCGCTGATCGCCCGGTACCTCGGCGTCGACGCGGTCAGGCTGTCGCCCGCCACGCTGGAGACCCTCGCCATCGTGGCCTACCGGCAGCCCGTGACGAAGGCCGCCGTGGAGCGCATCCGCGGGGTCGATTCCGACTACACGATCCGGAGCCTCCTGCATCGACGGCTCGTCGTGGAGCTGGGCCGGGCCGACGCTCCCGGCCGCCCGATCCTGTACGGCACAGGCTTCGATTTCCTGGAGCGGTTCGCGATGACCTCGCTCGAGGACCTGCCGCCGCTCGATGCCGATGTCGCGGCGCGCCTGGCCGAGGAGGGCGGCGCTGCCAGCCCCGATGAGCTCACGCTCGACCTGGAGGGCGACCCGGCCTCGCCGGAGGCCTGAGCCGTGGCCGAGGAACGGATCCAGAAGCTGCTGGCCGAGGCCGGCGTCGCGTCGCGTCGGGCCAGCGAGGGCCTGATTGCCGCCGGGCGGGTCCGCGTCGATGGGCGCGTGGTTCGCCTCGGCGATCGAGCCGATCCGGCGACGGCCCAGATCGAGGTCGATGGCCGGCCCGTCGGCGTCGGCGTGGCGAAGGCCTACCTGGCCCTCCACAAGCCGGCCGGCGTCACCTCGACGACCCGCGACCGGCACGCCGACACGACGGTCCTCGACCTCGTGCCGACCGCGCTCGTGCCCGACGGCACGCGGCTCTATCCGGTGGGCCGGCTGGACCTCGATTCGGAGGGCCTGCTGCTGCTCACCAACGACGGCGCCTGGGCCGAGCGCGTCCTCCACCCCCGGTTCGGCGTCGAGCGCGAGTACGCCGTGGCGCTCCGCGCCCCGCTCGACGAGCGGCAGCTCGAGGCGCTGCAGGCCGGGATCGAGGTCGAGGAGGGCATGGCGACCCTGGCGCGGCCCCTGCGACGGCTGTCACGCACGGAGGTCGGCGTCATTCGCGAGGTGGCCGATCCCGCACCCGATGACCGGCTGACCTGGTACGGCGCCGTCCTGCGGCAGGGCTGGAAGCGCCAGCTGCGCCGGATGTTCGCCGCCGTGGGCAGCCCCATCGAGCGCCTGGTCCGGGTGCGGATTGGATCGGTCAGGCTGGCGACGCTCCGAGCCGGGGAGGTCCGGCGCCTGAAGGTCCCCGAGGTCACCGCGCTTGGCGCGGGTCAGGATTCCCCGCCGCCAGCGCGCCGCCGTCCCGGCGGGCCGCGAAGCCGGCCCGGTGCCAGTGGCACCGCGCGAAGGGGCCCGGCCGGGCGGGCGACCGTGCGGCTTGACCGGACGCGACCCCGCACCTAGGTTCTCCGGCATGGCAGCGGTCGCGAGGCCAGGGAGCGGCACGCCGGCGGTCGAGGCGATCGGGCTCCGCAAGCAGTTCGGGTCGATCACCGCCGTCGACGGCATCGACCTCGCGCTCGAGCCGGGCCGGATCTACGGGCTGCTCGGCCCCAACGGCTCGGGCAAGACGACCTTCATCCGGCTCCTGGCCGGGCTCGCCAAGCCGAGCGCCGGTCAGGCCCGGATCCTCGGCACGACCATGCCCGACCGGCCGACCCTCGCCCGGATCGGCTACATGCCCCAGGGCGAAGCCCTCTATCCGGACTTGTCGGTCGGGGAGAACATCGGCTTCTTCGCCACGCTCCTCGGCGCCGGCAACCGGGCTTCCATCGACCGCGCGCTGCGGCTCGTCGACCTCGTGGACCGGCGCGACACGCCGGCGCTCGAGCTGTCGGGCGGCATGCGGCGGCGGCTGTCGCTGGCGATCACCCTCGTGCACGAGCCGCCCGTCGTCATCCTCGACGAACCGACCGTCGGGGTCGATCCGGCGTTGCGGGTCCAGTTCTGGAGCCACTTCCGGCGGCTGGCCGATGCCGGCACGACGATCCTCGTCGCGAGCCACGTCATGGACGAGGCCGATCGATGCGACGAGCTGCTGTTCATCCGGTCCGGCCGGGTGCTCGCCCGCGGGACGGGTCGCGAGCTCCGGGCCAAGGCCGGCACCGACGACCTGGAGCGCGCCTTCCTGCGCTTCGCCGGCCTCGACGACGAGGGCAATCCGCTGCCGGAGGGTGGGGCGGCACCGGCGTCGCCACCCGCGGCGCCAACTGGGCCTCCGGCCGAGGGGCCGGCATGAGCCCGCGCCGGGTCGCTGCCGTGGCCCGCCGGATCGCCGAAGGCTTCCGGCGCGACCGCCGCTCGCTGGCGCTGCTGGTCGTGGCGCCACTGCTCATCACCGCGCTCCTGGGCTGGGTCCTGCGCGACCAGCAGCAGGGGAGCGTCGAGATCGTCGCCGTCAATCAGGCCGGACCGCTCGGCGATCGGATCGTGGCGGTCCTGCAATCGGCCGCGGCAACCGCCGCCGATGGGACCGCCGTCGAGACCGCGACGACGCGCGAGGCCGCGGTCGCGCAGATCCGGACCGGCACCGCCGACATGGCGCTGATCATCCCGGCGTCCCTGCCGGCGGACGTCGCCGGCGGCAGCGGGCCGACCCTCACGGTCATCACCAACGGCACGGACCCCGCCGCCGAAAGCGGCGCGTTCCAGTCGCTGCAGGGCCTCGTTGGCCTCGTGGCCGGGTCGCTCGCGCCGCCTGGGTCCACGGCGACGCTGGTGCCGAGGATCCAGCGCGAAACCGTCTACCTGTCCCCGGACGCCGATCAGCTGGACGTGCTCGCGCCGGTGTTCCTTGGCCTCTTCGCCTATTTCTTCGTGTTCGTGCTCACCGGCGTGAGCTTCCTGCGCGAGCGGGTCGGCGGGACGCTCGAGCGGCTCCTCGCCACGCCCGTCCAGCGCAGCGAGATCGTCCTTGGCTACGCGATCGGCTTCACGATCTTCGCGACCCTCCAGGTCCTCGTGCTGACGGCCTACGTCCTCGGGCGGATCGATGTGCCCGCGATCGGGCCGGTCGGCGCGTTCACCATCGGGCTCAACGTCCAGAGCGCCGGCAGCCCGGCGATCGCGTTCCTGGTCGCCTTCCTGCTCGCCGTCGGCGCGGTGAACCTCGGGATCTTCCTGTCGACGTTCGCCCGGACCGAGCTCCAGGTCGTCCAGTTCATCCCGATCGTCATCGTCCCGCAGGGCCTCCTGGGCGGCGTGTTCTGGCCGATCGACCGGCTGCCGGACGTCCTCCAGGCCGTGGCCCACGTGCTCCCGGTGACCTATGCGGTCGATGCCCTCCGCGAGGTCATGCTCAAGGGCTCCGACCTCGGCAGCGCCGCGGTCCAGACCGACCTCGCGGTGCTGCTCGCCATCGCCGCGGTGTTCGTCGTCCTGGCGAGCCTGACGATCCGCCGCGAGGTCGCGTAGCGCGGCAGGCGGTTCGGCGCGCCGGCCATGCCGCGGACCGCGGGGGCGAGGCGGCGACCCGCGGCTGGCGCGGGCCCGTGGCCTAGGTGGTCGACCCCGCGTCCGGCGGCGGGTCGATCCCGGCCGTCCGCAGCTCGTCCTCGACGCGCTGGCGGTTCTTCGGGTCGGCCACGTCTGCCGGGACGGTGCCGAGGATCGTGCGCACCTGGTCCCGGACCCGCGCATCGGGGATGTCGTCGAGGTGTCGATAGGTCACGCCGTCAACCTCGATCGAGATCGCTCCACCGGGTCCGATCCGGGTCTGGATGCGGCGGACGATCTTGCGGGTCGTCGCTCCGGGCGCGTCGGCGAGTTCGGGAGCGTCAGCGAAGGTGTCGCCGCTGGGCGGCGCCGCGGCGGCCGGGACGAGCGGCGCCGGAGCCGCGGAGCGTGCCGCGGACCCGGCACCGAGGTCGGTCACCGAGGCGCGGCGGGCCCACATTGCGAGCAGCGTCAGGGCGACGCCGATGGCGACGCCGATGGCCAGCGAGGGGACGTCGATCATCGCGGCCGAGTATGGCCGGACGTGGCGGCGCCGTCAGCCCGTATCCTCGACTCGATGGCAGGCAATCCTCCCGACGTGCCACTCCGCGGCCTGGTCGTGGCGCTCGATGGCCCGGCGTCGAGCGGCAAGAGCAGCGTCGGCACGGCCGCGGCCAAGGCCCTCGGCTACCGGTTCTGCGACACCGGCCTGCTGTATCGGGCGATGACGTGGCTGGCGCTCCGCCGCGGCGTGACGCCCGACCAGGTCGAGGCACTGGTCGCCCTCGTGCCCGGGGTCCAGCTGCTCGACGTCGGCGATGGCCGCCTCGCGCACGTCGCGGTGGATGGCGTCGACGAGACCGCGGAGGTCCACTCGCCCGAGGTCGACAACGCGGTTTCGGCCTTCTCCCGCGTGGCCGAGCTGCGGGATGCGCTGCTCCACCGCCAGCGGGCGATCGCGGCCGACGGCCGGATCATCATGGCCGGCCGCGACATCGGGACGATCGTGCTGCCCGATGCCGATCTCAAGCTGTTCCTCGATGCCTCCGTGGAGGAGCGGGCCCGGCGGCGGGCGGCCGAACGGGGATTCGAGGCGGGGAGCCCGGACGCCGACGAGGTCGAGGTCGAGCTGCGCCGGCGCGACGAGCTCGACTCGAGCCGGACCGTCGCGCCACTCCGAGCGCCGGAGCACGCGGTCGTCATCAAGACCGACGGCAATGCCTTCGAGACCACTGTCGGGCTGGTCGTGGACGCCATCCGCGCCGCCGAGGCGCGGTCAGCGGCGCCGAAGCCGGCGAACGAGACCGCGGACCCCCCCGCGACGCCCGCGACCGGCGCCGCGCGGGCTGCTGCCAGCGAGCCCCGGCCGCGGCGAAGCACCCGGCCGCCGGCGAAGCCCACGCGGATCCGCGACCGGATCGGCTGGTTCACCGGGATCTCCGGGTTCGTGCTCCGGACGCTGGCTCGCACCGTCCTGCGGCTGCACGTGGAGGGCGACCCCGGCACCGTGGCGCGCGAGGGCGCGATCATCGTCGCCGCGAACCACGCCTCGAGCGCCGATCCCGTGCTGGTCGGGGCGTTCCTCAACAAGCGCCTGGGTCGCTCGGTCAACTGGCTCGGGAAGCGCGAGCTGGTCGAGATGCCGATCGTCGGGCGGTTCCTGCGGATGGTCCCGATCCATCCCGTCGATCGCGAGGCCGCCGACCTGGACGCGTTCCGCACGGCCATGCGGATCCTGCAGTCCGGCAACATCCTGGCGGTCTTCCCGGAGGGCACGCGCAGCCGCGACGGCGCGCTCCAGCCCGTGCGCGAAGGCGTCGGCGTCCTCGCGCTCCACAGCGGCGCCGTCGTCCTGCCCGTGGCCATCGTCGACAGCGATCTCGCCTGGCCGAAGGGCCACCTGCTGCCGCGCTTCGGCCGCCGGGTCGCCGTGCACTGGGGCCAGCCCTTCCGCGTCCAGGACGAGCTCCCGGACCTGGCTTCGATGCCGCGGAAGCAGGCCAACACGGCCGCCACGCGCCTGGTCATGACCCGCATCGCGGAGCTGCTTCCGCCACGCCAGCGGGGCGTCTACGCCGATGCCGTGGGCCCGCGGGACGCCGCAGCCGGACCGGCCGGGAGCGCGGCAGCAGATGATCCGAGCCCTTCGGAGTCATCTGCCGATGAGGTCGGCGCTCGGCGATAGGAGTTCGCCCTCGACACCCGGCCGCGGTCAGCTGCCGATCCCACCGGCACGTGACCGGGTTCGGGCGGCCCGCGGCGTCGCGACCGATCCCGGGAGCGCCCTGCGGCCGCACAACGCCGAGGGCATCGGCGTCTGGCAACGGGGGAGGTCCCGGCGACGAGCGTCCGAGCGCGACGTCGCGCGCCGAGCGTCGGGCGCCGAGCGGCAGCCGTCCATGACCATCGCGGCCCGCCCGCCGCACGGTCCCGATTCGACCCCGTGGGATACTGGACCCGACATGGGAACGGTCGAGGCCATTCGAATCGCGAAGCGGACGGGCTTCTGCTACGGCGTGCGCGAGGCCATCGACAAGGCCAAGGAAGCAAGCGCCGCGGGCAAGGCCACGACCACCCTCGGCCAGGTCGTCCACAACGAGGGCGTGATCCAGGACCTCGAGGCCCTCGGGATCCGGACGGTCGACACGCTCGATGACGTCGACACCGGCGCGGCCGTCGTCATCCGCGCTCACGGCGTCCGGCCCGAGGTCATGGCCCGGGCCGAGGCCCGCGGCCTGGAGGTCATCGACGGGACCTGCACCTGGGTCATCCAGGAGCAGAAGGAGCTGCAGCGGCTCGTCGCCGAGGGCTACACGATCGTGCTCCTCGGGACGCCCAAGCACCCCGAGGTCGTCGGCCTCCTGGGCTTCGCGCCCGACGCGATCGTCGTCGACGAGGAGGAGGACTGGGACCGCATCCCGCACCGCAAGAAGATGGCGCTGATCTCCCAGAGCACCCAGCCGCCCTGGAAGTTCGAGAAGCTCGCGGCCTACATGGTCGCGCGCAGCCACGAGCTCAAGATCGTCAACACCGTCTGCCCGGTCACGATCCGGCGCCAGCAGGACACGATCGAGACGGCCCGCGACGTCGACCTCATGGTCGTGGTCGGTGGGCGATCCTCGGCCAACACCAAGGAGCTCACGCGACTGTGCGGGATCGCCGGCACGCCGGCCATCCAGATCGAGTCGATGGGCGACCTCGATGACGCCGCAGCATTCGAGGGCGCGCGCGTCGTGGGCGTGACCGGCGGGACCTCGACGCCGATCGAGGACCTCCACGCGGTGGCCAAGCGCATCCTCGAGCTCGCGGGCACGCCCTCCGCAGCCGCCGCGGCCGAGCGCCTCGCCGACGCGGCCTTCGCCGAGGCGGCCACGCCCGCCGGCCGCACGACCTCGCTGCCATCGACGCCCGCGGCTCCGGCCGCGTAGGCCCTCGGAGGAGCGGCAAGCCATGAGCGGCAGCGGCCTGCCCGTCGTCGCCATCGTGGGACGGCCGAACGTCGGCAAGTCGACCCTGTTCAACCGGATCGTCGGCGAGCGCGCGGCGATCGTCGAGGACCGCGCCAGGACGACCCGCGACCGGCTGTATGGCGACGCCGAGTGGAACGGCCGGCCCTTCCTCGTCGTGGACACCGGCGGCCTCGAGCTCGACCCGGACGATCCCATCGAGGCCAAGGTCCAGGAGCAGGCCCGGGTCGCGATCGCGGAGGCCGACGTCATCGTCTTCCTGGTCGATGCGATCTCGGGCCCCACCGCAGCCGACCTGGAGGCCGCGGAGCTGCTGCGCCGGGCCAAGGCACCGGTCCTGCTCGCCGTGAACAAGAGCGACAACGCCAAGCGGGAGCTCGATGCCAACGAGTTCTGGTCGTTCGGGTTCGAGCAGACGATGCCGATCGCGGCAAACCACGGCCGTGGCGTCGCCGACCTCCTGGACGAGGTGGTCCTCGCGCTCCCGCCGGCGCCGCCGCCGCGCGCCGGCGCGCGCTCGCCGCGCGAGCTGCTGTTCGACGAGATCGAGCCGGGCGAGAGCGGGGGAGAGGTGGAGCTCGCCGACGACGAGGCCATCGACGAGGAGGCACTCGTGCCCAAGGTCGCGCTCGTCGGCCGTCCCAACGTCGGCAAGTCGTCGCTGCTGAACGCCCTCCTGGGCCACGAGCGCACGATCGTGTCCGAGGTGCCGGGCACGACCCGCGACGCGATCGACACGACGCTGGCCTGGGGCCAGGGCGAGCTGGTGCTCATCGACACCGCCGGCATCCGGCGGCGCGGCAAGGTCGCGACCGGCAGCGCCGCGGACCGGTTCTCGACGATCCGATCCCTCAAGGCCATCGCGCGAGCGGACGTCGCGGTGCTGCTCATCGATGGCGTCGATGGCCTGACCGCGCAGGACGCGCACATCGCGGGCTACGTCGTCGAGGAGGGCCGCGGCCTGGTCGTCGCCGTCAACAAGTGGGATGCCGTCGAGGAGAAGACCGGCAAGACATTCGACCAGTACGTGACCTGGATCCGCAACGACGCGCCGTTCCTGGACTTCGCTCCCGTCGTGAGCATCTCGGCCCGGACCGGCCAGCGGATCGAGCGCGCGCTGGAGCTCGCTGTCGACGTCTGGGGCGAGTGGCGCAGGCGTATCCCCACCGCCGAGCTCAACAAGGTCGTCGCGGAGGCCGTCCTGCGCAACGAGCCGCCGGTCACGCGCGGCCGCCGATCCAAGATCTTCTACGCGACCCAGGCCTCGTCGCGGCCGCCGACCTTCGTGTTCTTCGCCCGCGACGCGGCAGCGGTCCACTTCAGCTACCAGCGCTACCTCGAGAACCAGCTCCGCGAGGCGTTCGGGTTCCTCGGCACGCCGATCCGGCTGGTGTTCCGCGAGCGGGCCTCGGCCGACGACGGGCGCCGGCGGCGCGGCGGCGCGAAACGGAGTGGTGGAGCGGGCCGCCCGGCAACGCGCCCGACGACGCGACCGAGGTCGAAGGCGCGGGCGTGAGCAGCCGCCCGGCCGCCGTGGCGCGTAGCCGCGACGGGTCGCCGCGGGTCGCGGTGGTGGGCTCGGGGGCGTGGGGCACGACCCTGGCCCTGCTGGTCTCACGCGCCGAGCCGGTCACGCTCCTCGCCCGCTCGGACGACTCCGCCGCGGAGATCGCGGCCGCTCGTCGCAGCCCCCATCTCCCGGCCATCGAGCTGCCCGCCTCGATCCAGGTCACCGCGGATCCAGCGGCCATCGCCGCCGTCGACCTGGTCATCGTCGCGGTGCCCTCGGCGCACGTCCGCGAGGCGATCGAGCGGATCCAGCCGTGGATCGCCGCGGGCGCGGCGCTGCTGTCGGTCGTCAAGGGCCTCGAAGCCGGGTCGCTGCTGCGGATGACCGAGGTGATCGGCACCGTCGCCGGCATCGACGTCGACCGGCTGGCGGCCCTGTCCGGGCCGAACCTCGCCCAGGAGATCGCGACTGGCCTGCCGGCGTCGGCGGTCGTCGCGTCGGCCTCGAGCGAGCTGGCTGAGCGGCTGGTCCAGCGCCTCGGCCGGCGGGAGTTCCGGCTCTACACCAACGCCGACGTGCTCGGCGTGGAGCTGTGCGGCGCGCTCAAGAACGTGGTGGCCATCGCGGCCGGCGCCGCAGACGGCCTCGGCTTCGGGGACAACGGCAAGGCGGGGCTCATCACGCGGGGCCTGGCCGAGATGACCCGGCTCGGGATCGCGGCCGGCGCGAACCCACTCACGTTCGCGGGGCTCGCCGGGATCGGCGACGTCATCGCGACCTGCGGATCGCAGCTGTCCCGCAACCATCGCCTCGGCGAGGAGCTCGCGAAGGGCCGCCCGTGGCTGGAGATCGAGGCCACCCTCGGCGGCGTCGCGGAGGGCGCCTACACGGTCGACGCCGCCCTGGCGCTGGCCGCCCGCCACGGCGTCGAGATGCCGATCGCTCGCGAGGTCCACAACGCCCTGTTCGAGGGCAAGAGCGTCCAGCGTTGCCTCATCGACCTCCTGAACCGCGAGTCGAAGGACGAGCTCGCGGACTTCGCCCGCTGGATCGAGCGCCTTGGCGTCACCGACCCGACATCGATCGGTGGCAGCATTCGCCCATGAAGTCCACGACCTCCGAGCTCGAGGCGCGCCTCAAGGAGCTCACGCCGCTCCAGTACAGCGTCACCCAGCATGGCGACACCGAGCGGGCCTTCACCGGCATCTACTGGGACAACCACGACGCCGGGACCTATCGCTGCGTCGTGTGCCGCACCCCGTTGTTCGATTCGGGCACGAAGTTCGAGTCCGGCAGCGGCTGGCCGAGCTTCTACGACGTCATCGACCAGGGCCGCGTCGAGACCCACGAGGACCGGACCTTGGGGATGCGTCGCATCGAGGCGTTGTGCGCCACCTGCGGGGCCCACCTGGGACACGTCTTCCCCGATGGCCCGAGGCCGACCGGCCTGCGCTACTGCATGAACTCGGCCTCGCTCGAGTTCGAGCCGCGCCCAGCCGCTGAAGCCACGCCCAGCCGCTGACGCCGCGCCCGAGGCGCCCGCCGCGTCCTGAGGGCCCGATCCGGGATCGCCGCCCGGCGCGTAGACTGGCGCCCGCGTCGGGGCGTGGCGCAGCCTGGTAGCGCACCAGTCTGGGGGACTGGTGGTCGCCGGTTCAAATCCGGCCGCCCCGACCAAATTCCTCGCACGAAGCGTTCGCACCGCGGCCGGCCCACGAGGGGCGGCGGCCCAGACCGGGTGGTGAGCGGCTCTCGCAGGCGGACTGGTTCGACTGGGACAGGTGAGGGGGAGAGGGCGACCCAAAAGGGGGCTGCTGCGAAGCCAGCGCCGCGGGAGGCTCGAAG
>DASXQE010000055.1:0-11114 GCA_036493155.1 Candidatus Limnocylindrales bacterium | reverse complement strand
CCGGCGTCGCGGCGGCCCACCTCGAGGACCAGGTCCTGCCGAAGCGCTGCGGCCACATCGGCGGCAAGGCCCTGGTCCCCGCCCAGGAGATGGCCGGCAAGCTGCGGATGATGCGGGCCGTCGCCGACGACCTGGGTCGGGACGACTTCACGATCATCGCCAGGACGGACGGGCTCTCGGCCATCGACGCGCCCGAAGCAACGCGGGGCCTCGACCTCGCGATCGAGCGCTCGTGTCGCTACCTGGACACGGGCATCCCCGACCTCGTGTGGTGCGAGTTCCCGACCTCGGACCGTGAGCCGGTCGAGCGGTTCGCCGACGAGGTCCACCGGCGCTTCCCCGACGCGAGGTTCGCGTTCAACTGGTCATCGAGCTTCAAGTGGTACCTGGACCCATCACCGCTGACCTTCGCCGAGCTCGGCGACCTCGGGTTCAAGTTCATCTTCATCACCCTCGGCGGCCAGCACGCGGCCGGCCACGGCCTGTCGACGCTCCTCGCCGCGATGGCGGATCGCCAGGAGCAGGGCTACATCGAGCTCCAGCGCAAGGAGTTCGAGCCTGGTGCTGACATCCCGACCCGGTCACACCACGAGTTCAGTGGCGTGCCGTACCACCACCTCGTCGGCAAGAGCTACGACGCGGCGCGGCTCGGGACGGAGTTCGCCGAGGTGCTCCCGGCCGAGAAGGTCGTCTAGGAGCGGCTCCCGATCGGCGAGGGGCGGCTCCCGAGCGCGTTCGGCCTCACGACTTCTTCTTGCCGCCGGGCTTCGAGGCCCATTGCTCGAGCTCCTTCTCGGACATGCCGGTCTGGGTCTTCTTGCCCTCGCGCTTACGCTCGAGCTCCGCGCCCATGAAGCGGCGCTGCTTCTCGGTCTTGGCTGGCATCGGATGCCTCCTTCCGGCGGCCCATCGCGGGTCGAGTTGCCCTGAACCTGCACGGGAGCGGGTGACAGCCGCGCCCCCACGTGCCGGCTCGAGGTATGGCCCTCCTGCCACCGCGCCGGGCCATGCGGGGGCGAGTCGGCTACGGTGGGCGCCATGCGGTTGCCGTTCGCGCCTCCGATCGAGCCGATGCTGGCCAAGGCCGCCGACGGGCTGCCCGAGGGCGACGGCTGGCTGTTCGAGCCGAAATGGGACGGCTTCCGGGCGCTGGTCTTTAAGGACGGCGACGAGACCTACATCCAGTCGCGTGACCTCAAGCCACTCGACCGCTACTTCCCGGAGCTCGCGCCACCGCTGCGGGCTTCCCTGCCGGATCGGTGCGTCCTCGATGGCGAGGTCGTCATCGCTCGCGACGGCGGCCTGGACTTCGAGGCCCTGCTCCTGCGGATCCACCCGGCCGAGTCGCGGGTCCGGATGCTGGCCGAGCAGTCGCCGGCGAGCTACGTGGCCTGGGACCTGCTCGCGCTCGACGACGACGACCTCCGCCAGGTGGCCCAGGGCGAGCGCCGGGAACGGCTCGAGGCGGCGCTCGGTCGGCGAGCGGCGCCGCCGATCCACCTGACGCCCGCAACCACGGACCGCGCCCTCGCCGCGGACTGGTTCGACCGGTTCGAGGGCGCGGGCCTGGACGGCGTCGTGGCGAAGCGCCTCGACGGCACGTACCAGCCCGGCAAGCGCGCCATGATCAAGGTCAAGCACCAGCGCACCGCCGATTGCGTCGTGGCCGGCTTCCGGTGGCACAAGAACGGGCCGGGCACGCACGTCGGATCGCTGCTGCTGGGGCTGTTCGACGACGCCGGCAAGCTCCACCACGTCGGCGTGACGAGCTCGTTCTCGTGGGATCGCCGGGCCGAGCTCGCGACCGAGCTCGCGCCCTTGCGGGAGCGCGGCCTCGAGGGCCATCCCTGGAAGGAATGGGCGGAGTGGGCCGAGGCGGGTGCAGCCGATGCCTCCGGCCAGCGCCTGCCCGGCGCGACGTCGCGGTGGAATCGCGGCAAGGACCTGTCCTGGGAGCCGCTGCGTGCCGAGCGCGTCGCGGAGCTCGCCTACGACCATCTCCAGGGTGACCGCTTCCGGCACGCGACGACCTTCCAGCGCTGGCGGCCCGACAAGCGGCCGGAGGACTGCCGCTACGACCAGCTCGAGGAGACCGCCGCGTTCGAGCTCGAGAAGATCTTCGGCGCCTGACCGCTGGCGGCGCGCCGACCGCTGGCGCCGGGCCGACCGGGATCCCGGCCGCCGTTCGAGCGCGATTCCGCGGTGCGCCGGCCACCGCGGGACATCCGGCGCCGCGCCCGATTCGTATAGTGATCGAACCGATGCCTCCTCCCGAGCCCACCAGCCTGCTGATCGCCGACATCTCCGGCTACACGAGCTACCTCGCTGGCGTCGAGCTGGACCACGCCCAGGACATCCTGGCCGACCTGATGGCGACGGTCGTCACGAGCCTCCGGCCGACGTTCCGCCTCGCCAAGCTCGAGGGCGACGCCGCCTTCATGGCGGCGCCCGCCGGGAACGTCGACGGGTCGACCCTCCTCGACACGATCGAGCGCTGCTACTTCGGCTTCCGGCGCCGGCGGCGGGACGTCCGCCAGGCGACCAGCTGCGAGTGCAACGCATGCGTCCGGATCCCCGACCTGAACCTGAAGTTCGTCGCCCATGTCGGTGACGTGGTCCGGCAGAAGGTCTTCGGACTCGAGGAGCTCGTCGGCGCGCCGGTGATCGTGGTGCACCGGCTCCTGAAGAACAGCGTCGTCGAGTCGACCGGCCGTGAGGCCTATGCCTACCTCAGCCAGGCCGCCGTCGATGCGGCCGGCCTGGAGCCCGAGCAGCTGGGACTCGTGCGCCACGACGAGACGTACGACGTCATCGGCGACGTGCCCGGCTGGGTCCTCGACCTCGAAGGGCGCTGGCAGCAGGAGGACAGCCGGGCGCGTGTCCGCGTCGCGCCCGAGGAGTCGATCCTGGGGACGAGCTACGAGGTCGACGCGCCGCCCCAGACGGTCTGGGAGTTCCTGACCACGCCCGGACGGCGCGTCGAGTGGCAGGCCGGGGTCACCGACGTGATCGAGGACGCCCCGGGCCATCGCCGCGCGACCGGCACCACGAACCACTGCATGCACGGCAAGGACGCGATCGTGGAGGAGGTCCTCGACTGGCGGCCGTTCGACTACTTCACCCAGCGCTCGACGATCGGGACACCGGCCGGCCCGGTCCGGATCATCGGGACGTTCGAGCTCGAGCCGACCGCCAGCGGCACCCGGGTCCATGTCCGCTTTGCCAAGCCGAAGTCCGTGAAGGACCGGGCGATGCTGGTGCCGATGCGGCCGATCTTCGAAACCATGATCGAAACCGGGGCCGCAGCCCTGCGGACGCTCGTCGCGAACGAGGCCCGCAGCCGTGCGGCCGAGCGGCCCCAGGAGCCGGAGCTACCGGCCGCGCGCCCGGACGCGCCATTCGCCGAGGCCCTGCCGGCCCCGGCCTGAGCCTCAGTCGCCCTCGGCCTGACCGTCAGTCGACCCGGCCGGCGGACGCCGGCGCGGTGCCCGCTCCAGCTGTCCGGCCCTGTCCGGGAACTCGTACTCGGCCCACGGGTCGTAGTCGACTTCGAGCGGCTCCTGCGCCGGGCGGTCGGCCTCCGCCACGTGGGTGAGATTCACGCGGACCCGGTACCACAGCGAGGAGCGGCCGCGCATCCCGTCCACCAGGACGTCGGCAGGCTCCAGGGCCGCCGCCGCGCTCGCGTGGCGGCGCTTCCAGCGCTCCAGGCCAGCCAGCGCCTCGTCCTTCGACTTGGCGCGGGCGATCTCGATGACCGGAACGGTCGAGCGGCGGCGGCCCGTCGGCGTGGGGCGGCTGGGTCGCGATGGATCCTCGCCTGCGGCCTTCGCGGCCGCCCGGCGCTCCAGCTCCGCGGTGAAGCGCTTCTCCATCGCGGCGCGGCTCTTCTCGCGCTCGGCCTCGGCCTCGGGGGTGTCGTAATCGGCCGTCGCTCGGCGCTGCTTCGACGGCTGGACCCGCGGCGGCTCGCCGTCCTGCTTGCGGTAGTTCGGCGGCCACGGCGCGTCGCCCTGGCCTTCGGCCTCGTGCTGCCGCGAAAGCTCGAGCAGCGCGTCCAGCGAGCCAACCGCGCCATCGATCCCCGCGCCCGGGTCGCCGATCTGGGCAAACCGCTGCGGGACCGTCGCGATCGTGAACGCCTCGGCCTCGCAGGTCGGGAGCTCGTCCCACGAGAGCGGCGTCGAGACGCGGGCGTCCGGCAGCGGCCGGACCGAATAGGCCGACGCCACGGTCCGGTCCTTGGCGTTCTGGTTGTAGTCGAGGAAGACGCCGTGGCGCTCCTCCTTCCACCACTTGCTCGTCGCGATGGCGGGCGCCCGCCGCTCGACGTCGCGCGCGATCGCCAGCGCCGCACGCCGGACGTCGGGATACGTCCAGCGCCGCTCGATCCGGACGTTGATGTGGATGCCCCGCGAGCCCGAGGTCTTGGGCCAGCCGACGAGGCCAACCCCCGCCAGGGACTCGCGGCAGACCATCGCGACATCGCGGATCTGGGCCCACCCGACGCCCGGCACGGGGTCCAGGTCGACACGCAGCTCGTCGGGGTGGTCGACGTCGTCGGCCCGAACCGGATGGGGGTTCAGGTCGATGCATCCGAGGTTGATGATCCAGGCAAGGCCCGCGGCATCGTCGACGACGATCTCGTCGGCGGTCCGGCCGCTCGGGAACGACAGCGTCACCGTCCGGAGGTAGTCGGGCAGGTTCGAAGGCGCGCGCTTCTGGAAGAACGCCTCGCCGGCGGCCCCGTTGACGAAGCGCTTGAGGGCCATCGGCCGGCCGCCGGCGCCGGCCAGCGCGCCGGGCGCGACCGCGAGGTAGTACCGGACGAGATCGAGCTTCGTCGCCCCGATCGCCTCGAAGAAGACTTTGCCGGGGTTGGTGATGGTCACCTCGTGGCCATCGACGACGAGCGTCTCGCTGGGATCCGGCATGCGTGCGATCCTACCGCCCTGTCGAACCGAGCCGAACCCGTTCGTTGATCCTCGGGGCGAACCAGCCGCCCAGCCACCGACGAGGAGCCAGCCATGCAGTACGTGATCCTGATCTACGACGAGGGCACGGCGGACCCGAGCTCCGTGCCGGACGATCCGGCGATGCGCCAGCAGACCCACCTGGCGTACAACGCCTACACCAAGATGCTCCAGGACCGTGGCGCGATGCGCGCCGGCGAGGCGCTCCAGCCCGCGACGACCGCCACGACCGTGCGGGTGCGCGACGGTGAGACGGTCATGACGGATGGGCCGTTCGCCGAGACGAAGGAGGCCCTGGGCGGCTTCTACCTGATCGACGCGGCCGATCTCGACGAGGCGCTCAAGCTGGCCGCCGCCTGCCCGGGCGCGACCTACGGCTCCATCGAGGTACGCCCGATCGTGGAGCTCATGGGCGCCGGAGGCGCCGGCTGACCCAGGCAACCATCGCCCGGGAGGCCGTCGAGCGCCTGTTCCGCGAGGAATCGGGCCGGGCGGTCGCGACCCTCATCCGCGTCCTCGGCGACTTCGACCTTGCCGAGGAGGTCGTCCAGGAGGCGTTCATCCGGGCGCTCGAGACGTGGCCCGAGCAGGGCGTGCCGGCGAATCCCGGGGCCTGGATCACGACGACCGCCCGGAACCGGGCCATCGATCGGATCCGGCGGCGGCGGCGGCTGGCGGACAAGACCGAGGCCATGGGGCGCGAGCTCGAGCTCGACGGCGACGGCCCGGGAATCGGCCGGGTCGAGGAGGTGATGACCACGGACGGGATCGATGATCGGCTGCGGCTGATCTTCACCTGCTGCCATCCCGCCCTGGCCCTCGATGCCCGGATCGCGCTGACCCTCCGCACCCTGGGCGGGCTGTCCACGCCCGAGATCGCGCGAGCCTTCCTGATCCCGGAGGTCACCCTCGCCCAGCGCCTCGTTCGGGCCAAGCGCAAGATCCGGGACGCGCGGATTCCGTATCGGGTGCCGCCGGCCGAGGACCTCCCGGAGCGGCTCGAGGCCGTCCTCCGCGTCCTCTACCTCATCTTCAACGAGGGCTACGGCGCGACGTCGGGCGAGAGCCTCCTCCGGACGGAGCTGTGCGCCGAGGCGATCCGGCTCGGCCGCGTCCTGGTCGGGCTCATGCCGGACGAGCCGGAGGCCATCGGGGTGCTCTCGCTGATGCTCCTGCACGATGCCCGGCGGGCCGCGCGCGTGGGTCCCGCGGGCGAGATGGTCCTGCTGGAGGAGCAGGATCGAGACCGCTGGGACGGCGGCGCGATCCGCGAGGGCACCGAGCTGCTCGAGCGGGCCCTCCGGATGGCCCGGCCGGGTCCGTACCAGGTCCAGGCGGCCATCGCCGCGCTCCACGACGCCGCGGCGGCACCCGCTGCGACCGACTGGCCGCAGATCGCGCTGCTCTACGCCCGTCTGGCGCAGCTCCAGCCATCGCCCGTCGTCGAGCTCAACCGCGCGGTCGCCATCGCCATGGCCGACGGCCCGCGGGCCGGCCTCGCCCGGCTCGACTCGATCGCGGCCGACCCGCGACTCCAGGCCTACCCGTACTTCCATGCCGCTCGGGCCGACCTCCTCCGACGCCTCGAGCAGCGCGAGGCCGCGATCGCGGCCTACCGCGAGGCGCTTGGCCTGACCGCCAACGAGGTGGAGCGAGCGTTCCTGCGCCGGCGTCTCGTGGAGCTCGGCCAGGGCTGATCGGCCGCACGGCGATCCGCGACGCCGCGCCCGGGGTCGCCCGGGACCCGCTGACTCGGCAGGGATCTGCAACAGTCGGACGCCGCCGGCCCGAGCCCGCGTGGGCCGGTTGCGGCGACCCTCCCGAAGCCGGCGCCCGAGCCGGTCGATGGGAGGCGCGATGCGATCCGAGACGCTGCGGTGGGTCGTGCGCGGCGCGGGCTTCGCGATCGGGGTCGGGCTCATCGCGATCCTCGGCTACCTCGCCTTCGCGGCGCGCGACGTGCTGTTCCTGGTGTTCCTGTCGATCCTGCTGGGCGCGGGCCTCGAGCCGGTCATCGGTGCGATCCGGATGCACCTGCCGATCGGGCGGGCCGCGGGCATCCTCGTCGTCTACGCGGCCTTCCTGATCGGCGTCGTGGCGCTGGTCCTGGTGATCGTGCCCGCGGCCGCGACGCAGATCGAGCTCGCGGTCGGCCGCCTGCCGACCTTCCTCGAGACCATCCGTGGCGGGGTCGACCGCCTTCGGCCGACGGTCCTCGCCGATGGCCTCGACAGCCTCATCCAGCAGGCCGAATCCGCGCTCAAGCCGGCCACGCCCGATCCGGGCACCGTCGTCGGCACCTCGATTGCGATCGCCGGCGGCGCCGCGGCCGTGGTGACGCTGCTCACGCTGGTGTTCTTCTGGCTGACCGAGCGGAGCCGGCTGCAGCGCTACGCCCTGGCGTTCGTGCCGCAGTGGCGTCGAGCCGGCATCCGGGACGCCTGGAACGAGGTGGAGACGCGGCTCGGCCTGTGGGTCCGCGGGCAGCTGATCCTGATGGGCACGCTTGGCCTCATGACCGCCGTCGCCTACAGCCTGCTGGGCCTGCCGGCCGCGCTGCTCCTGGCGGTCATCGCCGCGGTGGCCGAGATCATTCCGCTCGCGGGGCCACTGATCGGCGCGGTGCCCGCGCTCCTCGTGGCGACGACGGTGTCGATGCAGACGGCCATCCTGACCCTCGTCGTGTACGTCGCCCTGCAGTTCATCGAGGGCAACATCCTCGTCCCGATCGTCATGCGCAACGCGATCGGCCTGTCACCGTTCCTCGTCGCGGTCTCGCTGCTCGTCGGCTACACGGCCGGCGGACCGCTCGGGGCGATCATCGCGGTGCCGCTCGTGGCCGCGATCGAGGCGGTCCTGGAGCGCCTCCAGGCCCGGGACGTGCCCGTGCCGCTCGATCCCGCGGGGCTGTCCACGCCAACGGAAGACCAGCGCGAGGAGCTCGAAGCCAGGCCGCCGGACCAGCCGCGCCGCCGTGCGACTCGACCTGCCCGTGCGACACGATCGGCGGGATCGTCGCCGACCAAGGCGGCCGGCGCCCGCCGGGCGCGCCGCTCGGAGACCTGACGCGACCGCCGAGACCTGACGCGGCGCGGCGGTCGCGTCCTACGGGGCGAGCGACCGGATCACGAGCACGAACGCGCCGCCGAATCCGGCGAGGAGCACCAGGCTCGGGCCTCGCCGCGGATCGTCGTGCTGGGCCTCCGGCAGGAGGTGGCCCGCACCCACGGCCAGGAAGACGCCGGCCACGCCCGCGAGGAGCAGGCCGAGGCCCGACGGCGGCAGGGTGATCAGGTAGCTGAGGGCGGCCCCGAATGGCGGCGCCAGGGCATCCAGGACGAGCATCACGACCGCGAGTCGGGCGCCGCGAGCCGCCTCGAGGGCCAGGGTCACCACGTTCATGCCGTCGGCGAAGTCGTGGGCCAGGACCGCCAGCAGCACGATGACCCCGATGTCGCTCCCGGCCTGGAATGCCAGCCCGATGGCCACGCCATCCAGGGTGCTGTGGAGGATCAGGCTCAGCGGCGGCAGGATCGCCAGCGCGCCGCGACCGCCCTGCAGGACGTCGGGCGGCCGGTCGTGGCCGGCCCCGGCATCGATGCTCTCGTCGTCGCCGTGCTCGAAGCTGGTCTGGTGGAGGAACGCCTCGACGAGGCTGAAGCCGATGAAGCCGGCGACCGCGGCGACACCGACGCGGACCTGGTGGGCCGGCCCGACCAGGGCCAGGGCCTCCGGCAGGAGGTCGGCCACGGCGGTCGCCACGACCACGCCCGCGGCCAGGGCCATGAAGGCATGGATCCGGTGGCGCAGCCGGAGCGCGGCGAAGCCGCCGGCGAGGGTCGAGAAGAACGGCAGCAGCGCGGCAGGCGGCATGGCTAGATCATCGTGGACTCCGCGACGATTGGCTTGCCGCCTGCGCGCCGGGTACCGCCAGCACGCGCCGGGCGGTACCAAGGATCACAGCTTGATGCGAGGGTCGATCACCGCGTACATGACGTCCGCCAGGAGGTTGGCGAGCACGACCAAGAGCGCCGTGATGAGCAGGACGCCCATCAGGATCGTGTAGTCGAAGCTGCGCGTGGCATCGATCGTGAGCTTGCCGATGCCCGGCCACGAGAAGATCGACTCGGTCACGAGCGCGCCGGTGAACAGGAACGGCAGCTCGAGGCCGATGTTCGTGACGACCGGCAGCAGGGCGTTCCGCAGGACATGCCGGAAGCTGACCGTCCGATTCGACAGGCCCTTGGCCCGAGCGGTCCGGACATAGTCCTGGCCCATCGCCTCCAGCATCGCCGACCGGACGAACCGCGTGTCGGCCGCCAGGTTGACCATGACGAGGGTGATGACGGGCAGGATCAGGTGGCGGCCGATGTCGACGACCGCGCCCAGGGGATGGCTCCCGAAGTACGCCCAGTACTGGTCGCTGCCGAAGGCCGGCGAGAGCCGCGCGTCCACCATGCCGCTGATCGGCAGCCAGCGGAGGCTGACCCCGAACACGAGGATGAGCATCAGGCCCAGCCAGAACGTCGGCAGGGCCGTGCCCACGTAGGCGAAGACCGTCGCGACCTGGTCGAACAGGCTGTAGCGCTTGACCGCGGCGACCACGCCGATGCCGATCGCGAGCAGGATCCAGATCAGCAGGGCGGTCCCGGCGAGGACCACCGTCGGGAGGGCCGCCCGCCCGATCCGGCTGCCGACATCCTGGCCGTCGTCGAGCGAGAACCCCAGGTCGCCGTGGAGGAGGCCGTTGTCGCCGCCGCCGAGCGCCGCCGGCAGGAAGTTCGGCACGCCGTGCGTTGTCAGCAGCGATACGCCGTCCTGGTTCGGATCGCACAGGCCCACCCAGCGGCAGTACTGGACCGGGATCGGCTGGTCGAGGCCCCAGGCCCGGATGAGCCGCGCCGTCTCGGCGGGCGTGACCTTGGGGTTGAGGGCGAAGCGCTGGAGCGGGCCGCCCGGTGCCGAGACCATGATCGCGTAGCTGACGATCGTGATCCCGATGACGACGGGGATCGCCTGGATCAACCGCCGGATGAGGTACTTGGTCATCGCGGACCCCTCGGGCTCGACGGCCGGGAGTCGGGCGCTCTCGGCCGCGGCGGGCGCGCCGCCGTGTTGCCCTACCTACCCGCCGGGCGCCTCCGAGGTTCCGACGTTGGCCGCCGCCCGAAGGCGCTCGATGCCGTCCAGGATGAGATCGAGCTTGAACTCGAACTCGTCCGAGCGCACCTCCCCGCGCGAGGTCGCGTGCCACGCGGCGTGGGCCTGGAGGTGGGGATAGCGCTCGAGCTGGATCCGTCGCATGAAGGCTTCGAGATCGGCACCGCTCATCGGCGGCAGGCCGCGGGTGTAGCCGGACTCCCAGAGGGTGAAGCCGAGGATGTGGCTGTCGATGGCGTGGTAGGCGAGGTCGCCCAGCTGCGGTGGCAGCTCGGCCGACTCGAGGCGCTCGAGCAGGACGTCGATGAGTCGCAGGCGCGGCTCGGAGACGCGCGGGCCCGCCATGAGCAGGTTGCAGGCCCACGGGTGCTGCCGGAGCACCTGGTAGGCGGAGACGGCACACGCCCGGATGCCCTCGCGCCAGCTGGCGCCGGGTGGCGGGAGCTCGATCTGCTCCACGACGCGATCGACCATCGCGCCGACGATCTCGTCGCGACTGGCGGCGTAGTGGTAGAGCGACATCGGCTCGACGCCGAGCGAGCGGGCGAGGCCGCGCATCGTGACCGCCTCGAGGCCGTGCGCGTCCGCGAGCCGCAGCGCCGCCTCCAGGACGCGGTCGCGGCTCAATGGCGTCCGTCGAGGTGCTCGCTCGCTCGAAGCTGGCTGATTCGTCACCGTTGACAAACCTTACGCTGTATGTCCAGACTTACACCATAAGTCTAGCCGGTCCCGACAGCGAGGCGAGCAGCACGTGAAGGCCATCCAGTACCACCGCTACGGACCCCCTACGGTCCTGGATCTCGTCGACGTGGCCGCGCCAGTGCCGGGCGACGGTCAGGCGCTGGTCCGCGTCATCGCCTCCTCGGTCAACCCGGCCGACTGGCACACCATCCGGGGCGAGCCGTTCATCGCCCGTCTCGGGTCCGGGTTGCGGGCGCCCAAGCAGCCCGGCATCGGCGCCGATCTCGCCGGGGTCGTGGA
>DASXQE010000054.1:0-43163 GCA_036493155.1 Candidatus Limnocylindrales bacterium | reverse complement strand
AGGAGGACCTTGTTCACGGTCCAGGCTCCTTCTCTCGGTCGACCGACGGGACACGGGCCGACCTGCGTGCGGCGGGAGGCCGACAGTAGCCGGAGCCGCTCACCTAGCGGTCACCGGTCGATCACCCTCGGAACCGTTGGTTGCCGGCGCGTGCCAGCACTCCAGGGACCCAGGCGTGACAGACTCCGACGCATGGCCAATCCCACGACGGACGCCCACGAGGCCGTCCGACCACTCCTCCGCGTCCGCCAGATCCGGGAGTTCACGGCCCAGCCGCCGACCGACGCCGAGCTCGATGCCATCGTCGACGCGGCGCGCTGGTCGGGCAGCAGCACGAACAGCCAGCCGTGGCGATTCATCACCATCCGGGATGGCGCCGTCCTGCAGCAGCTCCACGACGCGGGCCTGCCGCAGACCCGGGGGCTCAAGACCGCCCCGGCGGCCGTGGCGATCGCCCTGCCGGACGACGAGTACGCGGTGTCGCACGCCTACGACGAGGGCCGCGCCGCCGAGCGGATGCTCATCGCGGCCAACCTGGTCGGCCTGGCGGCCGGGATTGCCTGGATCACGACGAAGGTCAGGCCGGTCGTCGCGGCGCTCCTGGGCATCCCCGACGGCTGGTACGTGCGGACGATCGTCGTCGTCGGTCACCCGACCGAGGCCGCGCTCGCGCCGAAGGGCCAGGGCCGTCTGCCACGCGAGGAGACGGTCTTCGCCGAGCGCTGGCCGGCCGGAGGCGCGTCCACCGGCGGCTGAGCCGGGCCATCGGGCCTGCTAGACTCCGCCCGTCCCGGGCCGGGCGTCGAGACGGTCCGCCAGGAGGTCCTGCGATCGCGCGAGAGGGGCGCATCGCTCGTCCCGTGAGGCGAGCGAGCGACCGGCAGAACCCCCGCCGACCTCGCGGTCGGCAGCCACGGGAGATTTGCAACCAGGTCCCGAGCCAGTCGGCCCGGGGCCTGTTCGTTTGTCCGCCGCCCGCGGCGCGGGACATCGACTGATGCCGGCCACCGTGATCGTCGGCCTCCAGTGGGGCGACGAGGGCAAGGGCAAGACGACCGACTTCCTGGCCGAGCAGGTCGCGATGGTCGTGCGTTACCAGGGCGGCGACAACGCCGGCCACACGGTCGTCTGGGGCGACCAGGTGTTCAAGCTCCATCTCGTCCCCTCGGGCGTCCTGTACCCCCACATCACCTCGGTCATCGGCAACGGCGTCGTCGTCAATCCCGCGACGCTCATCGCCGAGCTGGACATGCTCACCGGGCGCGGCATCGACGTCGCGCGGGTCCGGGTGAGCCGCAGCGCCCACGTCCTGATGCCCTACCACGTGGCGCTGGACAAGGCCAACGAGGTGCGGCTCGGCGGCGACAAGGTCGGCACGACCGGCCGCGGCATCGGGCCGGCCTACGCGGATCGGGCCTACCGGCTCGGGATCCGGATGGAGGACCTGCTCGATCGCGACGTGCTGCGGACGCGCCTCCTCAGGACCGTCGGCGACAAGAACCTGCTCCTGGCGGCGGCGGGCGTCGAGACGTTCGAGGTCGACGCCCTGGTCGACCAGGCCGCCGCCTGGGGTGAGCGGTTGGCGCCGTACCTGGAAGACACGACGTGGCTCGTCCAGCGGGCCCTCGCGGCAGGCCAGCATGTGCTGCTGGAGGGCGCCCAGGGCACGCTGCTCGACCTCGATCACGGCAGCTACCCCTTCGTGACCTCGTCCAACCCGGTGGCGGGTGGTGCGGCCACCGGCGGCGGCATCGGGCCGCTCCAGGTCGATGAGGTCATGGGCGTCATGAAGGCCTACGCGACCCGCGTCGGGTCCGGGCCGTTCCCGACCGAGCTCGACGACGAGGTTGGACGGGGGATCGCGGCGCGCGGCCACGAAGTGGGCACCACCACGGGCCGGCCCCGGCGCGTCGGCTGGTTCGACGCCGTGCCGCTGCGCTATGCCGTCGCGGTCAACTCGGTCAGCAGCATCATGGTCAACAAGCTCGACATCCTGACCGGCATCCCCGAGATCAAGCTCGGCGTGGCCTATGAGGTCGACGGCCGGCGCCTCGATCACTGGCCGTCATCGGGCTCGATGCTCGCGCGCGCGACACCGATCTACGAGTCGTTCGATGGCTGGACGGAGCCGATCCACGAGGTCCGGACGATCGCCGACCTGCCGGAGAACGCGCGGCGCTATCTCAGCGCGCTCGAGGAGCTCGCCGGCGTGCCGGTCGTGCTCGTGTCCGTGG
This sequence comes from Candidatus Limnocylindrales bacterium, assembly GCA_036493155.1. Taxonomy (GTDB): domain Bacteria; phylum Chloroflexota; class Limnocylindria; order Limnocylindrales; family CSP1-4; genus UBA5189. The sequence continues at coordinate 40,929 of DASXQE010000054.1, read as the reverse complement.
GTCCGGAGCGATCGCAGACGATCGAGCGGGCCTGGCGCCCGATGCGCCGCCGCGCGCCGGTCGCGGTCTGATGGGCCGCCGCGTCCTCGTGGTCGGCGCCGGCGGGCGGGAGCACGCCCTGGCCTGGAAGCTGGCGGGCGAATCGAGCGCGTCGGAGGTCGTCGTGACGCCCGGCAGCGCCGGGATTGCCGCGACCCCGGGCGTCACGGTTGTGCCCGGCGTGGACCCGCTCGATCCGGCCGCCGTGGTGCAGGTGGCCCGCCGTGGCGCGGTGGACCTCGTGGTCGTGGGCCCCGAGGCGCCGCTCGCCACCGGGCTGGCCGATGCCCTGACGGCCGCGGGCGTACCCGTGTTCGGGCCGACGCGGGCGGCGGCGAGGCTCGAGACGTCGAAGGCGTTCTGCCACGAGGTCGCGGAGGCCGCCGACGTGCCGATGGCTCGCGCGCGGGCCTTCCACGGTGGCCAGCTGGCGGACGCGGAGGCCTGGATCCGCGTGCTCGCCGCGGACGGCGCCGGCGCGGTCCTCAAGGCCGATGGCCTCGCGGCCGGCAAGGGCGTCATCGTCACCGACTCGGTCGAGCAGGCGCTGGACCTCGCGCCATCGTTCCTGGCGGGCCGCTCAGGGGATGCGCCCGCCCTCGTCATCGAGGAGCGGCTCGACGGCCGCGAGGCGAGCGTCATTGCGATCTGCGACGGTGAGCGGGCCATCGCCCTGCCGGCGGCGCGAGACCACAAGCGGCTGTGCGACGGCGACGCCGGACCGAACACCGGGGGGATGGGCGCCTACGCGCCGCTCCCGGACCTCGACGACGGAGCGGTGGCCGAGGTGCTGGCGACCGTCCACCAGCCGATCCTGCGCGAGCTGGCGCGGCGCGGGACCCCGTTCCGCGGCTTCCTGTACGCGGGGCTCATGCGGACGGCCCACGGGACCCGGCTGCTGGAATGCAACGTCCGGCTCGGGGATCCCGAGGCCCAGGTCATCCTGCCGCTCGTCGATGGCGATCTCCTGCCCGTGCTGGTAGCCGCCGCGCGAGGCGGCCTGCCGACGGCCGAAGGGCCGCTCCTGCCGACCCACGGCGCGGCCGTGGGCATCGTCCTCGCCGCCAAGGGTTACCCCGGCGACCCGCGCCGCGGCGACCCCATCGACGGCCTCGCCGCCGCCGAGGCGGGCGGCGCCCTGGTCTTTCACGCGGGCGCGGTCGGGCGGCCCGGCGGCGGCTACGGCACCAATGGCGGCCGGGTGCTGACGGTCGTGGGGCGCGGCGCCGACCTGGCCGACGCCCGCGACCGGGCGGAGCGTGCCGCCGAGGCGATCTCCTGGGACGGCCTGCAGCGCCGGCATGACATCGCCCGGGACCTCCCACAGCCGGCGCTGGCCGGGGCCGCCCGATGATCGAGGCGGCGTCGTGATCCGGCGTTACACGCTCCCCGAGATGGGGGCGCTGTGGACCGAGCAGGCGCGCTTCGAGCAGATGCTGCGCGTCGAGATCGAGGTTGCCCGGGCGCAGGTCGCGCGGGGCCAGGTGCCGGCCGACGCCCTCGCGGCGATCGAAGCGCACGCCCGCATCGACGTCGACCGGATCGCCGAGATCGAGGCGACCACCGACCACGACGTCATCGCCTTCGTCAGCCAGGTCGCCGAGGCCGTCGGGCCCGAGGGCCGCTATCTCCATCTCGGGCTGACCTCGTCCGACGTCGTGGACACGGCCCTGGCACTCCAGCTCCAGGCCGCCGGCGAGGTCCTGCTGCGCGACGCCGAGCGGCTGATCGACGTCCTGTCGGCTCGGGCGAGGGAGCATGCCGGGACGCTCATGATGGGCCGGACCCACTCCGTCCATGCCGAGCCGACGACGTTCGGCCTGAAGCTCGCGGGCTGGGCGTTCGAGGTCGATCGCGGGCGGCGGCGACTGGCCGCTGCGGTCGACGAGATCGCGACGGGCAAGCTCTCCGGCCCGGTTGGCACGTACAGCCACCTCGGCCCCGACCTCGAGGCGGAGGTCCTCGACGGGCTGGGCCTGCACACCGATCCCGTGAGCACCCAGATCGTCCAGCGCGACCGCCACGCCGCGCTGCTGACCGCGATCGCGATCGTCGGCGGGACGCTGGAGCGGCTCGCCACCGAGATCCGCAACCTCCAGCACACCGAGATCGCCGAGGTCATGGAGCCGTTCAAGGCCGGCCAGAAGGGCAGCTCGGCGATGCCCCACAAGCGCAACCCGATCCTGTCCGAGCGGATCGCCGGCCTCGCTCGCGTCCTCCGCGGCTACGCCCACACCGCGCTCGAGAACCAGCCGCTGTGGCACGAGCGCGACATCAGCCACTCCTCGGCGGAGCGGATCATCCTGCCCGACGCGACGATCCTGCTCGACTACCTGCTGCAGAAGGCCGCCGGCCTGGTTCAGGGACTCGTGGTCCGCGAGGACCGGATGCGCGAGAACATCGAGCGCGGCCTCGGCCTGCACGCATCGTCGCGGGTGCTGCTCGCGCTCGTCGAGCGGGCCGGCCTCGGGCGCGAGGAGGCCTACGGCATCGTCCAGGCGGCCTCGCTGCGAGCCCAGGACGAGCGTCGCCCGCTGCGCGAGCTGCTCGCGGTGGATCCGGTCGTCGCCCGGCGCCTGCGCCTGGCCGACCTCGACGCATGCTTCGACGATCGCGCCTTCCTGGCCCATGTCGACGAGGTCATCGCTCGCCTCGATCGGCTCGGTCTGACCCCGGAGGTCGCCGGTGCTGACCGCTGACCGGCTACCGCGGTCGGGCAAGGTGCGCGACCTGTACACGCTGCCGGACCGCTCCCTGGCGCTCGTGGCCTCCGACCGAATCTCGGCCTTCGACGTCATCCTGCCGACGGCCATTCCCGACAAGGGCAAGGTCCTCACGGGCCTGTCGCGGTTCTGGTTCGGCGAGACGTCATCGATCGTCGCGAACCACCTGCTCGACACCCGCGTCGCCGCCGTGACGACACGGTATGCCCAGCTGCTCGAAGGCCACGGCAAGCCCGCCGCCGAGCTCATGCCGCCCGACGGCTTCGAGGCCTGGCGCGGCCGCCTCATGGTCTGCCGCCCCGCCCGGGTCATCCCCATCGAGGCCGTCGTGCGCGGGTACCTCGCCGGCTCGGGCTGGAAGGAGTATCGGGACCGCGGAACGGTCTGCGGCATCCGGCTGCCGGCCGGGCTGCGCGAGGGCGACCGGCTCCCGACGCCGATCTTCACCCCGGCCTCGAAGGCGCCACTGGGCCACCACGACGAGAATCTCTCGTTCGACGCCGCGATCGAGTACGTCGGCGCTTACCTGTTCGAGACAAGCGCGGGTCGCCCGACCAGCTTGCCGCTCCCGCGTGCGGTCGCCGCCGAGCTGGTCGAGCGCGTGGCGGAGCTCGCGCTCCGGCTGTATGGCTTTGGTGCGGCGGTCGCCGAACGAGCCGGCATCCTGCTGGCCGATACGAAGTTCGAGTTCGGGCTCCCGATCACCGTGCACACCGACTCGCCCGGGCCGGACGAGGAGCACCTCGCCGAGTGGCGCGAGCCGAGCACCACCCTCCGCGTCGGTCCGGGCAGTGGCGCGCAGGTCATGCTCATCGACGAGGTCATGACCCCGGACTCGTCGCGCTTCTGGGATGCCGCGGCGTGGGCGCCCGGCGGCCCGCAGCCGAGCTACGACAAGCAGTTCGTGCGCGACTGGCTCGAGCGTCAGGCGTGGGACAAGACGGCCCCCGGACCGGCCCTGCCCGACGAGGTCGTGGCGGGCACCCGGGCCCGCTATGTCGAGGCGTTCGAGCGGATCACCGGTGCGAGCTTCGATCGGTATCTCCAGGAGGACGTCATCGCCCGATGAGCAGCCAGTTCCGCTTCGCCGTGAACGTGCTCCCGAAGGACGGGATCCTCGATCCCCAGGGCCGTGCGGTCGAGGGCAGCCTCGGCCACCTGGGCATCGAGGGCGTGTCGGGCGTGCGGGTCGGGCGACGCGTCGAGCTGACCGTGACGGCGGTGGACGAGGCCGCGGCGCGGGCGACGGCGGAACGCCTCGCGTCGGAGCTGCTGGCCAATCCCCTCATCGAGTCGTACGTCGTCGAAGGCACGCGACGCGAGCCGGTGCGATGACACGCATCGGCGTGGTGATCTTCCCCGGCTCGAACCGGGACCGCGACACGCTCCGCGCCATCGAGGTGGCCGGCGCCGAGCCGGCCGCGCTGTGGCATGAGCAGGCCACGCTCGATGGGGTGTCGGCCGTCATCGTGCCTGGCGGCTTCGCCTACGGCGACTACCTTCGCGCTGGCGTCATTGCCCGCTTCAGCCCGATCATGCGAGCCGTTTCGGCCTTCGCCGCCGACGGCGGCCTCGTCCTGGGCATCTGCAACGGCTTCCAGGTCATCGCCGAGGCCGGCCTCGTGCCGGGCGCGCTGCTCCGCAACCGCGGCCTCCGATTCCTCGGGCGCGACGTCCACCTCGCGATCGAGCGGTTCGACACGCCGTTCACGGCGCTCGCCGGCCCGCGCCGCCCGCTGCGCGTCCCGATCGCCCACGGCGAGGGCTGCTACTTCGCCGATCCGGCGACGCTCGCGGCGCTGGATCGTGACGGCCAGGTCCTGTTCCGCTACGTCCACCCCGATGGCACGCCGGCCGGCGAGGCCGGCGATCCCGACAACCCCAATGGCAGCCTCCGGGCCATTGCCGGCGTCATCAATGCTCGCGGCAACGTCGCGGGCCTGATGCCGCACCCCGAGTGCGCGATCGAGCCGCTGCTTGGCTCGGACGACGGGCTGGGGATCATCCGCTCGCTGGTCGAGAGCGCCGGGGCCGCGGCCCATGCCGGCAGCGCGCCGAGCCTGGCCGGGAGCGCCGCGTGACGATGACGCTCGAGCCCGCCGCCGGCCCGCCGGCCGAGACGCCGCTCCACCGCGCGCTGGGCCTGACCGACGAGGAGCTCGATGCCATCGTGGCTCGGCTCGGCCGCGCGCCGAACGACCTCGAGCTGGCGATGTTCAGCGTCATGTGGAGCGAGCACTGCTCGTACAAGAGCTCGAAGCCGCTGCTGGCGACGCTGCCGACGCATGGCGCCGACGTCGTCGCGGGGCCGGGCGAGAACGCCGGGGTCGTGTCGATCGGAGACGGCCTCGCGGTCGCCTTCAAGATCGAATCCCACAACCATCCCAGCGCGGTCGAGCCGTACCAGGGGGCCGCGACCGGCGTCGGCGGGATCCTGCGGGACATCTTCGCAATGGGTGCGCGACCGGTGGCCGTGCTGGATGCGCTGCGCTTCGGCGACCCGGCGGACGCCCGGACGCGACACCTGGTCGATGGCGTGGTCCGGGGCGTGGGCGGCTACGGCAACTGCGTCGGCGTGCCGACGGTCGGCGGTGAGCTCGTGTTCGACCCGTCGTACCAGGGCAACCCGCTGGTCAACGTCATGGCCATCGGCGTCCTCGAGGAGCGCCTCCTGACCCGCGCGGCCGCGCCCGGGCCGGGGAACCTCGTGGTCCTGTTCGGCAGCGCCACCGGGCGCGACGGCATCGGCGGGGCCTCGGTGCTCGCGAGTGCGACCTTCGGCGACGACGCGGCCGGCGCCTCGAAGCGGCCCTCGGTCCAGGTCGGCGATCCGTTCGCCGAGAAGCTCCTGATCGAGGCCTCCCTGGAGCTCGTCGAGGCCGGCCTCGTCGAGGGCCTCCAGGACCTCGGCGCCGCCGGGATCACGTGCGGCGTGTCCGAGACCGCCGATCGGGCCGGCACCGGGATCGAGGTCGACCTCGATGCGATCCCGCGGCGCGAGCCGGCCATGGCGCCGTTCGAGGTCATGATCTCGGAGAGCCAGGAGCGAATGGTCGCGATCGTCCGGCCGGAGCGGCGCGCGGCCGTCGAGGCTGTGTGCGCCCGCTGGAACCTCCCGTGTGCGGTGATCGGGCGGGTCACGGCCGATGGCGACATCGCGGTCACGAGCGAGGGCCGGGAGCTGGCCCGCGTGCCGGCGCGCGCGCTGACATCGGACGCGATCGTCCACCACCGCCTGGCCGCGCCGCCCGAGCGGCGTCGCGCGGCGCCCGCGCCGGGTGCGCCCGACGAGGCCACCGACCTCCTCCCCGAGCGCGGCATGGATCCTGGGGCGGTGCTCCTGGCCCTGGTCGGCTCGCCGAACCTCGCCTCCCGCCGACCGGTCTACGAGCAGTACGACTCGACGGTCCAGGCCAACACGGTGGCCCGGCCCGGTCGCGGCGCGGCGATCGTGCGGCTCGATGGCGGGGGCGCCGGACGGCCCGCCCGCCAGCCCGCCCGGGGGATCGTGGCGACCACCGATTCGGTCGCCCCGGTCGGCGCGCTGGACCCGTGGCTCGGCGCGGCCCTGAGCGTCGCCGAGGCGACCCGCAACGTCTCGATCACCGGCGCCCGGCCGCTCGGCGTCACGAACTGCCTGAACTTCGGGGACCCGACTCGGCCGGAGGCGTTCTGGCAGCTGGGCGAGGCCGTGCGCGGGCTCGCTGACGCCTGCCGCGCCCTGGGCCTGCCGGTCACGGGTGGCAACGTGTCGCTCTACAACGAGTCACCCGCCGGCCGGATCCTGCCGACCCCCGAGATCGGCGTCGTGGGCCTGCTGGACGACGTCGAACGCCACGTCGGCCCCGCGTTCGTCCGCGGCGGCGACCACGTCGTGCTGGCCGGCCGGGCCACCCCTGGGCTGGCGGGGAGCGACTACGCGCGGCTCGCGGGCCTGGCACCGGAGGATGGACCGCCGGGCATCGACCTGGAGCTCGAGGCACGGCTCCAGCGCTTCGTGCGCGAGGCCATCCATGCCGGGCTCGTCGCCTCGGCCCAGGACGTCTCGGGCGGCGGCCTCGGGGTTGCCGTCGCGGAGGCCTGCCTGTGGTCGGGGATCGGGGCCGAGCTCCGCCTGCCGATTGCGAGCTCACCGGCGGTGGATCTCTTCGGCGAGAGCCCCAGCCGGATCCTCCTGTCGGCGCGACCAGATGCGATGCCGCGGCTGCTCGAGCTCGGTCGAGCGTTCGACGTGCCGATCGAGGCCATCGGCCTGACCGGCGGCCGGCGCGTGGTCATCGAGCTGGCGGGCGCCGGGGCCACCGGCGCGGCCGAGGAGCGTGGATCGCGGGTCGCGGATTCGGTGGACGTTGCCGTGGCCGACCTGCGTCATGCCTGGGACCACGGCCTGGCCCGGGCGCTGGGCTGGGACGAGCTCGGCGCCGGCGCGCCGGAGGGCCGCTGACATGTGCGGCGTCTTCGGGGCGGTCATGCCGCCCGGCTCGGGCACCGCGGCCGCGAGCATCGCCCAGCTCGGCCTCTTCGCGCTCCAGCATCGCGGCCAGGAATCGGCCGGGATCGCGGTCGGCGACGGCGCCGAGATCTTCCTCTACAAGGACCTCGGGATGATCGCCCAGGTCCTGGACGAGCGGCACCTGCCACCGCTGCGCGGCGACCTCGCGATCGCCCATTGCCGGTATTCCACGACGGGTAGCACCGTCTGGGAGAACGCCCAACCCACGTTCCGGCTCGGACCGCGGCGGCCCATCGCGATCGGCCACAACGGCAACCTCGTCAACACCGGCGAGCTCGTCGACCAGGTCCGCGGCGGCCGCTCGCGCCTCGCGGCGACGACGGACACCGAAGTGCTGACGACCCTCCTGGCCGACGAGCCGGCGGCGGACACGGTCGATGCCCTGCTCCGGGTGCTGCCGCGGGTGCGCGGCGCGTTCACGCTCCTCGTCCTGGACAAGGACCGCGTCATCGGCATCCGCGACCCGCACGGCTTCCGGCCCCTGGTCCTCGGCCGAATCCGCGACGTCGCGCCCGTCGAGCCCGGCGCGGCCCCGTGGGCGACGGCCGGCTCGCGCGACGCCTGGGTCCTGTCGTCCGAGACGACCGGCCTGGACATCGTCGAGGCCGAGTACGTCCGCGACGTCGAGCCCGGGGAGCTCGTCATCCTCGAGCCGGGCCGGGAGCCACGCTCCATCCGGTATGCCGAGGCCAACCCCGCCCTGTGCGTGTTCGAGCTCATCTACTTTGCCCGGCCGGACTCGGTCATGGAGGGCCGCAACCTCTACGAGGTGCGGCGCCGGATGGGCATGGAGCTCGCCGGCGAGCACCCCTCGAGCACCGATCTCGTCATGCCCGTGCCAGACACCGGCGCGCCCGCGGCCGCCGGCTACAGCGAGGCGAGCGGCATCCCGTACCGCGAAGGCCTGGTCCGCAACCGCTACACCGGCCGGACGTTCATCCAGCCGTCCCAGACGCTGCGGCACCGCGGCGTGACCATGAAGCTCAACCCCATCCGGGCCGTCGTGGAGGGCCGGCGCCTCACGGTCGTCGACGACTCGATCGTGCGGGGCACGACGACGAAGCAGATCGTGGCCCTCCTGCGCAAGGCCGGGGCGGCCGAGGTCCACGTCCGGATCAGCGCGCCGCCGATCTACCACCCGTGCTTCTACGGCATCGACACCCAGATCGCGACGGAGCTCATCGCCGCGACGAGCTCGGTCGACCAGATCCGCGACTTCATCGGCGCCGACTCGCTCGGCTTCCTCTCGATCCAGGGCGTCCTGCGGGCCCTCGAGCTGCCGTACGAGCGGTTCTGCTTCGCCTGCTTCGACGGCAACTATCCCGAGCCCGTGCCGTACGACGTCGCCAGCCACAAGTTCCTGCTCGAAGACGGTGTCGTCGCCGCCCGTGGCTGATGCGCCGCCCGCTCGCGAACGCCGTGGCTGACGCGGGCGCCAAGGGGGCCGCCCCACGGCCGGCCTACACCCGGGCGGGGGTCGACGTGGCCGCCGGCGACCGGGCGGTCGAGCTCATGCGCTCGGCGATCGACTCCACGCGGCGGCCCGAGGTCGTCGGGTCCATCGGTGGCTTCGCCGGCGCGGTGGCGGTCCCGGCGGGCTACCGCGAGCCGCTCATCGTGTCCTCGACGGATGGCGTCGGCACGAAGGTCGCCATCGCGGCCAGCCTCGGGCGCTGGGACAGCGTCGGCATCGACCTCGTCGCGATGTGCGCCGACGATGTCGTCTGCAGTGGCGCCGAGCCCCTCGCGTTCCTCGACTACGTCGCCGTCGGGCGGATCGAGCCGGAGGCCGTGGCGGCCCTGGTCAGTGGCGTGGCCGCGGGCTGCGTCGAGGCCGGTTGCGCCCTCGTCGGCGGGGAGACGGCCGAGCATCCGGGCCTCATGGAGACGGGGACGTTCGATCTGGCCGGGACCTGCCTGGGGGTCGTGGAGCGTGCCGACCTCCTGGATGGCACCGCCGCGCGCGCGGGCGACGTGATCCTCGGCCTGCCATCGAATGGCCTCCACTCGAACGGCTTCACCCTGGTGCGGGCCCTGCTCGCGCAGTACGACATCCCGCTCGAACGGCCCTGGCTGGAGCAGCTGACGCTCAGCCTCGGCGATGCCGGCCGCGAGGCGGCCTCGACGATGGAGCCCCAGCACACGCTGGCGACGGTCGGCGAGGTGCTGCTGACGCCGACCCGGATCTACGCCCGGCGGGTCCTCGACCTCCGAGCCGCGGTGCGCACGGCCGGCCACGACCTCCATGGCGTCGCCCACGTCACGGGCGGCGGGCTGCCCGGCAACGCGCCGCGGGCCGTCCCGGCCGAGCTGGGCGTCCGGCTCGATCCGACGCGCTGGCCGATCCCGTCGGCGATCGCGCTCATGGCCGCGCTCGCCGGGATCGACGGGCCGGAGCTGCGGGCCACGTTCAACGGCGGCATCGGGATGGCGATCGTGCTCGCGCCCGAGGCGATGCCCGCCGCCATGGCGGCGGTCCCGGAGGCCATCCTCATCGGCGAGGTGGAGCTCGCCTCGCGCCTCGGCGGGCGCTACGTGGAAGGCACGCTGGAGCACACCGGTCGGGTCCACCCATGAGCGCCGCGGCGCCCCGCGCGGCGGAGCCGGCGCAGCTCGCCGTTGGGGTGTCGGGCGCCGGCAGCAACCTCCGCGCCCTCGCTGCCGCCGCGCGCCGCGGTGACCTGGGTGGCGAGATCGCGCTGGTCTTCGCCGACCGGCCATGCGCGGCGCTCGACTGGGCCGCGGAGCAGGGGATCGAGACGGCCGTGCTGCCCGGGCTCGCCAACCGCGAAGCGGCCGCCCGCGCCGAGGCCGACGACGCCCTCGCCGCGACGCTTCGGGCGGCCGGGATCGACCTCGTCGTCCTGGCTGGCTACATGCGCATCGTCGGCCCGAAGACGCTCGCGGCGTTCGCGGGCCGAATCCTGAACACCCACCCGTCGCTGCTGCCGGCCTTCCCCGGCGGCCACGCCGTCCGCGACGCCTTGGCCCACGGCGCGCGCCTGACCGGCTGCACGGTCCACCTCGTGGACGAATCCCTCGACGGCGGCCCGATCGTTCTCCAGGAAGCCGTGCCGGTCCTCGCCACCGACGACGAGGGCGCACTCCACGACCGCATCAAGGCCGTGGAGCACCGGCTGCTGCCGCGGGCGGTCCGCCTGGTCCTGGCGGGAGCCGTCAGCGTCCGCCCGGGCGCACGCCAGGTGGCAATCGACCCGGCGACCGCGGATGCGGCCGCGCGGCGGCCGCGCCGGGCGCTCCTCTCGGTCAGCGACAAGGCCGGCCTGGTCGAGCTCGCGACGGGCCTCGCCGCCCTCGGCTTCGAGCTCGTCTCGACAGGTGGCACGGCCCGGGCGCTGCGTGGTGCCGGGCTGCCAGTCACGGACGTCGCCGCCGTCACGGGCGTTCCGGAGATGCTCGATGGCCGGGTGAAGACGCTCCACCCGGCGATCCATGGCGGGATCCTGGCCGACACCCGACGGCCCGACCACCGCGAGGCGCTCGTCACCGCGGGCATCGACCCGTTCGAGGTCGTCGTCATCAACCTCTACCCGTTCGCGGCCGCCGCGGAGCGTCCCGGGATCACGCTCGATGCGCTCGTCGAGGAGATCGACATCGGCGGCCCGGCGCTGGTCCGCGCGGCCGCCAAGAACCACGCCGCCGTGTCGATCGTGACGAGCCCCGCTCGCTACCAGGCCGTGCTCGCTGCCCTTGCCGAGCCGGGTGGCGTGCCACTCGGGCTGCGGTCGGCGCTCGCGGTCGAGGCCTTCCGGCACACGGCCGCGTACGACGCCCGGATCGCGGCCGAGCTGCCATGCGCGATGGACCACGCCGGCGTGGCCCTCCCGCAGGAGCCGGGCCTGCCGCGCTCGCCCGACCGCTTCCCGGACGTGCTCGTCGTCCCGCTGGCCAAGGTCGAGACGTTGCGCTACGGCGAGAACCCGCACCAGCCGGCCGCGCGCTACCGGCGGACCGATCGCGCGTCGAGTGCCGAAGACGGCCCGTTCGCGACCGGGGAGCCGCCGCTCCAGGGCAAGGCCCTGTCCTACAACAACGTGCTCGATGCGTCAGCGGCGGCTGCGCTCGCTCGCCTGCTGCGTGGCCCCGCATGCGTCGTCGTCAAGCACACCAACCCGTGCGGCGCGGCCGAGCGGCCGACCCTGCTCGAGGCCTGGGAGGCAGCCCGCGCCGGCGACCCCGATGCGGCGTTCGGCGGCGTGGTGGCGCTCACCGGCACGGTCGACGCACAGCTCGCCCGGGCCCTCACCTCGATGTTCCTCGAGGTCGTCGTGGCACCGGCATTCGAAGCAGAGGCCCTCGAGGTCCTGGCCAGCAAGCCCAACCTTCGCGTTGTCGCCGACCCCGGGATCAGCCACGGGCCGCGCGGCGCCGTCCGCCCGAACGGCACCTACCGGGTTGACGAGCTCGGCTCGATCCGGACCGCCGGCGGCGCGGTCCTCCTGACCGCCCCCGACGACTCGACCGACGACCCGTCGAGCTGGCCGGTCATGTCACGTCGTCCGCCCACCGCGGTCGAGCGGACCGACCTCGACCTGGCCTGGCGCCTGTGTCGCGGCGCGACCTCGAACGCGATCGTGCTCGTCCGTGATTCGATGCTCGTCGGGCTCGGGTCCGGCCAGGTCAGCCGCGTCGACGCGTGCCGCCAGGCGGTCGCGAAGGCGGAGCGGTTTCACGGCGAGAACGGCGGAGCGAGCGGCGCGGTCGCCGCCTCGGACGCCTTCTTCCCGTTTCCCGACGGCCCCCAGGTCCTGCTGGAGGCCGGCGTCTCGGCGATCGTCCAGCCGGGCGGTTCGCTGCGCGACGGCGAGACCCTCCACGCCGTCGACGAGGCCGGGGCCGCGATGCTCGTGACCGGGACGCGCCACTTCCGCCACTAGACTGTCGGGACCGTGCCCGACCGCAAGCGCTACTACCTGACGACCGCGATCGCGTATCCCAACAACAAGCCCGGCCTCCACACCCTGTACGAGGTCATCGGGGCCGACGCGATCGCGCGCTGGCATCGGATGGTCGGCGACGACACCCGGTTCCTGACCGGCACCGACGAGCACTCGGTCAACATCGCCGAGAGCGCGGCCGAGCGCGGGATCGACACCCGGGCCTACGTCGACGAGATGGTCGGGCTGTTCACCTCGGCCGAGGACGCCCTGCTCATCCGGCCGGATCGATTCATCCGCACGACCGACGCCGACCACCGCCGGGCCAGCCAGGAGATGGTCCGGCGGGCCTATGCCAACGGCGACGTCTACCTCGGCAAGTACGAGGGCTGGTATTGCCCGAACGAAGGCTTCAAGGCGCCCTCGGACCTCGAGGACGGCAGCGATGGCAAGCCGCGCTGCCCGAACCACCCCACCATCGAGCTCCAGTGGCTGACCGAGCGCAACTGGTTCTTCCGGCTGTCGGCCTACCGGGATCGGCTCATGGCCCACTTCGAGGCCCACCCCGACTGGGTCCAGCCGGAGTACCGCAAGAACGAGATGCTGGCCTTCCTCAAGGCCGGCCTCGAGGACATCTCGATCAGCCGCGAGACCTTCCACTGGGGCATCCCGTTCCCGATCGCGGAGAACGGCGAGAGCTCGGAGCGCGAGGACGGCTCGTGGGATCCCGAGGCGGGCGTCATCTACGTCTGGTTCGACGCCCTCATCAACTACATCACCGGGGCCGGCTTTCCCGATGACCCCGAGGCGTTCGCCCGCTGGTGGCCGGCCGACCTCCACGTCATCGGCAAGGACATCAATCGCTTCCACACGATCATCTGGCCGGCGATGCTCATCAGCGCCGGCATCGAGCTGCCCCGCAAGGTCTGGGTCCACGGCTGGCTCCTGGCCCGCGGCGGCGAGCGGATGAGCAAGAGCCGCGGCAACATGCTCGATCCGTTCGACGTCGTCGCCGCGTTCGGCGCGGACGGGGCGCGCTACGTGACCCTCCGCGAGGTCGCGTTCGACCGCGACAGCGAGGTGTCATGGGACGCGTTCGTGCGGCGCTACAACGCCGACCTCGCGAACGATTTCGGCAATCTCGTGAACCGGACCGTGACGATGGCCAGCCGCTATCTCGACGGCGCCCGGCCGGCACCGCGGGCCGCGGCCGACGCGCCCCTGGCCGAGGCGTGGGCGCGAGCGATCGCGCTGGCCCGCGACTCGATCGAGGCCTGTCTCCTCCACGAGTACCTGGCCGCGCTGTGGGACTTCGTCGGCGAGGCCAATCGCTTCGTCGAGACGGAGGCACCGTGGGGGCTGGCCAAGCGCGCGAAGGCCGGTGACGATGGCTCGGGCGAGGCGGTGACCCGGCTGGCCGGCGTCCTGGGCGATCTCGTCGAGGCCTGCCGGCTCGTCGCCCTCGCGGCGGCGCCGGTGCTGCCCTCGATCGCGCCTCGGGTCCTCGAGCAGCTCGGGCTGCCGTATCCCTACGCCCCTGACGGCAACGGCGGCCCGCCGCTGCTGCGCGAGCTCGAGTGGGGCGGGGGAGCCTCGGGCGCGGCTGACCTCGGGCTGGCCTCGCCGCTGTTCCCGCGGCTCGACGTCGAGCCAGCGGCTGTCGAAACGCCGCTAGGCTGATCGTCGGTCGATCCAGCGGACCGGCCGCGTGCCGGTGACTCCAAGGAGGTCCTCCGATGGCCCACGGCGAGATCAACCACGTCGAGTTCCCGGCCGACGACCCCGAGCGGGCCAAGGCGTTCTACGGCGCCGTGGCCGGCTGGGAGTTCGGCGAGATGCCGGACTTCCCCGACTACTACCTGTTCCGGACGGCGGAGGGCTACGGCGGCGCGATCGGGAAGCGCGGCGTCTCGACCGGCCACGTCCTCCGGATCTACATCGAGGTGACGTCGATCGACGACGCCCTCGCGGCGGCCGAGCGGACCGGTGGCACGGTCAAGGAGCAGAAGCAGGACATCCCCGGCATGGGCTGGTTCGCGGTGGTCATCGACCCCGAGGGCAGCGAGGTCGGGTTGTTCCAGAGCAACCGCGCCGGCTGAGCGCCCGAGCGGCGCCAGGTTGCCGCCGTGCGGCTGATCGACAGCCACTGCCACCTCCAGTCCGACCGCTTCGACGCTGACCGCGACGCGGTCATCGAGCGCGCCCGCGCGGCCGGCCTGGAGCGCATCCTGGTGCCCGGCTGGACCGAGGAGACCTCGCGCGCCGCGATCCAGCTGGTCGCCCAGCATCCATGGCTGGACGCGGCCGCCGGGATTCATCCCCATGAAGCCGAGCGGGCTGGTCCGGCGGAGTGGGAGGCGATCGTCCGGCTGGCTCGCGATCACCGCGTGGCGGCGGTCGGCGAGACCGGCCTCGACTACGACCGGGCCTTCTCGCCCGTGCCGGTCCAGCGCGACAACCTGCGCCGCCATCTCGACCTGGGGCTCGACCTCCAGAAGCCGGTGATCATCCACTGCCGCTCGGCCGCCGGCTCGAGCCAGGCTCACGACGACGTCCTGGAGCTCCTCGAGGCGGCCGGAATCCGGGCCACGGAGCGGGCCCGCCACGAGCGCCCGGCGGCCCTCATCCACTCCTTCTCGGGCACGCCCGCGTTCGCCGGCGAGGTGCTCGCCCGCGGCCTGGCGATCTCCATCTCGGGGCTGGCGTTCCGCGCGGGCGAGGAGGCGACGCTCGGCGAGGTCGCCGGAGCCGTGCCCCCGGAGCGCCTGCTCGTCGAGACGGATTCGCCCTTCCTCTCGCCGCCGGGCGGACCCCGTCGACGCAACGAGCCGGCCTGGGTCGCGATCACCGCCGAGCGCGTCGCGGTTGCGCGCGGGGGCACGCCGGAGGCGCTCGGCGAGGCGCTGGTCGCGGCCTACGACCGGACCGTGCCGCGGCCCAGTTGACAGCCCGAAAGCTGCCTAACTAGACTGCGCTAGCACTCTGCACATGAGAGTGCTAATCCAGTCCGAATCCACACCGTCGGACGCAGCCCGGACTGAACCCGCCGGGCCCGCCGATCGGTCGATGGAGCCGTCCACCAGGAGGGACACAACCTTGGCCACTGCGAGCGCGACGAAGAGCGCCTCGAAGCTCCAGCCGCTCAACGACCGGGTCGTCGTCAAGCCGACCCCGCGTGAGGAGATGACGAAGAGCGGCATCGTCCTGCCGGACACCGCGAAGGAGAAGCCCCAGGAGGGCCTGATCGTCGCGATCGGCCCGGGCGCGTTCGACGACGCGGGCAAGCGCCTGCCGATGGACGTCAAGGTCGGCCAGAAGGTCCTCTACGGCAAATACGCCGGGACCGAGTTCAAGGTCGAGGATGAGGAGCTCCTCATCGTCAGCCAGAAGGACATCCTCGCCATCGTCGGCGACTAGGCCCCGCGACCGCCACCACCAGCCTGTCCCACCACCCGACCCGACAGTCATCCAGGAGGAACCACCACCTTGGCCAAGCAGCTGATCTTCGACGAGACCGCGCGTCGATCCCTCAAGAAGGGCATCGACCGGCTCGCCGACGCGGTCCGCGTGACCATCGGCCCGAAGGGCCGCAACGTCGTCCTCGACAAGAAGTTCGGCTCGCCGACGATCACCAACGACGGCGTGACCATTGCCCGTGACATCGAGCTCGAGGACCCGTTCGAGAACATGGGCGCCCAGCTCCTCAAGGAAGTCGCCACCAAGACCGACGACGTCGCCGGCGACGGCACGACCACCGCGGTCGTCCTCGGCCAGGCGATGGTCAACGAGGGCCTCCGGGTCGTGACCGCGGGTGCCAACCCGATGGTCATCAAGAGCGGCATCGAGAAGGCCGTCGACGCCGTCGTCGAGCAGATCAAGAAGACCGCCCGCCCGGTCGACTCGCGCGACCAGATCGCCGCGGTCGCCGCGATCTCGGCCGCCGATCCGGAGGTCGGCGAGATCATCGCCGAGGTCATGGACAAGGTCGGCAAGGACGGCGTCATCACCGTCGAAGAGGGCCAGAGCCTCGGCCTCGAGAAGGAATACACCGAGGGCATGCAGTTCGACCGGGGCTACATCTCGGCGTACTTCGTGACCAACCCGGATCGGATGGAGGCCGTTCTCGAGAACGCCGTCATCCTCATCACGGACAAGAAGATCTCGAGCATCCAGGACATGCTCCCGGCGCTCGAGAAGGCCGTCCAGCAGGGCAAGCCCGTCCTGATCATCGCCGAGGACATCGATGGCGAGGCCCTCGCGACGCTCGTCGTGAACAAGCTCAAGGGCACGATCTCCGTGCTCGCGGTCAAGGCGCCGGGCTTCGGCGATCGCCGCAAGGAGATGCTCCGCGACATCGCCATCCTGACGGGCGGCACGGTCATCAGCGAGGAGATCGGGCGCAAGCTCGACTCGGTCACGTTCGAGGACTTCGGCAAGGCCCGCCGGATCGTCGCCACCAAGGACGACACGACGGTCGTCGATGGCGAGGGCTCGGCTGACCAGATCAAGGCTCGGATGACCCAGATCAAGGCCCAGATCGAGGAGACGACCTCCGACTACGACAAGGAGAAGCTCCAGGAGCGCCTTGCCAAGCTCGCCGGTGGCGTCGCCGTCATCAAGGTCGGGGCCGCGACCGAGGTCGAGCTCAAGGAGAAGAAGCACCGCATCGAGGACGCCCTCTCGACGACCCGCGCGGCCGTCGAGGAAGGCCTCGTCGCCGGCGGCGGCACGACCCTCCTGCAGGCGATCCCGGCGCTCGACAGCCTGAAGCTCGGTGGCGACGCCCAGGTCGGCGTCGACATCGTGCGTAAGGCCCTCGAGGCCCCCGCTCGCCAGATCGCCGACAACGCCGGCCAGTCCGGCGAGGTCGTCGTGGCCAAGGTCCGGTCGCTCAAGTCCGGCGAGGGCTATGACGCCCTGGCGGGCGAATACGGCGACATGTTCAAGAAGGGCATCGTCGACGCCGCCAAGGTGACGCGGTCGGCCCTCCAGAACGCCGCCTCGATCGCGGCGATGGTGCTGACGACCGAGACGCTCATCACCGACATCCCGGAGAAGAAGGATGCCAACGGCGCCGGTGGCCATGGCCACGGCGGCGGGGACATGGACTTCTAGCTCCTTCGAGACCAGCAACGAGAGCCCGGGCCATCGGCCCGGGCTCTTTAATTCGGGATTGTCCGGCGCGTCTCGTTACCGTCGTGCGGAGTGGTTGTGGGGCTCGCGTGTCGGGCCGGGGGTCCCGCGGCGGCGCGCCGGTGAGGTCTTCTCGACGACCCTCAGGCGATGGCGACCGAAGGCGAGCCGCGCCCCGCGGGTGACAGCGTCCGGATTCGGCTGTTCGATGCCGACCGGACCGATCGTGCGCTGAGCTTCGACGAAGCCCTGGCGATGACCCCATCGGAGCGACAGCTCCTGTGGATCGACATCCAGGGACCGTTCGGTTCGGATCAAGGAGACCGGATTCGGGACAGCTTCGAGCTCGACGCCGCCACGCTCAGCGCGCTCGCTCAGGTCGCGGGGCCGAGCGGTGACGGATGGTCGCCCGAGATTGGGTTGCATGGCCGATATGTCCACGTTCGCGTCGTGGCCGCGCCGGACCCCCGACGCCGCGGTGGCGTGTGGCTGGGGATCGTCGGCGGCCCGAACCTGGTCATCACCGGCCACGCCGAACCGTTGGAGCTGCTCGATGCGATCGATGAGCGCATTGCCGCGGACACGACGACCGGCGAGCTGGACGCCGCCGACTTCATCGCATCCGTGCTCGACGCCGTGGTGATCTCCTATCGCGCCGCCGTCGATGCGATCGAGGACGAGGTCGACGTCATCGATGCCAAGGCCCTGGGTCGGGAGGAGTTCGGCGACCTGTTTCGCCAGCTCATCGACGTTCGTCGCCGGGTCGGGCGGCTGCGCCGGCTCCTGGCGAGCCATCGCGAGCTCTTCGCCGTGCTCGCGCGCGGCGAATTCATCCACGCGGCCCGCGCCGCCGACGCGGCCGGGCTGCAAGCGGTGGCCGGCCGATTCGAGGCGGCCCTGCAGGGCGTCGAGGACGCCCGAGAGCTCGTGCTGGGCTCGTTCGAGATCCTGATGACCCGCACCGGTCAGCGAACCAACGACGTCATGCGCCTCCTGACGGTGGCCACGGTGCTGGCTCTGCCCGCCACGATCGTTGCGGGCTTCCTCGGGATGAACGTCCAGACACCACTTCCGGACAAGGAGCCGCTGTCGTTCTGGTTCGTCGTGGTCGCGATCCTCCTGGTCGAGGGCGTGATCCTCGTTGTCGCTCGCCTCCGCAGGTGGATCTGAGGGCCTACGGCGAGACCGTGATCTGGATCGCGCCGGGGGTGAACGTGCCGGTCAAAAGGTCCAGGGTCGATGCCTCGACCACGCGGCCCGCGCCCGGGTCGCAGGTCGCTCCCCCTAGACAGGGCGGCATGAAGTCGCCGCGGCCGATCGCGACGAGGGCAGCGGTGGAGAGCTGGGGCCAAACATGCCAGTCGGTGTCCGTCGGCTGGTACAGGATGGCTTGCCGCCCGGTGGAGGGCTCGACCGCGACGATGGTGGGCCTCACGGCGCCGGCGATGCTGCGGAGCTCGAGGATCAGGCGCCCGTCGGGCGCGATTTGGTTGGCCCAGGTTCCAGCGCCGAACCCGAACCGGGCACTCGTCCAAATCGTCCGACCCTGGAAATCGACGAGTTCGTCGCCGCTGATCGCTGAGACCATGAGCCAGCCATCGCCGAGGATGGTCGGCTGGCGTCCACCGAAGTCGAGTCGGTCGAGGGTGGCCCCCGTCTCGCTATCGAGCACTGTGGTCGGGCGGCAATCACCCACGAAGTCGATGCCCGAGGCACACACGGTCGTTGCGATCATCCGCCCCGATGCCGAGACGACGACAACTCGGCCGGGTTGCGTCACATCGGCCACCGATCTGGCCCCGATGATTGGGCGGACGGATCGATCCACCAGCGACACGAACACGATGCCGGGATCCGACCGCGGATGGTCACCGGTGAGCACCGAGGAGACGACAAGGGTCGAACCTGCGGCCTGGACGACTGGTAGAGGAATGGAGGCGAGTTCAACGTTCGGCACGTCTTCCTGGCCGGTGGCCATCGACCAGAAATGGAGCAGCGAGCCTGCCCCCGAGGGCGTCGACGTGACGAGGAAGTCACTCGCGATCCCCGCGAACCGATCGTCGGGACCGAGCGCGACGTCCGCTCCAATGCGTGCTCCGGTCGCGAACGACCAAAGGTGGAAGGTCGTGCCCTCGGTGCTGTGCGACGAGGTCAGGACGTGGTCGCCGAACGTCGCGAAGTAGCTTTCGCCGTCGGCAAGGGCAAGGCGGCCCGGCAGGCCCAGTCGTCCAACACGCTCGTTACCAGTCAGGCAATCGACCACGCTGACGACGCGTCCGAGGAGTTCTGGCGGGAACCGATCGGGACCTGCTTTGCGCGAAGTCGGACACGAGGGTTCGGCGCTCGGGCCTGTGGTTGATTCCGGAGCTGAACCCGCTGGCGATTCGTGCGATGTCGCCCTCGCTGTCTGGATGGGCACCGAGTCCGGAGGGCTGGAGGCCGGCCCTGCGCCGGTCGAAGGCGCCTCGGCAACACAACCGCCGAGGAGGGCAGCACAGAGAGCGGCGGCGATGGGCGTTCGCACGGCGACCTGCAAGACGAGTCGAAGCTCCGTCTTGTAGCGGGGCAGCACCCTGTCGGTCCAGTGGGTGCGCCGATGGGCTGCTCGTGATGGCCGCCGACTAGAATTCCGGGGTGAGCCCAGCGTCTCGAAGGCAGCGTCGCGCCGAGGCTCCGGCGGAGCCCGACGGGACCCGGATCGACCTCGGTGACGAGGCGTTCACCGATGGGACCGCGGCGACCCTCCCGGCGGAGCCCGAGTGGCTGTCGATCCCCTCGACCGAGATGGTCGGACCGGGCGCGACGCGCGATCCCGCCGCCGAAGCGAACGCCACCGCGACCATGGCCCGGCGCCGCAAGGAGCGGGAGCAGGAGATCCTCGGGCGCCTGAACCCCGAACAGGCGCGGGCGGTCAGCACGACGGACGGGCCGGTCCTGATCCTCGCGGGGGCGGGCTCCGGCAAGACCCGCGTGCTGGCCCATCGGATCGCCTATCTCGTCGGCGTGAAGGGCGTGCCGCCATTCCGGATTCTCGCGGTGACGTTCACCAATCGGGCCGCGGCCGAGCTGCGCGAGCGGATCATCCGCCTCGTCGGGGAGCCGGGCCGCGAGGTCCAGGCTGGGACGTTCCATTCGCTCTGTGCCCTCGTCCTCCGCCGCGACGGCGAGGCCATCGGGCTGGACCGCCGGTTCGTGATCTACGACACCGAGGACCAGGTCGCGCTGATGAAGCGGATCCTCCGCGATGAGGGCCTCGACGCCAAGGGCGAAACGCGGCCCCAGACGGTCCTCGGGGCGATCAGCCGGGCCAAGAACGACATGCTGGACCCGACCGAGCTGCCGCCCTTCCGGGCGGCCACCGGCGTGCTCGTCCAGATCGCGACGCTGGCCCGCCGCTATCAGGCCGCGCTCCGCGACGCCAACGCCCTCGACTTCGACGACCTCCTGCTCGAGGCCGTGCGGCTGTTCCACGACGCGCCCCAGGTGCTCGCGAAGTACCAGGAGCGCTGGCGCTACCTCCACGTCGACGAATACCAGGACACGAACCGGCCGCAATACCTGTGGGTCAAGGCGCTCGCGTCGAAGCACCACAACCTGGCGGTCGTCGGCGATGACGACCAGTCGATCTATGGCTGGCGCGGCGCGGACATCCGCAACATCCTCGATTTCGAGCGCGACTGGCCCGAGGCGACGGTCGTGAAGCTCGAGCAGAACTACCGCTCGACCCAGCTGATCCTCGACGCCGCCCACGCCGTGGTCTCGCGCAACGAGGCCCGTTCCGAGAAGAAGCTCTGGACGGATCGCGCCGGCGGCCGCCCGATCGAGCGCTTCGAGGCCTACAACGAGGAAGAGGAGGCCGAGTGGATCGCCC
Source organism: Candidatus Limnocylindrales bacterium (assembly GCA_036493155.1). Lineage (GTDB taxonomy): Bacteria > Chloroflexota > Limnocylindria > Limnocylindrales > CSP1-4 > UBA5189. The sequence goes on along the minus strand of DASXQE010000054.1, from coordinate 19,752 downwards.
GGCGGGTCGAGGACCTCACGGGCGAGCGGACCGCGCTCACGCGCCGGGCCGACGACGGCGCGAAGCCGTTCCGGCTCCGCGAGATGGCGATCCTCTACCGGACCAACGCCCAATCCCGAGCGATCGAAGAGGCGTGCCTCCGGTACGGGATCCGCTACCAGGTCGTGGGCGGGACCCGGTTCTACTCCCGGCGCGAGGTCAAGGACGCCCTGGCGTACCTCCGGGCCCTGCGGTCCGACTCGGACGTGGTCAGCTTCGAGCGGATCATCAACGTCCCGGCCCGCTCCATCGGCGACAAGACCATCGAGGTCCTGCGCGCGGCCGCGGCGCGTGACGGCGAGAGCTACTGGCGCACGCTCAACGCCGCGGCCGACGGGCGCATCTCCGAGCTCGGCACGCGCCCGCGCAGCGCGATCGCCGACTTCGTCGGGCTGCTCACGCGGCTCCGGACCCGGATCGGCGTCCTGCCGCTGCCGGAGCTGGTCGATGAGGTCCTGGAGCGCTCGGGCTACCGGGCGATGCTCGCCGACGGCAGCGAGGAGGGCGAGGAGCGCTGGGCCAACCTGCTCGAGCTTCGTGAGGTCACGACCCGCTACGACGACCTCTCGCCCGACGACGCCCTCGACCGGCTCCTCGAGGAGACGGCCCTCGTCGCCGACCAGGACAGCTACGACTCGAACGCCGATGCGCTGTCGCTGATCACCCTCCATGCCGCCAAGGGCCTCGAGTTCGATGTCGTGTTCATCGCCGGCCTCGAGGAAGGCCTGTTTCCCACGAGCCGGGCGCTCGAGGCCGAGACCGGCTTCAACCCCGATCCACGCCCGATGGAGGAGGAGCGCCGCCTCGCCTACGTGGGCATGACCCGGGCCCGGGAGCGGCTGTACCTGTCGCATGCCTGGCAGCGCGCGACGCGCCGCGGGCCCGGCAGCTTCATGGCCGAGCCGTCGCGGTTCCTGCTCGAGATCCCGCCGGAGCTCATGTCCGGGCCGCGTCTCGGCGCGCTTGCGGCCGATGGCGGCGATCGGACCATGGACGACCTCGACCTCGTGTTCGGCCGGGGCGCAACGCGCTTCGGACGATCGACGCGCCCCGGCGGCGCGGCGTTCCGTGAGGGCAGCGGCCGGCCGGGTGCGCCGCGAGCCGGCGAGGCATTCCGGCCGACGCGCGATCTCGCGGCCAAGCGCGATGCGTTCGCCGCCGGGGCCCGGTCGGGCTCGCTCCGGCCGCGGTTCGGCAGCTGGGACGAGGACGGTGGCGCGTTCGCCGACGACGTCGACGGCGGCGCGGCGGCCTTCGCCGGCCACGGATCCGACGGCCGGCCTGCTCCCGCGCCGGCGAACCGAGTCGAGCGGCCCGTGATCCCCGGCGAGCGCCACTATCGCGACGGCGATCGGGTCCGGCATGCTCGCTGGGGCGACGGCATCGTCGTGACGTCAAAGCTGACCCGCAGCGACGAGGAGGTCACCGTCGCCTTCCGCGATGCGCAGGTCGGGCGCAAGACGGTCCTCGCGTCGATGGCCGGCCTGGAGCTCGTTGGTTGACGAGGACGAGGCGTGACGCAGCTGGGCGCGCACCGCGCCTGACGCAGCCCCGCGCATGACCGACGTCGTGCCGCCGGTCGAGCTCGCGTCGATCGTCAACCTCGACGATTTCGAGCCCCACGCCCGCGAGCGCATGGCCGGCCCGGCCTACGACTACGTCGCCGGCGGCGCCTGGGACGAGATCACGCTTCGGGAGAGCGTCGAGGCGTGGCGTCGCGCGCGCTTCGTGCCACGGGTCCTGACCGGCGTCCGGACGGTCGATGCGTCCGGGATCTTCCTGGGGCGGCCCGCCTCGCTCCCCATCGCGATCGCCCCGATGGCGGCCCAGGCCCTGGCCCACCCGGACGGCGAGCGCGAGGCGATGCGCGGCGCGGTCGAGGCCGGCATCCCGTACTGCCTCTCGACGTCGTCGTCGGAGCGGCTCGAGGAGGTCGCGGCCGTCGCGCCCAATGCGGAGCGCTGGTTCCAGCTGTACCTCGTCCACAGCCTGGCCTGGAGCCGGCAGCTGGTCGAGCGCGCGACCGAGGCGGGCTATCGGGCCATCGTCCTGACCGTGGACCTCCCGGTGCTCGGCTATCGCGAGCGGGACCGCCGCTCGGGCTTCGCCTTGCCGGCCATGCCGCATATCGACGAGGCGGCGGGGGAGCCGCACAGCCGCTACGGCGGCCTCGAGCGCCAGCACGAGCTCGGGCTCGACTGGGACACCGTCGAGGCGATGCGGACCTGGACCGATGTGCCGATCGTCCTCAAGGGCATCCTCGCCCCCGAGGACGCCCGTCGCGCGGTCGACGCCGGCGTGGCGGGCGTGATCGTCTCGACCCATGGCGCCCGGCAGCTCGACCGCTCGATCGCGACCGCCGAGGCCCTGGGTCCGGTCGTGGCTGCCGTCGCGGGCCGGTCGGAGGTCTGGGTCGACGGCGGCATCCGGCGCGGCCTCGATGTCGCGGTGGCCATGGCCCTCGGCGCGACCGGCGTCCTCGTGGGCCGGCCGTTCTACTGGGCGCTCGCTGCCGCAGGGGCGCCGGGCATCGCCAAGGCCGCGATGATCCTGCGCGAGGAGCTCGAGCTGGCCCTGCAGCTCCTCGGCGTCGCCGACGTCCGCGGCCTCGATCGGTCGCTGCTCGCTGGCCGAGACGGCTGACCAGCCGATGACCGACATCGTCGAGGGTCAGGCCGCCGATCCGGGCCTGCTCGCCGCCGCCGCGGCGCTCGAGCCGGCGGCGGCCGAGCGGCGCCACGCCGAGCTGAGCGAGGAGCTCCGGCGGGCCAATCAGCAGTACTACGTCGAGGACGCGCCGGAGCTCAGCGACGCCGAGTACGACGCCCGGATGCGTGAGCTCGTCGCTCTCGAGGCGGCCTTCCCGGCGCTCGTGACCCCCGACTCGCCGACGCAGCGGGTCGGCGCGACGCTGGCTGGGACGTTCGACGAGGTCCGCCATCGGCGTCCGATGCTGTCGCTCGCGAACGCCTTCAGCCACGACGAGCTGCGGGCCTTCGACGCGCGTGTCCGGAAAGGGCTCGGCCTCGCCGCGGCGCCGGAGCCGGCGCCCGATCTCGCCTACGTGGCCGAGCTCAAGATCGACGGCCTCGCGATCACGCTCCGCTACGAGGCCGGCCGCTTCGTGCAGGGCGCGACCCGCGGCGACGGAATGACCGGCGAGGACGTGACCGCCAACCTCCGGACCATCGAGAACGTGCCGCCGCGCCTCACGGAGCGCGCCACGCTGGACGCCCGGGGTGAGGTCTACATGCCCAAGACCGAGTTCGCCCGGATCAACGCCGAGCGCGAGGAGGTCGGCCTGCCGCTGTATGCCAACGCCCGCAACTCCGGCGCGGGCTCCCTCCGCCAGAAGGACCCCGCCGTGACGGCCAGTCGTCGCCTCGCGACCTGGACCTATCAGCTCATCGAGGACCCCTCCGAGAACAGCGGCCGGCCAGGCCCGGACAGCCAGTCGGCGGCGCTGGCCCGCCTCGAGCTGCTGGGCTTCACGGTCAACCCGAACCGCGCCGCGGGCCTCGACATCGACGCCGTGATCGAGTTCACCGAGACCTGGCGCGACGCCCGCCACGAGCTCCCGTACGAGACCGACGGCGTCGTGGTCAAGGTCGACCGGTTCGATCAGCAGGATCGGCTCGGGATGGTCTCGCGTGCGCCGCGCTGGGCGATCGCCTACAAGTTCCCGCCCGAGCAGGTCGAGACCCTGCTCGAGGACATCGTCGCGTACGTCGGCCGGACGGGGACACTCACGCCCGTGGCGCACCTGCGGCCCGTGAAGGTCGCCGGCTCGACGGTCGCCCGGGCGACGCTCCACAACCTCGACGAGGTCCGGCGCAAGGACATCCGGGTCGGCGACAGCGTCGTGCTCCAGAAGGCGGGCGACGTCATCCCGGAGGTCGTGCGCCCGATCGTCGAGCGGCGGACCGGCGCCGAGCGTCCGTGGGACATGCCGCCGACCTGTCCGGTCTGCGGAACGGCGATCGTCCGGGACGAGGGCGCAGTCCGGCACTACTGCCCCAACACCGCGTGCCCGGCGCGGGTGTCCCAGGAGTTCGGCCTGTTCGTCGGCGGGATGGACATCGAGGGCGCCGGCTGGAAGACCCTCGAGCAGCTGCTCCAAACCGGCCTCGTCAAGCGCCGCGGCGACTTCTTCCGGCTGTCGGTCGAGGACCTCGAAGGGCTCGAGCGGTTCGGGCGCAAGAGCGCCGAGAACCTCCACGCGAACATCCAGAAGGCTCGTCGCCGGCCGCTCGAGCGCGTGCTCGCCGCCCTCGGCATCCCGCAGGTCGGCTGGACGACGGCGATCGAGCTGGCGCCGTGGCTGGTCGCCGAGGTCGACGCGCCCGCCGGGCCGGGCTGGCTCAAGGCCGCCGGGAAGCGGCTGAGCGAGATCGCCGGCACCGAACCGGATCGCTTCGCGGAGGTGCCCGGCGTGGGCCCGACAGTCTCGGCGGCGCTGGCCAGCTGGTTCGGGCCGGGCGGGGCCGGGGAGGGCGCGCTCGCGGACCTCGATGCCGCCGGCGTGGATCCCGAGCTGCCGGCGCCGCGCGCGGCCGGCGAGCCCGTGTCCACCCCGAGCGGGCCGCTCGCGGGCAAGACGGTCGTGGTCACGGGGACGATCGAGGGCTTCTCCCGTGAGGAAGCCGAGCAGGCCGTGCGCGATGCGGGTGGCAAGCCGGTGGGATCTGTGTCGAAGAAGACCGACTATGTCGTGGCGGGTCCGGGTGCCGGGAGCAAGCTGGCCAAGGCCGAGGGACTGGGCGTCCCGGTCCTCGATGCGGATGACTTCCGGCGGCTGCTCGCCGGCGAGGGGGTCGCATGACCGACGAACGAACCGGCGATGTCTCCGCCCTCGAGCCGGAGCCCGGCCACCCCGGCTCGGACGGGGCCGTCGACGCCAACGAGCGATTTGCCGAGCGCCTGGCGCACGAGATCGAGGGCGTCCTGGGAGTCGGCATCGCGCTCGAGTCCGTGTCGCTCGAGGGCGAGCTGCCCGTGCGGATCCTCGCGTCCTGCCTGGTCGATGGCCAGATCCGGGAGCTCGCGGGCAGCGGCGACACGATCCTCGAGGCCTCGCGCGACCTGATCCGTCGGGCCGCCGAGCTTCGCCTCACGGCCGCGTGGTGGCGGCTCGTCGGTCCAGCCTGATCCAGCACGAACGGAGGCCTCCATGACGTCGCCCGATCCCATTCGCGAAGCCAAGGCCTACCAGGCCTCCCTCCTGGCGGCCCTCGGCGACGACGATCCGGCTGACGCCCAGGCGTCGACGCCAGCCCGGATCCGGGCCCTCGTCCGCGATGCCGGGCCGGACCTCCGGATCCGCCCCGAGCCCGGCGAGTGGTCGGTCCTCGAATGCATCGGCCACGTCGTCGATGGCGAGCTGGTCAGCTCGGGCCGGTATCGCTGGATCCTCGCCCACGACGAGCCCGAGCTCGTCGGCTACGACCAGGATCGCTGGGTCGATGGACTGCGCCATGGCCAGGACGATGTCGACGAGCTGCTGGACCTGTTCGAGGCGCTCCGGCGCGCGAATCTCGCGTTGTGGCGGCGCACGCCGGTGGCGGAGCGGTCACGGGTCGGGCTGCACCGGGAGCGCGGCCCCGAGAGCTACGAGCTGACGTTCCGCCTCATTGCCGGCCACGATCGGGTCCATCTCGACCAGGCGGATCGGGCCCTCGCGGCAGTGCGGTCCGGCCGCTGAGCCGAACCGGCCGCGGGGCCGCCGAGGTCAGGCGGCCGTCGCCCGGCCGCGGGTCCGCTTGACGCGACCGGCGGGCTCGAGTGGCCGGAGCTCGGCCGGCGAGCCCCCGCGAGCCCGCAGTGAGTACTCGGCGCCGCGCACCCACAGGCGTTCGATCTCGATCCCTCGCCAGCCCGCCGGAAGCGTCGTGGGCCCGCTCGCCCACGACTCCGGCGGTCCGTCGTCGAGCCGGAGTCGCGTGAAGCCGTAGAGCAGGCCGCTGATGAAGCCACTCAGGTTCGCGAACATCGGTGACGCGACCGGCTGATCGCTCGCGACAGGATGCTCGGCGGGCTCGCGGAAGGGCTCGGTGATGAAGGCGCCGTAGCCTGGTTCGAGCAGGTTCGCGGCTCGGTCCGCAAGCCCGGCTCGAGCGGCGAAGACCGGCATGAGCGCGGAGAGCATCGGCGCACCCACGTACAGCGGAGCCTGCTCGACCGCCGCGTAGCGATACGTGGCGCGGGCAGTGGCGGGATCGACGGCATAGCCAGCAGGAAACAGCGCCGCGGCGCCCTCAGGCACGCCGCCCTGGACCTCGGTCAGCCGCGCGTGCTCGTGATTCACGATCGCCCCGCGGCGCCGGTCGCGCGGCACGACGAGGCCGTCAGCAATCGCCTGCCAGCCCGAAGGAGCGGCCTCGCCGATCAGCCGGGCGCAGGCGATCGCCTCCTGCAGCGCCCGAGCCGTTGCAAGGTTGGTGTACGCGTCGTTGTCGACGGGCTCGTACGACTCGCGGGGACCCACCGTGCCGCGAAGCTCGAAGCCGCTCGGCGTCCGGATCACGCGCGAGGCCGCCCACTCGCCGACGGCGCGCAGGACCGGCCACGCCGCCCGGCGGGCGTAGTCGAGGTCACCGGTCGCGTGCACGTAGGCCGCGAACGCCAGGGCGACGTCCGAGGTCACGTGGTCCTCGGTATACGGACGAGCACCGGGCGTCGACTCCTCCCCGTGCAGCGGGCACGCCTCCCACGGGTACAGCGCTCCGCGCCAGCCATGGAGCGCCGCGTTGTGCTGGGCCGCGTCCAGGTGACGGAGCCGGAAGTCGAGCAGGGCGTGGGCCGCCGGCGGGTCGAGGAGCACCAGGGGTGGGACGGTGAAGGTCTCGATGTCCCACATGACGTGACCGTGGTAGTAGTGGTAGTTCGGCCAGTACGCCAGCCCGAACAGCGAGATGCTCGCAAGGGCCGAGGCGTGCACGGACGTCAGCAGGTAGAAGACGCTCGCGTCGACGATGGCCTGCCAGCGTGCATCCGCCCCTGCCACCACGATCCGGCTGCGCCAGCGCTCCCGCCAGGCCTCGCGGTTGTCGCGCTGGAGACGCTCGAAGCCAAGGTCTGCGGCCTTGGCGGCGATCCGGCCGGCCTCCTCGTCCGGCCGATGGTGCGACAGGTCTGGCACGTAGCCCGTCAGCAGCGCCAGCCGATACGTCCGGTCGGCGCGGGCCCGCAGGGCATAGGTCGTACTGAACCACGCCCGTTGATCGGACATCGATGGGCGGCGCTCTGCCTCCGAATCGCCTCGGAACCGGGTGCTGTACGCGACGCCGAGCTCCGCGATCCGCCCAGGCGCCTGCCACCGGACGACGCCGTCGACGCCCTCGTTCGGACCCTTGCTGGGCGGTTGCGCCTCCCGGTCCGCGACCCCGGGGACGTCCGTCGCGTCGAAGCCCGCCGTGACCTCGAGGTCAGCGGGGCCATCCAGCTCCACCGATAGCTCGGCCGCCGCGATCGCGGGCAACGTCCGGGAGCAGAACGCGACGACCTGGACGTGGGCATTGGCGCGCTCGCCGTGCAGCGTCCACGTGGTCGTCAGCTCGGCCGTCTCGAAGTCGTAGCGCTGCTCATGCAGCTCGACTCGCTCCGGCGCGGCGAAGGCCGACAGCCGATCGATCGTGACATCGAAGGCAAGCGCGTACGGAGCGCGAGCGAAGCCCTCGACGCCGTCGGACGGGTGCAAGCCGCTGAAGCCGTTGACCATCGTCGTGCCGCGAAGGTGCGGCAGTCCAGGGGATCGGACCCCGAGCACGCCGTTCGAGAGATACGGCGGCAGGGCCCGGGGATCTCGGCGCCGGATGGCCGGCGGGCTGACGGGAGAGCTCATGGCCGCCAGCATCGGCCCGCGGCCCTTGCGCGCGACCGGCGGTCGGCGGCGCCCGTCTCGCATTCGGGTGATCGGTTGCCCGAACCGCGCGACCGCCTAGCCCATCGCGTGGTTGAACTGGCCCCAGATCCAGTCGGGGTGCCAGTCGAGCGGCTCGCCGCGGACCATCCGGGGCGCCGACCAGGCCGGCCGCAGCCCGAGCGCCTCCAGCCGGGCCCGACCCGCCTGGTTCTCACGGAGGATCCCGACCCGGACGCGACCGGTCGGTCCGGCGGCCGCTCGCCGGGCCTCGAGCAGCGCCATGGCATCGTCGGCGGAGGGTGCGATCGTCGCGCCGCCGCCCCACGGCGCGCGCACGACGAAGCCGTGGACCTCGGGCTGGCCGCCGGCGTTCCGCGCCGTGACGACGCGGGCCGTCGATGGCGACGCGAAGCGCCGCAGCACGGAGGCGCGATCTTCGCCCGTCGCCAGGGCGTCGAGCCCGGCCATCGCCGCGAGGTCGCCACGCCGGAACGGCCGGACGTTGGCCGGCGCCGGGTCGGATGTCCCGGGCGACTCGAGGATCTCGTACCACGTGTCGATCGCGAAGCCGAGCCGCTCGTAGAGTGGCCCGCCCGCCTCGGTCGAGACGAGGACCAGCGTCCTGACCCCGCCATCGATGAGGGCGGAGATGACCGCCTCCGTCAGCGCCCGGCCCAAGCCGTGGCGGCGGCGGTCGGGGGCGACCCAGACCGCGCCGATCCAGCCGGCGCGGCCACTCCGGACGCCGACGCCCGTGCCGACGATTCGATCGTCGAGGGTCGCGACGAACGGGTGGCAGGTGTCCTGGGCGAGCGTGAACTCGAACCACGCCCGGCGATCGCCCCAGTCGTCGCGGAGGATGGCCTGCGTCGCCGGCTCGAGATCGGTCGGCCGCATCGAGCGGATGATCGTCGGCACCTCGCCAGTATCATCGCCCGATGGCCGGCCTTTCCCGCTCCGACGTCGAGCATGTCGCGTATCTCGCCCGCCTCGGGCTGACCGAGGCCGAGCTCGACCGGCTCGAGGGCCAGCTCAACCACATCCTCGACCAGTACGCCAAGCTCGCCGAGCTCGACACCGACGCGATCCCGCCGACCGCCCAGACGATCGAGCTCGAGAACATCCTCCGCGATGACGTCGTCACCCCGTCCCTGCCGCAGGCAGCGGTGCTCGGCAACGCGCCGGCCCGATCTGGCGAGTTCCTGGTCGTGCCGCCGATCCTCGGCGGCGGCGAATCATGACGGCGGCGACGAGGGCCAGCCTGACGCGGTCCCTCGGCCACGATTTGGCGGCGGACCTCCGCGCCGGCCGGATCACGTCGCGCGAGATCACGCTCGCGCATCTCGAGGCTGCCGAGCGCGAGAATCGGGCCCTCAACGCGTGGCTCCTGATCGACCGCGACGAGGCGCTCCGCCAGGCCGACGCCGCGGACGCGATCCTCGCGGCGGCGCGCGGGCAGGGCAGCGCCGTCCTCGATCGGCTGCACCCGCTCCTCGGGCTGCCCGTGGCGCTGAAGGACCTGGTCTCCGTGGCGGGCGGGCCGTGCACCGCCGGCTCGCGGATCCTCGAGGGCTACGTCGCCCCCTACGACGCCCATGTCACCGAGCGGCTCCGGTCAGCCGGCGCCGTGCTGCTGGGCAAGACCAACATGGACGAGTTCGCGATGGGTTCCTCCACCGAGCACTCGGCCTTCGGACCGACAGCCAACCCGTGGGACCTCGGCCGGGTGCCGGGTGGCTCGAGCGGCGGCTCGTCGGCCGCCGTCGCCGCCTACCACGCGCCCTACGGGATCGGCACCGACACCGGCGGCTCGATCCGGCAGCCGGCGGCCCTGTGCGGGATCGTCGGGATGAAGCCGACCTACGGCCGGGTGAGCCGCTACGGAATCGTCGCGTTCGCGTCGTCCCTCGACCAGATCGGACCCCTGGCGCGGGATGTCCGAGACGCCGCCGCGCTGCTGCATGCCGTGTCGGGACGCGACGACCGCGACTCGACCTCGGCGCCCATTCCCGTGCCCGACGACCTCATCTCGCTGCCGGCGTCCGACGACGAGGCCGCCGCCTACCTCAAGGGCAAGCGCCTCGGCCTGCCGAAGGAGTACTTCGTCGCAGGCATGGAGCCGGGCGTCGAAGCGGCGATCCGCACCGCCGTGGCCGCCCTCGAATCGGCGGGCGCCACGATCGAGGACGTCAGCCTGCCGCACACCGACTACGGCCTGGCCACGTATTACATCGTCGCCCCGGCCGAAGCCTCGGCCAACCTCGCCCGCTACGACGGCGTCCGCTACGGCCACTCCGTTCGCACGCCGGGCGGCGACTTCATCGCCGACTATCTCGCGACGCGGGGCGAAGGCTTCGGGCCCGAGGTCAAGCGGCGCGTGATGCTGGGGACGTATGCCCTCTCGGCGGGCTACTACGACGCGTTCTACCTCAAGGCCCAGAAGGTCCGGACGCTCATCAAGCGGGACTTCGACAGCGTCTTCGAACGCGGCTTCGACGGCCTGGTTGCGCCAACCTCGCCCACCGTCGCGTTCCCGTTCGGGGCCCGCATGAACGACCCCGTCGCGATGTACCTCTCGGACGCCTGCACGCTGCCGGTCAACATCGCGGGCCTGCCCGGCCTGTCGGTACCGTGCGGCCTGTCCGAGGGCCTGCCGGTCGGCCTCCAGCTCATCGGGCCGGCCTGGTCCGAGGCGCCGCTCCTGCGCCTGGGTCGAGCCTACGAGGCGGTCACCGCTGCCGCGTCGTGGCGCGGTGTCGAGCCGGCCGACCTTCCGGCGGCGAGCGATGCCGCCGCGCCGACGCCGGCGGAGCGAGCCCGCCGCGCCCAGCCGGCCGCCTGACCGACACCGAGCCCGACGGCCGGCGATGGCACCGACGCAGGCCCTGACCGGCGAATCTGCGCGCGGGAATCGCCGGCGCGCGGCAGTACCCTTGCCCGCATGACGACCGAGGTCGCTCGTCGGCCGCTGCTCGATCGCGCGCTGTCGGAGCGCGTGCAGTCGGTGCCGCCCTCCGGCATCCGGCGATTCTTCGAGATCGCCGCGACGATGACTGACGTCATCAGCCTCGGGGTGGGGGAGCCCGACTTCGACACGCCGCGCCAGATCGTGGAGGCCGGCGTCGAATCGCTGCGCGAGGGCCGGACCCACTACACCTCGAACTACGGGACCCTGGAGCTGCGCAAGGCCCTCGCGGCCCATCTCGAGGCGCTCTACGGCATCTCGTACGACGTCACTCGCGAGCTGCTCATCACGGTCGGCGCCAGCGAGGCTGTCGACCTCGCCCTGCGGGCGACGTGCGATCCCGGCGACGAGATCATCCTCCACGAGCCGTCATACGTGGCCTATGTGCCCGCGATCGTGTTCGCCGGCGGCCACGTGGTGCGCGTCGCCACGCGCTTCGAGGACGACTTCGCGCTGGACCCGGCTGCCGTCGAGGCGGCGATCACGCCGCGGACCAAGGCCCTGTTCCTGGGTTATCCATGCAATCCGACCGGCGCGGTCCTGCCGCCCGAGGTCCAGGCCAAGCTGGCGGAGATCGCGGTCCGGCACGACCTCCTCGTCTACAGCGACGAGATCTACGACCGCCTGGCCTACGGCACGTATCGCCATCGCCCCATGTCGACGTTGCCGGGGATGCGCGACCGCACGATCCTCATGGGCGGCTTCTCGAAGGCCTACGCCATGACCGGCTGGCGGGTCGGCTGGCTCGCCGCGCCGCCCGCGATCCTCGAGGGCATCCTCAAGGTCCACCAGTACGGGATCATGTCGGCGCCCACGACCGCCCAGGACGCGGCCCTCGTGGCGCTCACCGACGGGGAGCCCGACGTGCAGCGGATGCTCGCCGAGTACGACCGCCGCCGCCGGCTCGTGGTAGATGGCTTCAACGCCATGGGCCTCGCGACGTTCGAGCCGCGCGGCGCGTTCTACGCCTTCCCGCGCATCTCCTCGACCGGGCTCGACGCCGAGACCTTCGCCCAGCGGCTCCTCGAGGAGGAGCACGTCGCGGTCATCCCCGGCACGGCCTTCGGGGCGTCGGGTGAGGGCCACGTCCGGGCCTGCTACGCCACCAGCTACGAGCAGCTCGAGGAAGCCCTCCGCCGGATCGGGCGGTTCGTCGAGCGGACCCGCGCCGACTGACGTGACCGCCGAGCCGCTCGCCGCCACGGCCATCGGGGCGAAGCCCGCCGAGACGGGGCTCACGACCTTCCTCTTCACGGACATCGAGGGCAGCACGCGCCTGTGGGAGGACCACGCCGGCGCGATGGGCGCCGCGCTGGCGATCCATGACGGGATCCTCCGGACGGCGGTCACCGCCGGGCGCGGCACGGTGGTCAAGACCACCGGCGATGGCATGCTGGCCGTGTTCGACGATCCGACGGCTGCCGTCGAGGCTGCGCTGGCCGGGCAGCGGGCCCTGCGCGACGCGGCCTGGGGCGAGACCGGGCCGCTCAAGGTGCGCATGGCGCTCCACGCCGGGGCGGCCGAGGCGCGTGACGGCGACTACTTCGGGCCCGCCCTCAACCGCGTGGCGCGGATCCTCGCCATCGGCCACGGCGGCCAGATCCTGTGCTCTGCCGCCGCCGCCGTCCTGGCCCGCGATCGCCTCGCGTCCGACGTCGACCTCGTCGACCTCGGCTCGCACCGGCTGCGCGACCTCGACCGGCCCGAGCAGGTCTTCGAAGTCGCCGCCCCGGACCTGCGTCGGACGTTCCCGGCGCTGCGCTCGCTGAGCACCCGCCGCTCCAACCTGCCGGTGCAGCTGACGTCGTTCGTGGGGCGGGACCGGGAGCTCGGCGAGGTGGATGCCCTGGTCGGCGGGCATCGCCTCGTGACCCTCATCGGCACGGGCGGGACCGGGAAGACCCGCCTGATGCTCGAGGTCGCCGATCGCATCGCGGGCCGCTTCCGCGATGGCGCCTGGCTCGCCGAGCTGGCGCCGTTGAGCGAGGCGGCCCAGATCCCGTCCGAGATCGGCCGGGCCATCGGCGTCCCCGACGAGCCAGGCATGCCGCCGCTCGCCACCGTCACCGCGTTCCTCGCGGACAAGGAGCTGCTGCTCCTGCTCGACAACGCCGAGCACCTGGTCGATGGCGTCGCAACCGTGGCCGAGGGCCTGCTCGCGACCGCTCCCGGCCTCCGCATCCTGGCCACGAGCCGCGAGGCGCTGGCCGTTCCGGGAGAGGCCGTGTTCCAGGTCCAGTCCCTCACCTGCCCGGCGCCGGCCCGCCACCAGTTCGGGATCACGGACCTCGCGCCAACGGAGCTCGATGACGCAGCCGGCACCGAGGCCGTGCGACTGTTCGTCGAGCGAGCCACGGCGGTCTCACCGGCGTTCCAGCTCGGCGAGGCCAACGTCGCGGCCGTGGCCGAGATCTGCCGGCGGCTCGACGGCATCCCGCTGGCCCTCGAGCTGGCCGCGGCGCGGGTCTCGGCGATGTCGCCCGATGACATCGCGAAGCGCCTCGGGGATCGGTTCCGCCTGCTGGCCGGCGGCCGCCGAACCGCGGTGCCGCGGCAGCAGACGCTCCACGCACTCATCGACTGGAGCTGGGACCTGCTCACCGACGCCGATCGCACGCTGCTCCGGCGTCTCTCGGTGTTCGCCGGCGGCTGGACGATCGACGTCGCCGCGCGCGTGGTCGGCGACGACGCGCCGGCTGACCCCGTGGAGCTGGTCGACGGGCTGGCCCGGCTCGTGGATCGCTCGCTGGTGCTGGTCGATGGCGGCCAGACCACCCGCTACCGGATGCTGGAGACCATCCGGCAATACGGCCGCGAGCAGCTCATCGCGAGCGGCGAGGCGGCGGCCGTGTCGGATCGGCACTTCCAGGCGTTCAAGGCCCTGGCGGAGGCCGCGGAGCCCGAGCTGCGCGGGCCGGCGATGGGCGACTGGCTAGACCGCCTCGACGCCGACATCGACAACCTCGGGGCGGCGCTGGAGTGGGGCCTCGAAGCCTCGCCCTGGGAAGCCGTCGCGATGGCGGCCGCGATGCTCGCCTACTGGTCGTCGCGCGTCGCCGGCCAGGACAGCGAGGCGCGCCTCCTGCGGGCGATCGACCTCGCGCGCCAGCGGACGGTCGAGGTCGCGGACGCGGCGCCCGAGGACCAGGCGCTCGCCGCGCAGCTGCTCGGTGAGGCCGCCCGGATCTGGGCGATGAACGGCCGGCCCGACCTGGGCCTGGCGTGGGCCACCGACGCGGTGACCCTGGCCGAGGCCAGCGGCAGCCCGACGGCGCGGCTCGCCGCGATCAGCGGGCTCGGCGTGTCCTACGCCTTCACGGGCCGCGGCGCGGAGATCAAGCAGGTCTTCGCCAATGCCGCAGAGCTGGCCGAGGCCACTGGGGCATGGTGGGCGGTGGCGATGTCCAGCGGCTTCTCCGGCGCAGCGACCTGGGAGATCGCGCCGACGTCGTCGGAATCGCTGCTGCGCCGTGCGGAGGATGCCGCCAAGCGGTCCGGGAACCCATACGCCCTGGCGGCCGTGGCGATGGCCCGCGGCCGGCTGCTGGGCCTCCAGCACCGACCCGACGAGGCGGCGACGTCCTTCCAGGCCTCGATGAGCCGGTTCTCCGAGATCGGCGACATCCGGCTCGCGCTGGCCGCCAGGAGCGACCTCGGCCACGCCCTGCGGCGGGGCGGCCGGCTTGACGAGGCGAGCGCGATCTATCGCGAGACGATCGATGGCTGGGTCCATTTCGGCAACCGCGGCGCCGTGGCCAACCAGCTCGAGAACGTCGCCTTCATCGCGATCGAGCGGGGCGCCACCGGGCGGGCGGCCCGGCTGCTCGGCGCGGCCGAAGCCATCCGCGAGACAGCAGCCTCCGAGATGGCCTTCGACGAGGAGAGCGAGTACCGCGGCTACGTCGAACGGCTCCGAGCCGACGGCGGCGCGGAGGTCGACGGGCTGTGGGCCACCGGTCGGGCGATGACGCTCGTGGCGGCGGTCCGCCTCGCTCGCGAGGAGTAGCGATGGCCGGCAACGCCCGGCCTGTGCGAGACTCCCAGACGTGACCGCCGCCGCGCCGCCTCGTGACCGCCTGGCCTCCATCCTCGAGCGCTGGGAGCCGGTGATCGGCATCGAGGTCCACTGCCAGCTCAAGACCGTCTCGAAGATGTTCTGCGGCTGCTCCACGGCCTACGACGGGGCCGCGCCCAACAGCCACGTCTGTCCGGTGTGCCTCGGCCTCCCGGGCGCCCTGCCGGTCATCAACCGGCATGCCGTCGAGCTGGTCCTGCAGACCGGCGCCGCGATCGAGGCGACGACGCCCGAGGCGACCCGCTGGGACCGCAAGAACTACTTCTACCCCGACCTGCCCAAGGGCTACCAGATCAGCCAGTACGACCTGCCCCTCGCGGCCGGTGGCCGCCTGACGGTGGACACCTCGGGCGGCCCGGTCACGATCGGGATCACCCGGGCCCATCTCGAGGAGGACACCGCCAAGCTCGTCCACACGCCCGGCCCCGATGGGCGACCCCTGAGCCTGGTCGACTTCAACCGCTCGGGCGCGCCGCTCATGGAGATCGTGACCGAGCCCGACGTCCGATCGGCCGAGGCGGCTCGGGCCTATGCCGAGGAGCTGCAGCTGCTGCTGCGGACGGTCGGCGCGTCCGACGCCGACATGGAGCGCGGCCAGATGCGCGTCGAGGCCAACGTCTCGCTGCGGCCGCGCGGGACGGCGGCCTTCGGCACCCGGATCGAGGTCAAGAACATGAACTCGTTCCGGTCCGTGGAGCGAGCGATCGCGTACGAGATCGAGCGCCAGGCGGGCGTCCTCGAGGCGGGCGGGAGCCTGTCGCTCGAGACCCGCGGCTGGTCCGACGACCGTGGGGCGACGTACCGGATGCGCGGCAAGGAGACCTCGGAGGACTACCGTTACTTCCCGGAGCCGGACCTGCCGCCGCTGCGAATCTCGCCGGCGTGGCTGGCCGAGGTCCGGGCTGCGACGCCCGAGCTGCCGGCCGCGCGCCGGGCCCGGTTCGAGGACCAGCTCGGGCTCTCGGCCTACGACGCCCGGGTCCTCGTCGCGGATCGCGCGGCGGCCGACCTCCTGGAGGCCACGATCGCGGTCGAGCCCGCCATCCCGGCCAAGACCGTGGCCAACTGGATCACCGGCGAGGTCCTGCGGCTGCGCAACGCCGGGGTCATCGCCCACCCGGTCGCGCCGGGCGAGCTGGCTGCCCTGATCCGGTTGGTCGACGACGGCACGATCTCGCGGGCCAGCGCCAAGACGGTCCTGGAGCAGCACGTGGCCGACGGCGCGCCCGTGGCCGCCATCGTGCAGCGGAGCGGGCTCCGGCAGATCTCGGACGCCGGCGCGCTCGCGGCGGTCGTCGACGAGGTGCTCGCCGCCAATCCCGCCGCCGTGGCGGACGTCGCGGCGGGGAAGGATCAGGCCATCCGGTTCCTGGTCGGGCAGGTCATGAAAGCCACCCGAGGCCAGGCCAACGCGGCCGTCGCGGAGGCCGCGCTGCGGGACCGGCTCGCCGGGCCGGATCGGTCGTGAGCGTGATCAACGCGGGTCTCATCGGCGGGGGCATCGTGGTTGCCGGCCTCGGCGTCGTCCGGGCTCGACGGCCATGGGGCCGGTACCAGGCCTTGAGGGCGCAGGAGGACAACATCGCCCGCTACGAGTCGTGGCGAGGCGGCCTGCGCGACACCGGCCCGACCGGCGCGTCCGTGGCGATGGAGCTGCTGCGCTCGGAGCTCCGGATCGACGCGGTCATCGCGGCCGTCGGGATCGTCGCGGCGCTCGTGGGGCTGTTCGTCGGGTTCTGATCCGGGCTCGCGCTCAGCGCCCCGCGCGTGCTCAGCGCCCCAGGCGCGCGACCTCGACCTTCGTGCAGCGGTCCATGACCACCTGGAGACCGCCAGCCAGCGCGATCTCGGCCGCCTCGACGCTCACGATCCCGAGCTGCAGCCAGAGGCAGCGGGCCTGGGCCGCGACCGCCTCACGGGCGTGGGCCGGGCACAACTCGGCTCGCCGGAAGACGTCGACGATGTCGAACCGGCCCGTCGCGGCAACGGCCTCGGCCAGCGTGGGATAGGCGCGCACGCCGTCGACCTCGGCCTCGGTCGGCGACACCGGCACGGCGTCGTAGCCGGCCCGCCGCAGCGCCCGGAAGACGTCGTTCGATGGCCGGAGCGGGTTGCTGCTCGCCCCGATGACGGCGATCCGCCTGGTCGTGCGCAGCAGCTCGGCGATGCCCGTCTGGTCGAGGACCGCCAGGTCCAGGCGACCCTCCTCGAAGTCGATCAGCTCGCGGATGCGCCTCGCCTCGCGCTCGCGCCGGGCTCGCGAGTCCATGGCGGCTTGCGCGTCCGCGGCCGCTGGTGCGTCCGTGGCGGCTCTCGCATGCATGGCGGCTTGCGCATCCGTGGGGACTTCCTCATCCGGTGTCGCTGGACCGCCGCCACTCGACGTCCGGTCGTCCCGGGTCAGCTCGCCGCCTCGCGCTCGTACGGCTGGCCGTCGGCGGCGGGCGGGATCGATCGCCCGATCAGGCCGGCCAGGATCACGATCGTGACGAGATAGGGAAGGGCGTCGTAGACCTGCGGCGGGATCGAGCCGAGGAACTCGCCCAGGCCGCCCGCCGGCTTGGTGAACAGGATCGCCTGGCTGACCGCCCTGGACGAGGCGAACAGCAGCGCGGCCCCGAAGGCACCGACGGGGCTCCACCGGCCCACGATCATCGCGGCCAGGCCGATGAACCCGCGACCGGCGGTCATGTTGGCCTGGAACGACGTCGTGAGCTCCATGCTCAGGTACGCCCCGCCGAGCGCGGCCAGCGCCCCCGAGAGGATCACGTTGCGATAGCGCAGCCGGACGACGTTGATCCCGACCGTCTCGGCTGCCCGCGGATGCTCCCCGACGGCGCGCGTCCGCAGGCCCCAGCGCGTCCGGAAGAGGTAGACCTGCAGCACGATCATGATCGCGAAGGCCGAGATCGCGATCGGGCCCTGGGCGAAGATCGCGTTGATCAGCCAGCCGACGACCGGGAGGCTCGAGACCGAGGCCGGAATCGACAGCGGCGTGAAGCCGCCCGCACCGAGGGGCGACTGCTTCGAGATCAGGGTGTTCAGGTAGCCCGTCAGGCCCGCGGCCGCGATGTTGATGATGACGCCGCTGATGATCTGGTCCGCCCGGACCGTGATGGCCAGCCAGGCGTGGATCGCCGACATGGCCATGCCGGCGAGGATCGCGGCAACGAGGCCGATCAGCAGCGGCAGGGTGATCCCGAAGACCGGCGTCGGCGTGCTGGGTCCGAGGACGGACAGGGCCACGACACCCGCGATCCAGGCCACGAACGCCGACGTGAGCATGATTCCCTCGAGGCCGATGTTCACGACACCCGAGCGCTCGCACATGACGCCGCACATCGCAGCGAGTGCGATCGGGATCGCCACCGCGACGGCCGCGTGGGCGATGAACGGCAGCTGGTCGAGGAGGTAGCCGAGGAACTGGAGGATCACGCCGAGGACCGGGATGTCGGTCATCGGATGACCTCGCTGCCGTAGGTCCGGCTGATCGTGTCCGTCGTCCCGAGGTTGGCCTTGGCGCCCCGCAGGCGCAGGACCCGACGGACGATCGGGCTGGCCACCAGGAACAGCAGGATGATCGACTGGACGACGTCGACGAGCTCGACGGGCACCCCGGCCTTGATCTGCATCAGCGCGGCCCCGGCGCGCATGCCGCCGAACAGCAGCGACGCGAGCAGGATGCCGATCGGGTGGGACCGGCCCAGCAGGGCCACCGTGATGGCATCGAAGCCGACG
The DNA here is from genome assembly GCA_036493155.1 of Candidatus Limnocylindrales bacterium. Lineage (GTDB taxonomy): Bacteria > Chloroflexota > Limnocylindria > Limnocylindrales > CSP1-4 > UBA5189. The sequence goes on along the minus strand of DASXQE010000054.1, from coordinate 1,074 downwards.
GTCGTGCTGAACGTCGCGGACATCTGGTGGTTGATGCCGAGGACGTTGCCCGCGCCCGCCAGGCCGGCGAACAGGCCGGCCACGGTCATCGTCAGCATGATCATCCGGCGGGGCTTCATGCCGGCGTAGCGCGACGCGTCGGGATTCGCGCCGACGGCCCGGATCTGGAACCCGAGCGTCGTGCGGAACAGCAGGAACCAGACGATCGGGACGGCGACCGCGGCGATGATGATCCCGATATGGCCGTCGCGGCCCATGATGATCGGGAGCGCGGCATCGCCGACGGCGGCGGTCACGGGCTGCGGCGATTTCGCCAGCCGGAGCGGCCCGGCCACCAGGTACGACAGCAGCGCCAGCGCGACGAAGTTGAGCATGATCGTCGTGACCACCTCGTGGGCGCCCGAAAGCGCCTTGAGGAAGCCCGGGATGAAGCCCCATAGCGCCCCCGCGACGCAGCCGGCAAGCAGCGACAGCGGGATCGCCACGAGCGGCCCATCACCCTTCAAGGCGCCCGCGGCGGCGACGGACGCCACGGCGCCCATCAGGAACTGGCCCTGGCCGCCAATGTTGAAGAGCCCGGCCTTGAACCCGAGCCCGATGCCCAGCGCCGCCAGCAGCAGCGGGGCGGCCTGGACGAGGGTCTCGACCCGGGCGTTGTCGGACCCGAGCGAACCCTGGAACAGCGCCTGGTAGGCCGTGATCGGGAGCGAGGGGTCGAACGTATGCCCGGGCACGAGCGCGCTCGACAGGATGATGACGACGGCCCCGGCGACCAGCGCCAGGAGGATCGCGACGAATGGCAGGGCGAGCGTCGCCCAGGCCTGGAGCAGCAGCTGACGCGCCCGGTTCACGAAGCCGCCTCCGTCGACACGCCCGCCGGGGTGTCGCCGCTCCCGCCCGCGTCGCCGCCCGACCCGGTGTCGTCGCCGCCCGCGGCCGCGACGCGGCCGCCGGTCGCCATGAGGAGCCCGACCTCGTTCTTGTCGGCCGTTCGGGCGTCCATCTCCCCGACGAGCCGGACGCCGTACATGACGACGATTCGATCCGAGACCTCGAGGACCTCGTCGAGCTCGG
>DASXQE010000053.1:0-16950 GCA_036493155.1 Candidatus Limnocylindrales bacterium | reverse complement strand
CGCGGCGCACGACCTCGCGCTCGGCCGCGAAGTAGAGCTCGGCGATCTCGATGCCCTCCGACGCGATGTACGTCCAGATGTCGAGCTCGGTCCAGTTCGACAGCGGGAAGACCCGGATGCTCTGGCCGGCGTGGACCCGGCCGTTGTAGAGGCTCCACAGCTCGGGCCGCTGGTTCTTGGGATCCCACTGCCCGAACTCGTCGCGGAAGGAGAACACCCGCTCCTTGGCGCGGGCCTTCTCCTCGTCTCGGCGCGCGCCGCCGAACAGGGCATCGAAGCCATGGTGCTCGACCGCTTCGAGCAGGACCGGCGTCTGGATGCGGTTGCGGGAGCCGTTGGGCTCCTCGCGGACGAGCCCCCGCTCGATGGCCTCGGGCACCGACGCGACGATCAGGCGCAGGCCCAGCTGCTGGACCCAGGTGTCGCGATAGGCCAGGACCTCGGCGAAGTTCAACCCCGTGTCCACGTGCATGATCGGGAACGGGATCGGCGCCGGGGCGAACGCCTTGCGGGCAATCGCCAGCATCACGGTCGAGTCCTTGCCGCCCGAGAACAGCAGGCAAGGGCGGCGCATCTCCGCCGCGACCTCGCGGAAGATGAAGATGCTCTCGGCCTCGAGCGCGCGGAGGTGGCTCAGGACGTGCGTCGTCACGGCGTGATCACGGGCGGTGGGAGACCTCTGCGCTGGGCGTCGCGTGGCTGTCGGAGTGGGCCGGTTGCCGACGGTATCATCGCGCCACCTTCGCTCGCCCCGCTGGCCTGACAGGAGACCGTCTTGACCTTCGACCTGCCGCTCGCCCTCGGCGGCTTGTTCGTCGGCTCGATCGTCGGCCTGACGGGCATGGGCGGCGGGGCGCTCATGACACCGATGCTGGTGTTCTTCTTCGGCGCGGATCCGCTCACGGCGATCTCCAGCGATCTCGTCGCGAGCGTGGTCATGAAGCCCGCCGGAGCGCTCGTCCACCTGCGGCGCGGGACCGTCAACCTGCGCCTCGCCGGCTGGCTGTCACTGGGCTCCGTCCCGGCGGCCTTCTTCGGCGCCTGGTTCATCAGCCAGCAGCCGCGCGGCGAGGGCCTCGACACGACGCTGAAGACGCTCATCGGCGTGGCGCTCCTGGCCGCCGCCTTCGGGCTCGTGCTTCGGGCGACGTACCAGATGCGCCAGCACCGCCTGCCGCTCGGCGAAGGTCCGGCGCCAATGACCCGGCCGACGATCGAGGTCAAGCCGCTGCCGACGCTGCTGCTCGGCGCGGGCGCGGGATTCCTCGTCGGGCTCACGTCCGTCGGATCGGGCTCGATCGTCATCGTCGTGCTGCTGCTCATGTACCCCCGCCTGAAGGCGTCCTCGCTCGTCGGCACGGACCTGGTCCAGGCCATCCCGCTCGTGGCGTCGGCCGCCCTGGGCCACGTCCTCTTCGGGAGCTTCTCGATGTCGGTCACGGCATCGCTGCTGCTGGGCGCCGTGCCGGGCGCGTTCCTCGGGGCGCAGGTCTCGAGCCGGGCACCGGGCGGGCTCATTCGGCGAGCCCTGGCCGTGCTGCTGCTCGCGTCCGGCCTGCGCCTGCTCGGCGTGCCGACCGAGTGGGTCCTCGCCGCGGCCATCGCCGCGCTCGTCGTCGGGAGCGCGGCCTGGGCCCTGATCCGGCGCCGCTTCGCGCCTGCGGCCAGCCTGGCCTGAGCGAGGGGATCGAGCTGGACCAGCCCGGCGCCGGGCAGCGGGGCGCCGTCGTCTTCCTGACCGGCTTGTCCGGAGCGGGCAAATCGACGATCGCGGCCGCCCTCGCCGAGCGACTTCGGACCGCCGAGCCGGGGCGCGCCGTCACGATCCTCGACGGGGACGAGCTGCGTCGCCGGGGCTCGGCCGACCTCGGCTTCGACGCCGCCTCGCGGGCCATCCAGGTGGAGCGGGCCGCGCGGATCGCAGCCGATCTCGCGGCCCATGGCGAGATCGTCCTCAGCGCCCTGATCGCCCCGTTCACCGCGGCGCGCGCCCGAGCCCGCGAGCTCATCGAGCCGGCGGCGCCGTTCCTCCTGGTGTGGGTGCGCGTGCCGCTCGCCGTCGCCGAGGCCCGGGACGTGAAGGGCCTCTACGCCCGGGCGCGCCGGGGCGAGATCGACGACTTCACGGGCATCTCCTCGCCGTACGAGGAGCCCGGCGACGCCGACCTCGTCATCGACACCAACGCGGTCACGGTCGACGCAGCGGTCGATGCGATCCTGGGCAGCCTCGAGGCGCTCCTGGCCTAGTTCGCGGCGGAGGCTTGCCGCAGCCGGATCAGGGCCGATGTCCGGCCCGTGCCGGACGGAGGCGGGCGGCCAGCGCTCCAGGGAGGCGAACGGCCAAGACCCACGCCAACGCCGGGGTCGCGACGCCGGCGACCTCGAGCGTCTCGACGGTCGCGCGCCGGCGGCTTGGGCTCGAACCAGCCGAATCGTTCGGAACCAGCGCGCGGGCCCTCGCGATCCCGACCGCCGCGGCGCCGGCCGCGGCGAGCCAAGCCGCGTCATCGCCATCCGAGGTGGTCGGGCGCCTCCCGAGCTCGCGGCCCGCGGCCCGGAGGACGCTGTCGATCTGGCGCGTGGAAACGCCCTGGGCTCGGAGCGCCTCGCGGATGGCCTCGAGCGTCGCGGCCCCCGTGCGAGTGAGGGCCTCCGGCTCGGGCAACGAGGCGGCAGCAGCGCCCAGCGGCTGGCCGGCCCGACGACGGATTGACGCAACGATTTCGCGAGCCCGGGCGGCGAGGACCTCCCGGAGCCGGGCCGTCGAGAGGTCGTCCAGGTCTCGGCGCTGGTCCCGATCCGGCCAGCGGCGGACGAGGCCGGCTGTCGTCGCGACGCCGCCGAGTGCCGTCCCGACGATGTCGGACCAGGGCGGGGCCGCCGTGGCGATCGACACCTCAGCGGCGCCGCGGGCCGCTGCATCCTCGTGGTTCGCGAGATCCGCGAGGTCGCCGACCACCCCGACGCCGAGACCCGCGAGCCCGGCCGCGATCTCGGCACCGAGCTCGCGCGCCCGACGCACCGCCCACGCCGGCGTGACCACGCGCGCTTCGCCGGCCGGCGGCACGCGCCGCCGCAGCGCGGCCGCCGCGCCGTACAGCCCGAGCGCGAGGCGACGCTCGCCGGTCACGCCGGCGGCCGTCAGGGCCGCGTTGATCGCGCGCACGACATCGATCTCCGGGCCGGTGAGCGATCGGTTCAGGCCAGCCGGCTCCGGCCGCAGCGTGCCGGGCTGGAGGCCGGTCAGCTCCTCGAAGGCTCGCAGGACCGCGCCGTGATCTCGATCGTCGACGACGACCACGGTGACGTGGTCCGGCCCCACGGCATCGGCCCAGCGACGCGCCAGCTCGTCGTGGCGGTGACGTCGCCAGAACGACGGCGTCGACGTGGCGGCCTCCTGCCGGGCGAGCACGGATGCGAGCCAGTCCTCGTACGGCTGGCCGAATCCCGCCTGGGCGTACTGCTGCCACTGCGATGGCAGGAGCCGTTCGAGCGGTCGGACCGTGATGACGACGTGGACCGTGTCACGACCCAGGTCGCCGACGATCCGCGTGATCGTCGGATCGTCGGCGTCGGCGAGCCACTCGCTGCTGATGACGACCCGGGGCTCGGGCGCCGAACGGACCTCGTTGACGAGGCGATGCCACAGCTGCAACCGAGGCGGCGGCGCGCCCGCGCGACTGGTTGCGTGGCCCATCGCGTCGGTCGTCCCTGACGAGGCCGCGGCGATGATCGCCTGGGCGGCCCCGACCGGGTGGCGGTTCGGCCCGGCATAGCGAACGCCCTGCGCCAGGATCGCCGCCCGGGCGCGGTGGAAGGCGCCCTGCACCGACGTCGTGCCGGTCTTGTGCGGGCCGATGTGCAGCAGCCGGGCGCCCGCCGGGACAGGCCGGCCGAGGTGCTCTCCCATCCACGGCCGAGGATAGTCCGGAGGGCCGGTCAGGCAGTACCGCCTAGCCCGTTCGACCTATAGGCCGACAGCGACCCGCGACCTAGCGTCCGACACGCTCCCCGCCTACTCCGTTGGACCGGACCGACGGGGAGCGTCCTCCTCCCTCGCACGGACGGGCGCGAGATCAGCGACGGCGGAGGGAAGGTGGTGAGCCCGCAGGGACTTGAACCCTGAACCCGCTGATTAAGAGTCAGCTGCTCTGCCATTGAGCTACGGGCCCGCGGATCGGGAAGGATACCCGAACTGTCGACGCGGGCCTACGATCCGGCCATGGAGCCACGGATCAGCATCATCTGCCTCGGCGTCAGCGACCTCGAGCGATCGCTGCGGTTCTACCGCGACGGGCTGGGGTTGCCGACGACGCGGCGCGCCGAGGACGGCGTCATCTTCTTCCAGACCCGGGGCGTCACGTTCGAGCTCTTCCCGTACTCCGAGCTGGCGCGCGACGTCTCGCCCGAGTTCGACGTCCCCCGTTCCAAGTTTCCGGGCATCACGATCGCCCACAACGTCCGGACGCGGGCCGAGGTCGATGAGCTCATGGCCCAGGCGGTCGCTGCCGGTGCCAAGGTCGAGAAGGCCCCCGAGGACACGTTCTGGGGCGGCTACAGCGGCTACTTCTCCGATCCTGACGGCTACCTCTGGGAGGTGGCGTGGGGCGCGTTCGAGTTCAACGACGACGGCTCGCTCAAGGTGACCTGACGCGGCCAGCCCACGGCCAGGCCGGGCCACGGGCCGGGCCAAGCGCGCAGGCGAGAGGTCGCCGCCGCGTCGCCGCCGTTTCCTGTCGCGCCGCCGTTGCGGCCACGCCGCCATGGTCGACCGATGCAGGTCGACTGGCGTATCGGCGCCTTCATGATCGCCGCGGTCCTCGTCATCCTGCTCGTGACCGCCCTGGCAGGGCCAGGCGCTGGCGTGGGTGACAACCGGAGCCTCGACAGCGGCGGCCCACCGGCCTGCCCGCCGGGACACGTCACCAGCCAGGGCTGTTCGAAGCCTTAGGGCGTTACGCCATTCCTGATGCGTGCAGGTGCCGTTCGACGCCACGCCGCGTCGAGCAGCTCGCGCAGGTGCGGTTCCGCGATCCCGGCGAGCTGGACGGTCGTCCAGCCGAACCGGCCCGTGTAGGCCGACGACGCGAAGGTCGTCGGGTCAAGCGCGATCAGGTCGGCCTGGACCTCTGGCGTGGCCTTGATCGACACGGCGGCGGCGCCCTCGCCACCGATCGCGAAGATCTTGCCCTTGACCCGGAAGGTGATGTCCGTCCCCCAGGTCAGGACCTCCTCGACCTCGGGCAGGCCCAGGCAGATCGCTCGGACGTCGTCGAACGTCGGCATCGGTCCGGTCTCGGCCGGGTCAGTGCTCCTGGTTGTCGATCTGGGCGCGCTGCAGCCGGCCCGAGAAGTCGACGTAGATCGCCTTCCACTCGGTGTACGTGTCGAGGGCGGCGTGGCCGGCCTCGCGGTGGCCGTTGCCGGTCTCCTTCCAGCCACCGAACGGCAGGTGGGTCTCGGCGCCGGTGGTGCCGGCGTTGACGTACACGATGCCCGTCTCGAAGTCGCGCATCGCCCGGAAGGCGAGGTTCACGTCGCGGGTGAAGATCGACGAACTGAGGCCGTAGCGGGTCTGGTTCAGGGCCGTCATGGCGCCCGCGTAGTCGGCGACCGGGATGACCGACAGGACGGGCCCGAAGATCTCCTCCTGGCCGACGCGGTCCATCGGCCCGATGCCGCTGAAGATCGTCGGGGCGAAGAAGTTGCCGTTCGCGAGGTCGCCGTCCGTCGCGGCCGCGCCGCCGATGACCAGCTCGCCCTCCGCCCTGCCGACCTCGATGTACGACGCGACCTTCTCGACGGCGGCCTGGTTGATGAGGGGACCGACGTCGACCGTCTCGTCGAGGCCCGAGCCGAGCTTGAGCCCCCTGGCCTTCGTCTCCAGCCGCTGGAGGACGGCATCGACGACCGGCTCCTCGACGATGAGCCGCGACGTGGCGGTGCAACGCTGGCCGGTCGTGCCGAAGGCCGACCACAGGATCCCGTCGGCCGCCAGGTCAAGGTCGGCGTCGCGCATGACGACGATGGCGTTCTTGCCGCCGAGCTCGAGCGACACGCGCTTGAGCCGCTTCGCCGCGCGCTCCGAGATGGACTTGCCGGTCGAGGTGTGGCCGGTGAACGAGATGACCGATACGTCCGGCGACTCGACGATGGCATCACCGACGTCGGCGCCGGAGCCGGTGACGAGGTTGATCGTGCCCGGCGGGAAGCCGGCCTCGGCCATGAGCTCGACGAGCAGCGTGGCGCAGTGCGGCGTGTCGCTCGCGGGCTTGAAGACGACGGTGTTGCCGGTGACCAGCGCCGGCATCGTCTTCCAGCACGGGATGGCCATCGGGAAGTTCCAGGGCGTGATGATCCCGGCGATCCCGATCGGCTGGCGAATGCTCATGGCCCACTTGTCGGGCAGCTCCGATGGCACCGTCTCGCCGAACATCCGGCGGCCCTCGCCGGCCATGAGGAAGGCGATGTCGATGCCTTCCTGGATGTCGCCGCGGGCCTCGGCGATGACCTTGCCCATCTCGCGGGTCATCGCCCGAGCGAGGCGCTCCTTGTGGTCGGCCAGGAGCTGGGCGTAGCGGTACAGGATCTCGCCGCGCTTCGGGGCCGGCGTGGCCTTCCACCGCGGCAGGGCCATCTCGGCGGCCTTGACCGCCATGGCGACGTCTTCGGGGCCGCCTTTCTGGAATCGCCCGATGACGTCCCGCCGATCGGCCGGATTGCGGCTCTCGAACGTCTCGCCGGAGCAGGCATCGACCCACTCGCCGGCGATGAACAGCTGGTAGGTCTTCGGCTGGGTCCCGGGCAGCGCGGCGGCCGCCTTCTCGAGGATGTCGGTCATGGCCGAAGGATAGTCCCGCGCTCGTTGCGGACCGCCCATGGCTCGAGGATGGCGTAGGCCGCATCGGTCCAGGGCGTTGGCACGCCGGACTCGCGGCCGAGGCGGGACAGCGTCCCCTGCAGGGCCTCGATCTCCATGCGGCGGCCGTGCAGGAGGTCGTGACGGAGCGACGTGCCCTCGTCGTCGGCCTGCTGGAGGACGAGCGCGACGCGCTCGTCGACGAGGCCGTCCCGGAGCGGCACGCCCATCGCCCGACCGACGGTCCACGCCTCGAGCGCGATGGCGCGCAGCATCTCGACGGCCGCGGGCGAGCGGCGGATGTCGCCGAGCGGCAGCTGGGTCGCGGCGCTCACGGCCGAGAACGCCACGAGCAGGACGTACTTCTCCCACTTGGCCAGGCGGACGTCCTCGGTGGCGGCGGCGCCGACCCCACCGGCCTCGATGCGCGCGACGATGCGGCGAACGCGCTCGCTGGGCGGCCCCGGCTCGAGCTCGCCCACGACGACCCGCGACGGTCCGCTCCGGATGACGCCGGGTGCCTGGATCGAGGCCAGCACGTAGGCGGAGCCGCCGAGGACGTGCTCGCGGCCCACGACCGCGGCGATCCGATCCTCGTTGTCGATGCCGTTCTGGAGCGACAGGACCGCGGTTCCGCGGCGACCCCCAGGGCCGATCAGCGGTGCGAGCCGCTGGGCCGCGGTCGCCGTGTCGTACGACTTGACCGTGAAGAGGACGAGGTCGACGGGACCGATCACTCGCTCGTCCCCGGTCGCCCGCACCGGGCCGGTCGTCGAGCTCCCGTCCGGCGCCACGACCGTCAGGCCGCGCTCGACGAGCGCGGCGAGGTGGTCCCCGCGGGCGAGGTAGGTGACGTCGGCGCCGCCGGCGGCCAGCCGGCTCCCGAGATACGCCCCGACGCCGCCCGCGCCGACGACCGCCACCCGCAACGGGTCGCTGCCCCAGGTCACGCCGGGCCGCCGGGCATCACGCCGAGGCACCCGAGTAGTGGCGCAGCCCGAACCGGAAGAACGCCCGGCTCAGGATCACCAGGAACAGGCCGAAGCCGCCCGCGATGGCAAGCGTCTCGGGCGTCAGCCGCGAGGTCAGGGCCTCGGCCGGGACGGTGACCGCGAACGCGATCGGCACCAGGTAGGTGAGGCTCGCCTGGAGCCAGCCGGGATAGAGGGTCACCGGCCATCGACCGGACTGGTAGAGGCCCTGGAACAGCTCGGCGATCTCGTCGATCCGCACGATCCAGAACGCGATCGTGGTGATCACGAGCCAGAACGAATAGATCATCAGGCCACCGAACACCAGGGCCAGTCCGAACGCGACGGCCTCGACCGGGCCGAGGGTCTCCTGCAGCTGGTTGACCGCGAAGCCCACGACGACGAGCCCGACCAGGACGTCGACGGCCTGCCAGATCCGAATCTCGCGGACGCTGGAGAGGACCTGGGCGTCCTCGGGCTTGGTCAGGACGAAGTCGAACGTGCCCTCGCGGATGTCCTGCCGGAGCCGCTCCATGGATGGCTGGATCAGCGACCCGATGACCCCGCCCATGAGGATGTGGACGCCCATGACGGCGAGCAGCGCCGGCCCCGTCCAGCCGTTGAGCTGCGGGGTCTGGCTGAACACCAGCGCGAGCACCGCCAGCCCGGTCCCCAGCTGGATCCCGCTCTGCAGCAGCTGGAGCCAGAAGTTGGCGCGGTACTGCAGGTCGTTGAGCGCGCCGATCCGGAAGAACAGCCAGGTCAGGCGCAGCGGTCGGAGCATCGGTCGGGCCTCGCCTCGGCCGCCCTAGCCGGCCACGGCGGCGTAGCGCCGGATCGCGAAGTGCCACACGACTCGCACCAGGACGGCGCCGACCACGATCCAGAACAGCTGAGCCGCAAGGCCCACCAGCAGCTGCTCGGTCGACATGTCCGTGACGAGCGCGTCGATCGGGAAGCCGAAGGTCCACTGGAAGGGCAGGAAGTTCGCCACGGTCTGGACCCACGGCGGCATCAGGGCCATGGGGACGAGCCGGCCGGACAGCAGCAGCTCGGCGGCGATGTAGAGCTGGAAGACCGGCCCGACGCGCGTCGTCCAGAACGTGATCAGCCCGAGCGAGCTCTGGTTGAGCGACCGGATCAGGTAGGCGCCGAGGAGCGACACCGCGAACACCGCGACCTGCAGCAGGCTGGGATTCAGGACGGGATGGAAGACCAGGGACAGGAACAGCGCGATCGGCAGCCACAGCAGCACGACGACCGGCTTCCAGCCCAGGAAGAAGCCGAGGTCCTCGACGATCGGGAACAGCGGATGGAGCAGCTGGGCGGACAGCCGACCCTCGCGGATCCGCTCCTCCCAGCCGTACGGGGTGAAGACGATGTTGATGTTCCGGACGAGCGTCCAGACGATGTAGTACGCGGCGAACGTGCCGGCGGTGAACCCGCCGACGCTGCCGCCCTGCTGGGCCGCGACGGTCTGCCACACGACCAGGTAGATGACCGGCTCGGCGACCATGCCGAGCATGTACATGTAGTTCGCGGCCCGGTACTGGATCTGCTGGGCGATCGCGACCTTGGCTTCCTGGAGATAGACGTCGAGGAGGCCGCGCGCCGGCGAGGTCAGCCGCGGCGACGCGAAGCGGGGCGACGCGGAGCGGGCCGAGGCCAACGGCCGAGAGGTCACCTGGGGCGCGCCGGCTGCCATGGCGGCGATGGTAAGCCGGGGTTCCCGCGTGGATCAGTGGACGACGATGGTGCCCTTCATCACGGTCGGATGCACGTCGCACTGGAACGTGTAGGTGCCCGGCGGCAGGGCCGGCACGTCGTACGTCATCTGGCCGGGTCCGGTCACGATCGCGCCACGGAACAGGTTGTTCGTGGGCGAGCTGCCGCCGTAGATCGCGACGTTGTGCGGGACGCCGGTGTCCTGGTTGTCGAACTGGATCTGGAATGGGGCGTTGGCCTGGGCCGTGAGGCTCTGCGCGTCGAAGGCCACGTCCTTGGCCACGAGGTCGATGACCGCGCCACCGGAGCCGGCGGGAGCGGGCGAGCCGCCCAGCAGCCCCGAGGCGGCCGGGGACGAGCTGGCCTCGGCCGTCGCCGCGGCGCTCGCCTCGGCGGAGGGCGCTGCGCTTGCGCCGCCCGAGGCGGCCGGAGCGCCGGTCGCAAGCCCGATGTTCGGATCGAACGTCCAGCTCGCGCCGGCTGGAGCGCAGGCCGCGACCACCAGGACCACGGCCGCCAGGGCGGCTGGCAGCGCCGGGAGCGGGGCAGATCGAACGGGCACGGTTGGGGGACGCACGGGTCTCGAAGCATGGCACACGGGCGACCGCGGCGGGATAACGGTCCGGGGCCGCGGGGCGACGGTCTCGCTGCAGCGCACGAGCGTCACGAACCGAGGCTGCCCCGGATGCTGTACTAGAGGCATGCGCGCCAGCCGCGGAAGCACCGCCGTCAGCGTCGTGGTCGCCCTCGTGATGCCGCTGGTCGCCGCCTGCGGTCCATCGCCGATCCTCGGCCTCGATTGGGGCCGAGCGCCGAGCGTCCAGCGGCCGGTGAACTTCGATGCCACCCTGCCGCCGAGCGACGATCCCGATCACCCGATCCTGCGAATCCCTGGCCAGGCCTACATGGTCGATGTGACGACCCTGCCGTCCGGTGGGGACGTCGCCGTCGGCTACATCCCGCCGGCCTGGACGCCCGCCTCGTGGACCTCCCCGGATGCGGCGACCTGGAGCCTCCACAGCATGGGCTCGACGGGATTCACGTTCGCGGTCGCGGTGGCGTCCGGAAACCATGGCAACGTCGTGGCGGTCGGACGCTCGGCCGACCGGCCGCTCGCCTGGACCTCCACCGACGGCGCTGCGTGGCAGGCCCACCCCGTGCCAACGCTCGGCACCGACGGAATCGCCGAGCGCATGACGGCGGTCGTCGCCGGGCCGTCCGGCTTCGTGGCCGGCGGATCGGTCGGGCCGGAGCTGGCGGAGCGGCACGCTCGCTTCTGGACCTCGCCCGACGGCGCGACGTGGACCCCGGTGGCGGACGATGGCCCGGCCTTCGATGACGCCGAGGTCCGCGGCCTGGCCCGCCTCGACAACGGCTACGTTGCGGTTGGCGTCGTGGGAACCGTGCAGCAGGCGACGGGCGCCGTCGCGTGGCTATCGCCGGACGGCCAGCACTGGACCCGTGTCGACGATCCATCGTTCGTGGGCGGCGTGACCGTGGCGGTCACCGCCGCGCCATTCGGTGGCCTGGTCGCCGTCGGCTCCGACATCGGACGTCGGGAGGCGATCGCCTGGACGTCGAGCGACGGACACGCCTGGGTGCGGGCGCCATCGGAGGCCTCGCGCCAGTACGCGGGCTTCATCTGGATGACCGACGTGACGGCGATCGGCGCGCAGGTCCTCGCCGTCGGCGAGTTCCAGGGACTCCAACGGGGCACCGCGACATCGTGGCTCTCGAAGGACGGGCTCCACTGGCAGCGCGCGAATCGCGCGCCCGTCCAGGAGCAGGGCGAGTTCTACGCCGTCGCGCCGGGCGGGCCCGGGGTCATCGCCGTGGGCAGCTACGGCGCGCCGGATTCATACGTGCCGACCGTGTGGGTCAGCCCGGGGCGTTGAGTCGCGACCTAGCCGGTGACCTTCCGACGAGCCTCGGCCTCGACCTCACGGACCTTGGCGCCGGCCACGGCCTCCTCGCGCCGGGGCCGGATCTCGGCGGGACTGCGAAGGTTCGCGAGGGCTGCCGTCAGCTCGGCCCCGGCGATCAGCAGGAACGCGCTCGCGTAGAACCACAGCATCAGCACGATGACCCCACCGAGGGAGCCGTAGGTCGCGCCATAGTCGGCGACGTGGTCGACGTACCAGCCGAGCGCGGCGGTCGTGATGAGCCAGCCGGTCGTGAACGCCACGCTGCCGGCCAGGATCCAGCGCCACGGGGCCACCAGGTTGGGCGCGTAGCGGTACAGCAGGGCGACGGCGAACGTGAGGCCGACGAAGACGATCGGCCAGCGCACGAGGTCCAGGATCCCGGGCGCTGTGCTCCCGAGGCCGGTGATGTCCGCGAGCCAGCGCGTGACCGCCGCCCCGCCGACGACCGTCACGAATGACGCGAGGACGCCGGCCGCGGCGATGAGCGTCAGCGCCAGCGACACCAGGTAGCGCAGGACGAGCGGCCGGGTCTCGGGCACGTCGTAGGCGCGGTGCATGGCCTTGATGAGGCACTGTGTGCCGCCATTCGCGGCAATGAGCGCCGCCACGGCACCGATCGACAGGAGCTCGGGGCGCGTCGTGCCCAGGAGGTGGGTGAGCTCCGGCTTGACCGAATCCGCGATCGACGGCGGGAGATTGTCGCCGAGGCCGGCCAGGAGGCGCGCCGCCGGGTTCTCCACGTGGAGGGCCGCGGCCACGAAGGCCGTCAGCGCGGCGACGAAGACGCCGAACGGGAAGATCGCGAACAGGAATCGGAACGCCATCTCGGCGGCGAGGCCACCGACGTCGTCCTGCTGGAAGGCCTGCAGCAGGCGACGCAGCAGCGGTTGGACCTCGAGTGGCCCGGCCGGACCAGGCGCTTCGCCGGCCTCCGCCGGGACATCGTCCGGCTCCCCCGCCGGCGGCGGTGTCTCGATCCGCTGGGTGTCGTCCACGTCGACAGCATGCCAGTCCCGGCGTTGCAGCCGGCCGTCACCCGGTGGCGAACACCGACTCGATGACGTCCTCGATCGGCGGGTCCTCGATCGTCAGGTCCGCGACGGGCAGGTCGCGCAGCAACCGGCCCGCGACGTCGGGCGCGGTGGCGCGCGGCACCTTCAGCGAGACCTTGCCGTCCTCGATGCCCAGTACCTCGCCGTACGGCGCGAAGCCCGCGACATCGGCGGTGCCCTCCTTCAGCGTGACCCCGATCGTCTTGTCGGCCCCGAACCGGATGGCCAGCGCCGCCAGCTCGCCATCGAACAGGATCCGGCCGTGGTGGATGACGATGACCCGCTTGCACAGGGCCTGGACGTCGGCCATGTAGTGGCTCGTCAGCAGGACCGTCGCGCCGTAGCGGGCGTTGTACTCGGCGACGAAGCTGCGGATCCGCTTCTGCATCGTCACGTCGAGCCCGATTGTCGGCTCGTCGAGGAACAGGACCTGCGGCCGATGCAGGAGGGCGGCGGCCGTCTCGACCTTCATCCGCTCGCCGAGTGACAGGTTCCGGACCGGCTTGGTGACCAGGTCGCCGAGGTCCAGCAGCTCGATGAACTCATCGCGGGTCTGCCGGAAGTCGGCCGGCTCGAGGCGGTAGATGGCGCGCAGCAGCTCGAATGAATCGAGCGCCGGGAGGTCCCACTGGAGCTGCTGGCGATTGCCCATGACCATGGTCATCTGCCGCAGGTACGAGCCCTCGCGCTTCGACGGCACGTGGCCGAGCACGCTCACCTCGCCCGAGGTTGGATAGAGCAGCCCGCTGAGCATCTTGAGCGTGGTCGTCTTGCCGGCGCCGTTGGGGCCCAGGAAGCCCACGACCTCGCCGGGCTCGATGTCGAAGCTGACGCCGTCCACCGCGGTCACGGCCCGGGTCTTCCGGCGAACCAGGCTGCGCAGCGCCGCCCGCAGGCCGCCCTCGCGGACCGGCACGAAGAAGGTCTTCCGCAGGTCACGAACCCGGATGGCCGGGGCCGAGCTGTCCCCGGCCTGGCTGGCCGTGGCCGTCGTCACGCCGTCAGGCAACCCGCTCGAATGCCGCCGCCACGGAACCGCCACCACCGAGGCACAGCGTCGCCAGGCCGTAGCGACCCTCGCGCCGGGCGAGCTCGTGCAGGAGCGTCGCGACGATCCGCGCGCCGGACGCGCCGATCGGATGCCCCAGGGCAATCGCGCCGCCGTTGACGTTGGTCCTGGCCCAGTCGAAGCCGAGCGCCCGGCCGTCGGCCAGGGTCTGCGCGGCGAACGCCTCGTTGATCTCGACCAGGTCGAACTGGTCGATCGTCATGTCGAGCTGCTTGAGGAGCTTGCGGACGCCCTCGATCGGGGCGAGGAACAGCCACTTCGGGGCGACCTCGGCCTGGGCGTAGCCGACGACCCGAGCCATCGGCTTGAGGCCCAGCCGCTCGACGGCCCGCTCGCTGGCGACGACGGTCGCTGCCGCGCCGTCCGTGATCCCGGGCGAGTTGCCCGCCGTCACGGTCCCGAGCGTGGCATGGCCGCGGTCCTCGCCCTCGGGCAGGGCGAAGGCTGGCTTCAGCCGCGCCAACGCATCGGGGCTCGTGTCCCGACGAGGGCTCTCGTCGGTGTCGACCACGAGCTCCTGGCCCTTGGGTCCTCGGACCGTGACCGGCGCGATCTCCTCGCGGAAGCGGCCGCTGTCGATCGCGGCGATCGCCCGCTGGTGGCTCTGGAGTGCGAACGCGTCCTGGTCCTCGCGGCTGACGTCATCGTGGATCGCGACGCGCTCCGCATGGGTGCCCATGTGGCAATCCTCGATCGAGCACCACAGCCCGTCGTGGACCGTCGCGTCGACGAGCTTGCCATCGCCCAGCCGCAGCCCGAAGCGGGCGCCCGGCACGAGGTACGGCGCCGAGTTCATCGACTCCATGCCGCCCGCGATCGCGACGTCCGCATCGCCGGCCTTGATCTCGGCGGCCGCGAGCATGATGGCTTTCAGGCCGGACCCGCAGACGCGGTTGATCGTGGTCGCGCTCGTGGTGTCCGGCAGGCCCGCGCGCAGCGCCGCCTGGCGAGCGGGAGCCTGGCCGGCACCCGCCTGCAGGACCTGGCCCATCAGGACCTCGTCGATCGGCGTGCCGTGCGGCAGGCCGGCCGCGACGGCAGCCTGCACGGCGGCCCTGATCGCGACGCCGCCGAGCTCCACCGCCGGCACGCCGGCGAGCGCCCCGCCGAACTTGCCGATCGGGGTGCGCATGGCGCTGACGATGAAGACCCGACCGTTCGGGCCCGATGGTTCCTGGGTCACGCTCGGAATCTACACCGGGCTCCGGGCACGGCCCTCAGCCCATGTCGTACTGGACGATCGCCAGGATGTTGCCCTCGGAGTCGGTGAACCAGGCATTCAGCCCGCCGCCCGGGTCGGTCATGACGCCGTCCACGGTCTGCATCCCGGCCATGGCGTAGTCCTCGAAGCGCACGCCGCGGGCCTCGAGCGCGGCCTTCTCGGCGCGGAGGTCCGGCACGTTCCATGCGCCGACGGTGTTCCTGGCCGTGCCTGCGAACGCCGTCTGGTAGACCTCGAACCAGCCATCACCGGAGGCATAGCCGATGACGCCGCCGGGGTAGTCCTCGCCTGCCTCGAAGCCCAGCTTGTCGCGATACCAGGCCCGGGCCCGCTCCAGGTCGGACGCCGCGAGCATCCCCGACACGGTGGCGGGGCGCGTGTCCTTCGGATCGGACAGGACGCTCCAGATGTTGCCGTCGGGATCCTTGAACCAGGCGTTGCTGGCGCCGTCCGGATCGCGGAGGATGCCGTTGTCGGTCTTGTACTCGCCGAAGTCGTAGTCCTCGAAGACCACGCCCCGGGCCCGCAGGCGGGCGACCTCGGCGTCGAGATCGCGAACGTTGAAGTTCGCCACCGTGTTCCTGGCCGTGCCCGCCGTCGGGGTCTCGTAGACCGTGAACATCCCCGGTCCGACGCGATAGCCCAGGTAGCCGCGATCCTCGAACGAGGGCTCGAGTCCCAGCTTCTCGCCGTACCAGCGCTTGGCACGCCCGGCATCGGCCGTGGCGACGCTCGCGGTCATCGGGTAGTCGCGCAACATGTCGGCCTCCAGTGGTGTGGCTGCGACCCTAGCGCGCCCCGCCGCCCGGCGCAGCCGGCGCCGAGCTAGGCGCGGATCCGCTTCAGCAGCTCGTCCGCGACGATCAGGCGCTGGATCTGGTTGGTGCCCTCGTAGATCTGGGCGCCCTTGGCATCCCGCATGAGGCGCTCGATGCCGGTCTCGCGGGAGTAGCCACTCCCGCCGAAGAGCTGCACGGCGTCCGTGGCGACCTTCATCGCCGTGTCCGACGCGGTCCACTTGGCCATCGACGACAGCTCGGCGAGTGGCTCGCCGCGATCCTTCGCTCGCGCGGCCTCATGGACGAGCGCCCGTGCCGCGGCGACGTCGCGGGCCATCTCGGCGAGCATGAACCGCAGGCCCTGCTGCTCGGCCAGTGGCGCGCCGAAGGCCTTGCGCTGCTGGAGGTAGGCCGCCGCCTGCTCGAGCGCCGAGCGGGCGATGCCGACACACGCCGCCCCGATCGAGATCCGGCCGGAGGCGAGGGCCGACAGCGCGACCTTGTAGCCCTCGCCCTCCTGCCCGAGCCGGTTCGCGGCGGGGACCACGCAATCGTCGAAGAGCAGCTCCGCCGTCAGGCCGGCCCGGAGGCCCATCTTCTTCTCGTGGGCCCCGAACCGGAACCCGGGCATGCCTCGCTCGACCAGGAACGCGGTGATGCCCTTCGAGCCCTTCGACGGGTCGACCGTCGCGAACACGAGGTAGCGGCCGGCTTCCGGCGCATTCGAGATCCAGATCTTGGTGCCCGTCAGGCCGTACGTCGCGCCGTCATGGGCCGGTGTCGCGCGCGTCCGGAGCGCCCCGGCATCGCTGCCGGCGCCGGGCTCGGTGAGCCCGAACGCGCCCAGCACCTCGCCGGCGATCATCGGCGGCAGCCAGCGCTCGACCTGCTCGGGCGTCCCGAACTGCAGGACCGGCAGTTGCGACAGGACATGCACGGAGAGCATCACCGCGCACGACATGTCGGCCGCCCCGATCTCCTCCATGACCAGGGTCCAGCCGAGGTAGCTGAAGCCGCCGCCGCCGATCGACTCGGGCAGGGGCGCGCCGGTCAGGCCGAGCTCGGCCATGCCCTGGAAGATCGACGGGTCGTAGCGCTCGGCCTCGTCGCGCTCGATGGCCGTTGGCGCGATGGACCGCTGCGCGAACTCGCGGGCGGTATCGCGGAGCAGCCGCTCCTCCGCGGTGAGCCCGCCCGCTCCGACCTCGGCCGTCGTCGTGGCCATCCGGGCGAACGCTTGCTAGCCCTTGGTCTCGCGCGGGTAGGTGTAGAAGCCGCGACCCGTCTTCTGGCCAAGATGGCCGGCCTCCACGAGGTCCACCAGCACCCTGGGCGGCTTCATGTGCTC
>DASXQE010000052.1:0-10848 GCA_036493155.1 Candidatus Limnocylindrales bacterium | reverse complement strand
GGCGTGCAGCCCGTCGGTGACGGGCGGCCCCTCGAGCGCACCGTCGGACTCGGTCGGCCCCGGCGGGGTCGGTCCACCGGCGACGCTCACGCCCGACGCGACGCCGCTGGTCCGGATCGATCCCTCGCTCCTGGCCGTGCTCCCGCAGGAGGTCGATGGCCTCAGCGTCCTCGAGAACTCGGAGGCCGAGGCCGACGCCCAGGCCAACGGCACGCTGGCGACCCTCTCGGACGGTGTCGTGGGGGCGCTGGCGATCGACCCGGCGACCGCGGACTTCGTCCTCGCCGACGTGGTCCGGCTCCGCGCCGGCGCGATGAACGACGCCGTCTTCACGGCCTGGCGCGACAGCTTCGATTCGGGCGTGTGCGGCCAGAACGGCGTCGTGGGTCACGCCCAGCAGACGATGCGCGTGGGCACGGTCTACGTCGGGACGTGTGGCGGCCAGAACCCGTTCCACACCTACCACGTGTGGATCGCGGCCAGGAACCTGCTCGTCTCGGCGTCCGCGGGCGGCAAGCGCGAGCTCGGCTCGCTGCTCTTCCAGAGCCTCACGCCGTGACCGGATGAGCCGCGACGCGCTGCCCGGCGCCCGTCCGGTCCGGGCGCCCCACGGCACGACCCTGACCTGCAAGGGCTGGCCCCAGGAGGCGGCCCTCCGGATGCTCATGAACAACCTCGACCCCGAGGTTGCCGAGAACCCCGACGCGCTCGTCGTCTACGGCGGCACGGGCCGCGCGGCCCGGAGCTGGGAAGCGTTCGACGCGATCGTCCGCGAGCTGCGGCGCCTCGAGGCCGACGAGACGCTGCTGATCCAGAGTGGCAAGCCGGTCGGCGTGCTCCGGACGCACGAGTGGGCGCCGCGCGTCCTGATCGCCAACTCGAACCTCGTCGGCCGCTGGGCGACGTGGGAGCACTTCCGGGAGCTCGAGCAGGCCGGGCTGATGATGTACGGCCAGATGACGGCCGGCTCCTGGATCTACATCGGGACCCAGGGGATCCTCCAGGGCACCTACGAAACCTTCGCGGAGCTGGCGCGCCGCCACTTCGACGGGACGCTCAAGGGTCGCGTCGTCCTGACGGCGGGCCTGGGTGGCATGGGCGGGGCCCAGCCGCTCGCCGTGACGATGAACGACGGCGTGTGCCTGGCGATCGAGGTCGACGAGGTCCGGGCGCGGCGGCGCCATGAGATCGGCTACGTCGACGAGGTCACGGATGACCCCGCGCAGGCGCTCGCGGCCGCGCGACGCGCGGCCGCCGACGGACGAGCGAGCTCCATCGCCCTCATCGGGAATGCCGCTGAGATCGAGCCCGCCTGGGCGAAGGCCGGCGAGCGCTTCGACGTCGTGACCGACCAGACCTCGGCCCACGACGCGCTGGCCGGCTACGTCCCGTCGGAGATCTCCCTCCCGGACGCGGTCACGCTGCGCGAGCACCAGCCGGAGGAGTACGCCAAGCGCTCGATGCGGGCCATGGCCGAGCACGTCCGGGCGATGCTCGCCTTCCAGCAGGCCGGCGCCATCGTGTTCGACTACGGCAACAACCTCCGGGCCCAGGCGCTGGAGGCCGGCGTCGCCGATGCCTTCGACTACCCGGGCTTCGTGCCGGCCTTCATCCGGCCCCAGTTCGAGGAGGGTCGCGGGCCGTTCCGGTGGGCCGCGCTCTCGGGCGACCCGGCGGACATCCTCCGAACCGATCGCGCGATCCTGGAGCTCTTTCCGGATGACGCCGGGCTGCGCCGCTGGATCGAGATGGCCGAGGCGCGGGTGCCGTTCCAGGGCCTCCCGGCCCGGATCTGCTGGCTGGGGTATGGCGAGCGCTCGAAGGCCGGCCTCGCGTTCAACGAGCTGGTCCGCACCGGCGAGGTCGGCGCCCCAATCGTCATCGGCCGGGACCACCTCGACTCGGGCTCGGTCGCCTCACCGAACCGCGAGACCGAGGCGATGCGGGACGGCACCGACGCGGTCGCCGACTGGCCCCTCCTCAACGCCCTCGTCAACACCGCCGCCGGGGCCACGTGGGTGAGCATCCACCACGGCGGCGGCGTCGGCATCGGCTACAGCCAGCACGCTGGCATGGTCGTCGTGGCCGACGGCACCGACCTCGCGGCCCAGAAGCTCGAGCGGGTGCTCACGACCGATCCGGCGATGGGCGTCCTGCGCCACGCCGACGCCGGCTACCCGCACGCGATCGAGGTGGCCCGCGAACGCGGTATCCGGGTCCCGATGCTGGACGAGCGCTAGGCGGCGCCGCGTCAGGGCCGGCTCGTCGGCCCCTGCCAGATGACCCCGTGGCCGTCGGCGCTCAGGCCGATCGCCAGCAGGCCGTCCGGCCCCATCGTCAGCGCCTCGATCTTGTCGGTGGCCCCCGCGAGCCGGGTCCACGACCCGTCCGGCCGCAGGCCGTAGATCCCGTCCGACGCCGAAGCGGCGAGCCACGTGCCACCCGACCCGTTCACCGCGACGAGCATCCGGGGGCCGTTGCCGGGGAACGCCGTCGCCTGCCACGTGGTCAGGTCGGTCGAGCTCCAGACCGTCGGCTGGACCCCCCGCGCGATCGCGTAGGCGGTCCCGTCGAGGGCGTAGGCCTGTCCGAGGGGCGCCGCACCCGGGATGACCGTCGCGGCCGACCAGGTGCCCGAGGCCGGAGTCATCGTCCAGGCGAGTCCCTGCGCACCGGTCGCCCCCGGATCGTCCGTGCTCGCTCCGACGGCCACGAGGCGGTCGCCGACCGCGGCGATGCCGGTCATCAGTCCATCGACGCTCGTGGTCGGGCGCGCCGACCAGCTCAGGCCGTCCGCCGAGAACCACGACATGGAGCGCGGCTCCAGACCCTCGGCGCAGCTGTTGGCCCCGACCGCCCAGGTGCCGGTCCCGCCTGGATCGGCCGCGAGCTGGCCGACGACGTACGTTCGGAAGCTCGGATCCGTTGGCCCGATCGTCCACGTCGCACCATCGGGCGAGCTCGAGAACTGGGCGATCGCGATGGGTCCGGCAGGGCAGGTTGCGGACATGGGGGTTGGCGGGGCCGGGGTGCCGGATACCGTGCTCCCGGTGGCCGCCGGGCTTCCCGAGGCCGTCGGCGCCTCCACCCAGCCCCCGGCGATCCAGCGACCGCCCAGGCCCACCGGCGCCAGGATGGCGCGCGGCTGGTCACCGACCTGCTTGACCGGCGTCCAGGTCAGGCCGTCCGGCGAGCGCCATGCCGAGAAATCGGCCAGGGCGACGAAGCCGCCGGGACCGGCAGCCAGCCGACCGATCGTGGAGATGCCGTCGAAGGTCGGAGCGAGGGTTCGCGTCCAGCCGACGGGGACCGCGACGGATGGCTCGGCGGCGCCTGATGGCCCCGCGCTGCCACTGGGGGTCGGGCTGCCGCAGCCACCCAGCAGGGTCGCGATCGCGGCGATGACGAGCTGACGGCGCACCCGCACTCCGTTCCTGGGCGCCCGGAGTCTAGGGCAGGCGAGGCTCAGGCGGGCGTCGCCGTGGCGTTCGGCTGACCGGCGGTCGGCGAGGTCGGCGGCGCCGCGGGCGGCTCGTCACCGATCGGGGCCGGCATCGTGCGCAGCTTCCGGACCGGCGACAGGAGCGGGAACAGGCCCGGCACGAAGCCCAGGATGGCCGCGATCCAGATCGTCTCGTGGAGGCTCGTCAGCGAGGCGATCGCACCGCCGATGAGACTGCCGATCGGCATCGTGCCCCACACCAGGAATCGCACGGTGGCGTTCATCCGGCCCTGCATCCGGGGCGGGCAGATCGCCTGGCGATAGCTGACCTGGTTGATGTTGTAGACCATCTGCGCGAAGCCGCCGAACATCCCGCCGGCGACCAGGAACGGCAGTGCCGCGGGCCCGGGTGGCGCGATGGCGATGAAGACCATCAGGAAGCCGCCCAGGAACAGCGACCCCACGATCGTCGGCCCAAGCCCGAACCAGCCCGAGATCCGGTTGGCCGTGAACGCTCCGACGAGGGCCCCGATGTTGCCGAGGCCGAACGCGAGGCCGATCTGGCCGGCGTCCAGGTGGAGCTCGTTCAGGACGTACAACAGCATGATCGCGCCGCCCATGCTGCCGAACAGGTTCGAGCTGCCGGTGCCGGCCGAGATCGCGCGCAGCGCCGGGTGCCCGATCACGAAGCGCAGGCCGTCCTTGACGTCGCTGACGATCGAGGGCCGCTTCGCCCCGGCTGCGTCCGCGGGATGGATCACCGGGGGCTCGGGCTTCCGGATCAGGAAGACGAACAGGGCCGACCACACGAAGGACAGCGAGTCGACGAGGACCGCCGTCGCAGCGCTGACCGCCTGGATGAGCAGGCCGGCAATGCCCGGGCCGGCGATCTGGGCCGCGGACTGGCTGATCTGGAGCTTCGAGTTGCCCTCGATGAGCTCCTCCCGCTCGACGATCGACGGCAGGTAGCTCTGATTCGAGACGTCGAAGAAGACGGTCAGCGTGCCGGTGATGAACGCGACGGCGTACAGCTGCCAGATCGTGAGTGCCGCCGGGCTGACCGCGTACACGACCGGGATCGAGGCCAGCGCGACCGCGCGACCCAGGTCGCCCGCGATCATGATCGGCCGCCGCCGCAGGCGGTCGACCCAGGCGCCGGCCGGCAGCGTGAACAGGATGAACGGCAGGAACTCGAGGACGCCGAGCAGCGCGAACTCGAACGGCCCGACCTTGAGGATCACGCCCGCGACGATCGGGATCGCCAGGGCACTGACCTGGGAGCCGAAGACGCTGACGGTCTCGGCAGTCCACAGCTTCAGGAAGTTCGGGTGGCGGAGCAGGCCGCCGCGGGGCTTTGCCTGGGACGCGTTCACGGGCGGTGGAGTGTAATCGCCGGCCGGCGAGGCGTCAGTGACTCGCCAGCCGGTTGGATCGGGGTGCCTGGAGGCTCGAGAACAGGTCGCGGAACAGGACGCTCATCGAGCCGGTCTGCCGGCGGCCCGCGTGGCGGACCTGGTCGGCGTACCGCTCGGCCCGCAGGTCGTCGCCGACCTGGCGAAGCTCGGCGAGGCGATGGTCGAGGCTGAAGGTCGTCTGGGGCATCGTGGTGGCTCCTTCGTGGTCGCTTCGGGTTGTGTCGGTCACAACCGGACTATGGCACATCGACTTTCGAAATGTCAATACCTAGTTTCGATAATCGTAACTAAGGCTTCTGTTTGGACCTTTCGCGTGCCACGGATGGCGATGCCTGGTTGAGGTACCACGCACTGGCGCCGCGCGGCCGAACACCAGCCGCCCGGGCGTGTCACGATCGGCGCGTGCTGGTCGAGTCGGTCCCGAACTACTCGGAGGGGCGGCGGACCGAGGTCGTCGATCGCCTCGCGGACGCGGTCGCGGGAACGGCCGGTGCCTATCTCCTCGATCGGACGAGCGACCCCTCCCACCATCGCTCGGTCCTCACGCTCGCCGGCGAGCACGAGGCGGTGCTCGAGGCGCTGCACGCGACCGTCGAGGTGGCGATCGAGGCGATCGACATGGAGGTCCACCGCGGCGAGCACCCGCGGATCGGCGCCGTGGATGTCGTCCCGTTCGTGCCGCTGGCCGACACGACCCTCGAGGCCTGCATCGGGCTGGCGCGCCGCTTCGGTGCCGAGGTCGCCGACCGCCACGGGATCCCCGTCTACCTCTACGCCCGGGCGGCCACGCGACCGGAGCGCATCCGGCTGGCGGACGTCCGGCGCGGCGGCTACGAGGGCGTGCGCGACGAGATCGCGACCGCGCCCGACCGCGCGCCGGATTTCGGGCCGCGCCGCACGCACCTTCGAGCCGGCGCGATGGCGGTCGGCGCGCGGCCCTTCCTGATCGCCTGGAACATCAACCTCGAGTCGACGGATCTCGAGCTGGCGAAGCGGATCGCCCGGGCCGTCCGCGAGTCCGGTGGCGGCCTGCCGGCCGTCCAGGCCAACGGCTTCATGATCGAGGAGCTCGCCTGCGCCCAGGTGTCGATGAACCTGCTCGACTTCCGGACCACGCCGATGTGGCGTGTCTGGGAGGCCGTCGAGGCCCTCGCCACTGACGCCGGCGTGTCGCTTCGCGAGTCCGAGCTCATCGGGCTCGCGCCGCTCGCGGCGTTCGATGACGTCGCGGCGCACGCCGGCGGCAGCACCGCGGACCCGGTCGAGCGGCGGTTCGCCCGCGCGGCGGCCGCGATCCGCCTGCGCGAGCCGGATCCGTCGATGGCCCTCGAGCTCCGGCTGGCTGCCGTGCAGCACGGCCGGTGACCCGGCCGTGAGCCTGCGGCTGATCCAGGGAGGCCGGGCCGAGCACGACAAGCCGGGCCTCCTGATCGTCGGGGCGTCCGAGATCGCGACCCTCGCCGGCGGGCTGCGGATGGGCGAGGCCCAGGACGAGCTCGATCTCCTGACCGCCGACGGGGCGGCGTCGCCACAGGATCGCGTCGCCCGCGGCCCCGCCGTCGCGGCCTGGGAAGGCCGGATCCTCGCCGTGGGCCCACGGCCGGAGCTGGAGACGGCCCTCGAGGGCAGCGGCTATCCGATCGCCCGGTTCGGCGTCGTCGACGCCGCGGGTGGAACCGTGACCCCCGGCCTCATCGATGCGCACACCCATCTGCTGTTCGCGGGCAGCCGCGAGCAGGAGCTCGTCCTGCGACAGCGCGGCGCGGACTACCTCGAGATCCTGGCCGCCGGCGGCGGCATCCTGTCCACGGTCGCGGCGACGCGCGCCGCCACCAACGACGAGCTGGCCGAGCACGGCCGGCGGTGGCTCGGGGAGATGCTGAGCCACGGGACCACGACGATCGAGGCGAAGTCCGGCTACGGGCTCGACCTGGCGACGGAGCTGCGCCTCCTCGAGGTCGCCCACCAGCTCGGCGACGAGGGCCCGATCGACGTCATCCCCACGTGGCTCGGGGCGCACGCCGTCCCGCCCGAGTTCCGGGGCCGGCCCGGCGCCACCGAGGCCTACACCCGCCACCTCATCGACGAGCAGCTGCCTGGCATCGCGG
Organism: Candidatus Limnocylindrales bacterium; assembly: GCA_036493155.1. Lineage (GTDB taxonomy): Bacteria > Chloroflexota > Limnocylindria > Limnocylindrales > CSP1-4 > UBA5189. Next base: position 3,883 of record DASXQE010000052.1, on the reverse strand, counting down.
CCCAGGGCCGGGCCCGCTTCGCCGATGTGTTCTGCGAGGAGGGCGTGTTCAGCCAGGAGCAGTCACGCCGCATCCTCGTGGCGGCGGGCCGCTTCGGGCTGGGCCTTCGCCTCCACGCCGACGAGCTCAAGCCGAGTGGCGGAGCGGAGCTGGCCGCCGAGCTCGGCGCCCTCTCGGCCGACCATCTCGCGACGCCATCCGGCGAGGGCAAGGCCGCGCTCGCCTCCGCGGCGATCGAGGGCCACCCGGTGGTGGCCACGCTGCTGCCGGCGACGACGTGGTTCCTCATGCACGACGAGTACGCGCCCGCGCGCGAGCTCATCGAGCGGGGCGTCCCGGTCGCCCTCGGCAGCGACTTCAACCCGGGCACCTCACCCAACGCGAGCCTGCCGCTCGTCCTGACGGTCGCGTGCCTCCAGCTGGGGTTGACGCCGTCGGAGGCCCTGGCGGCCGTCACGATCAACGCCGCACATGCGCTTGGCCTGGGCGACGACCGTGGCTCGATCGAGGCCGGCAAGCTGGCGGACCTCGTCGTGTGGCGCGTGCCAAGTCATCGCCAGCTGCCCTACTGGGTCGGGGCAGACCTCGTCGGCACGGTCGTCAAGCGCGGTCGCGTGGTCCTGGAGCGGCCGACGGCCTGATTCCCGCAGGCGTCGTTGGCCCGCGGTTGGCAGTGGCGCCCCAGCTCCGGTCCGGCGGCCGGCCCCGCGCTCGGCCGCTGCGATCAGGCCTTGCCGCGGGACTCCAGCACGACGGTCGTGACCTCGTCGGGCAGCGTCGAGATCGAGACGCTCAGCTTCAGCTGTGGCGTGGGCTCGCCGCCCATCTCGTGGAAGAACTTGGCCAGCGCCTCGGCGCAGTCGGCCTCGCGCTCGCAGACCGGCATCGCGACCACCAGCTTCGGATCGAGCTGGGCGACGAGCTCGGCCGTCTTGGTCGCCGACAGCGCGCCACCGACCGGCACGCAGGCGATGTCGATGGTGCCGATGTCGCCGAGCTTCTCCTCGGTCAGGAGATGCCCGATGTCACCGAAGTGGATGGTGTGCATGCCGTCGAGCTCGACGACGAAGGCCGTGCCGCGGCCTCGTTGCGCGCCGCGATCGTCGTCGCGATAGGTCCGCACGCCGGTGATCAGCACGCCGCGAACCTCGTACTCACCCGGACCGTCGAGGACGAACGCCGGGTCCAGGCTCGATGGCACGAGGGTCTGGCCGTCCCGTGAACGACGGCCCTTCGCGGCCGCCTTGCCCTTCCCGATCGGCGTGTCGTCGGCGTGGCTGTACGTCGCAATGTCGCCCGTGATGCCGCGACCGGTGGGGCCGACGACCGAGGTGTAGGCATCGGCGACGACCGTCGCGTCGCGCCCTCGAAGGCGAACGCAGGTCCCGCCGTACCAGGTGATCTCCATTGCCCGGATTCTGGCATACGCCGCCGGCCTGCCGATGACCGCCTCGCCGCCCACGGCCGCCGACCTGCCAGGGACATGAAAAGACCGGAGGCGCCTGCCCAATCGGCGCCCCCGGTCGGAGGGAGGGAGGATGGAACCTCGGAAGGTTCGGTCCGAGGCGAACACTAGGAGGGGGTCGTTGCGGCCCAAACCCCGAAGCGATTAAGAAACGCCAACGCGTCGGGCCAGCCCCAGGCGCGGGCGGCGGACCGCGGCTCGTTCGGCCTGTACGATGGCCCGCCCATGCCGATCGCGTCGCCGCGCCGTCTCCTGGGCAGCCTCCTGTCGCTCGTGCTCGTGGCCTGCGGCCCGGGCCCGTCGCCGTCCCCGACGCTCGAGGCCACGCCCTCGCCGACCGCCGCGTCGTCGCCGGCGGCGTCCGTCGACGCCGCGGCGGTGTACGGCGCCATCGCCCGGCAGGTCGAAGCCATACGCGGCCTCCAGCCGACCGGCGACGTCGCGCCGGTGTTGCTGGACGCCGACCAGCTCCGGGCCAACCTGACGGCGACGTTCGACAAGGACAATCCGCCCGCGGCCGTCCGCGAGACCGAGGCGCTCTATCGAGTGCTGGGCCTGCTGCCGCTGGACGTCTCGCTCCGGACCGCGGAGCTGGACCTCCTGGCGGGCCAGGTCGCGGGCTACTACTCGCCCGACCAGAAGCAGCTGTTCGTGGTGAGCCGGAGCGGCGGCATCGGCCCGAGCCAGCGGGTCACCTATGCCCACGAGTTCACCCATCAGCTCCAGGATCAGCACTTCGACCTCGCCAAGGTCCAGGGCAGCGCCACCGGCCAGGGCGACCGGTCCCTCGCGGTCCTGGCGCTCATCGAGGGCGATGCGGTCTCGGTGCAGACGGCATGGACGGCCGCGAACCTGAACGCGGCGGACCTCGCCCAGCTGCTGGCCGACGCATCGGATCCGAGCGTCGTCCAGTCGCTCCTGGACGCGCCGCCGATCCTGCGGCTGCTGTCCCTCGCGCCATACACCGCGGGCCAGGCGTTCGTGGCGGCCCTCCAGGCGAGCGGCGGCGAGGCCGCGGTCAACGCGGCCTTCCGGGATCCTCCGAGCTCGACCAGCGAGGTGGTGCACCCGGACCTGTACGCGACGCACGCGCCACCCGGTCCCGTTGCCTGGGTGACCGATCTCCGGGCCGCCCTCGGCAGCGGCTGGTCCAGCCTCGGCCAGGACACCCTGGGCGAGCTGTTCGTCAGGTCGTGGCTCCAGGCGGGGGGCGTGCCCGTCGCCCAGGCCGGCACGGCCGCGGCCGGCGACGAGGCCGACCGGATCGAGCTCTTCGCGGGACCCGCCGGCCAGGTTGCGGCGGCGATCCAGCTGCGCTGGTCCAGCGATGCCGACGCCGACGAATTCCTGGCGGCCTGGCAGCTGGTCCGATCGAAGGTCGTGGGGCTGCCCGCCGTCACGACGTCCGGCCACACGGTGACCCTCACGATCGCGCCCTCGCAGGCGATGGCCGATGCGCTGCTCCAGCAGCTGGTGGGGCCCGTCCCGGTTCGGTAGGTCCCGCCTACATCGCGTCGGGTGCCGAGATCCCCAGCAGCCCGAGGGCGTTGGCGAGCGTGATCCGCGCCGCCTCGACCAGGGCGAGGCGCTTGGCCGATCGTTCCGGGTCGTCCGGGTCGACGACCCGCGCGTCGCGATAGAAGGCGTGGAACGCCGTCGCGAGCTCGGTGGCATAGGTCGTGATCGGGTGGGTCTCCTGGCCGGCCGCCGCGTCCTCCACGACCTCCGGGTAACGGACGATCACGCGAGCGAGTCGAGCCTCATCCGGACCGGCCACGAGCCCCTCGCCGCCGGTCGCCCGCGGCAGTCCCGACTCCGCGGCCTTCCGCAGCAGCGCCGCGATTCGCGCGTGGGCGTACTGGACGTAATAGACCGGGTTCTCGCTCGATTGGCGCCGGGCGAGCTCGATGTCGACGTCCATGTTGACGTTCGCGCCACGGCTCGCGAAATACCACCGGGCAGCGTCTGCGCCAAGGTCGGCCAGCAGCTCGTCGAGGGTGATGAACGTCCCGGCTCGCTTGGACATCGAGATCTCCGCGCCGTCGCGGATGAACCGGACCCAACCGGTGAGGATCATCTCGACCGCGGCCTTGTCGATGCCCATGGCCTCGGCGGCGTTGCGCACCCGGGCGACCGTGCCGTGATGGTCGGCGCCCCAGATGAAGATGATGTGGTCGAAGCCGCGGCCGAACTTCTGGAGCAGGTAGCCGACGTCGGCCGCGAAGTAGGTCGGCTGGCCATTCGAGCGGATCAGGACGCGGTCCTTGTCGTCGCCCAGCGCGGTCGAGCGGAACCACAGCGCGCCGTCCTGCTCGTAGAGATGGCCGCCGGCACGGAGCTTCGCGATGGCCTTGTCGACCCAGCCCTCGTCGTGGAGGCTGCCCTCGGTCGTCCAGGCGTCGAAATGGACGCCGAGCG
>DASXQE010000051.1:0-4876 GCA_036493155.1 Candidatus Limnocylindrales bacterium | reverse complement strand
CACCGTGACCGTTGCCGACAGGGAGGACGACCATGGGGCATAAGGTCCACCCGTACGGCTTCCGCCTCGGGGTGACCCGAACGTGGACCGCGAAGTGGTACCACGACAAGGAGTACACGGCCCTCCTCACCGAGGACATCGCCGTCCGGACCCTCGTCGAGAAGCGCCTCGCCAACGCCAGCGTCAGCGGCATCGAGATCGAGCGCAACTTCGGCCAGGTCACCGTCACGGTCCATACGGCCAAGCCGGGGATCGTCATCGGCAAGGGCGGCCAGAACGTCGAGATCATGCGCCAGCAGATCGGCGCGCTCACCAAGCGCAAGGTCAAGCTGGAGATCAAGGAGATCCGCCAGCCCGAGCTTGACGCCTACCTCGTCGCGATGAACATCAGCCAGCAGCTGAGCCGCCGCATCGCCTTCAAGAAGGCCATGAAGCAGTCGATCCAGCGGTCGATGAAGGCCGGCGCCAAGGGCGTGAAGATCATGGTCTCCGGCCGCCTCAACGGCGCCGAGATGAGCCGCCGCGAATGGGACCGCGAAGGCCGGATCCCGCTCGGCACGCTCCGGGCCGACATCAGCTACGGGCAGGTCCACGCCCATACGACCTACGGCCGGATCGGCGTCAAGGTCTGGATCTACCGCGGCGACGTCCAGCCCATCCGGGCCGCGGCGCCCGGGCCGGCGCTCGCAGCCGGGCAGGGGGCCTGACGTGCTGCTGCCTCGCCGCGTCAAGCATCGCAAGGTCATGCGCGGTCGCATGAGCGGCCTGGCCAAGGGCGGCTTCGAGGTCGCGTTCGGCGACTTCGGCCTGGCGACCCTCGAGCCGGCCTGGATCACGAGCCGCCAGATCGAGGCGGCCCGGCGGGCGATGACCCGGTCCGTCAAGCGCGGCGGCAAGATCTGGATCCGGGTGTTCCCGGACAAGCCGGTCACCAAGAAGCCGGCCGAGACCCGGATGGGCTCCGGCAAGGGCGCGCCGGACCATTGGGTCGCGGTCGTGAAGCCGGGCCGCATCCTGTTCGAGATGGCCGGCGTCCCCGCCGAGGAGGCCACGGAGGCGATGCGCCTCGCGAGCCACAAGCTGCCGGTGGCGACCCGCGTGGTCGCCCGCGCCGGCGCTGAGGGAGTCGAGGCGTGATCGAGTTCGCCCAGATTCGCAAGATGTCCGACCGTGAGCTCGAGGACGCGCTCAAGCAGGCCAAGCAGGACCTGTGGGGTGCGCGCTTCGCGCTGTCGACCCGCCAGCTGGCCGATACCAGCACGATCCCGAAGCACCGCCACACGATCGCCCGGATCCTGACGGTCCAGCGCGAGCGCTCCGAGGCCGGCCTGGTCGCTGCCGGGGCCGCCGCCGGCGCGACAGCGCCGGCCGCCGCACCTGCGTCGGGCACCACCAAGAGGACCAAGCGATGACCGCCCCGAGCCGCCTGCCGGCCACCACCCGGAAGTCCAAGACCGGCCGCGTCGTGAGCGACAAGATGGACAAGACGATCGTCGTGTCCGTCGAGCGCCTGGCTCGCCACCCGCTCTACAAGCGGGTCATCCGGCTGACGACGAAGTTCAAGGCCCACGACGAGTCGAACGAGGCCCACGTCGGCGACACGGTCCTCATCGAGGAGTCCCGGCCGCTGTCCGCGACCAAGCGCTGGCGCCTGGTCCGGATCGTCCAGAAGGCCGGCGATCACGGCTCCGCGGCCGACCTCGTGGGCGAGGAAGCGGCCGTGTCCGAGGCCATCCATGCCGCCGCGCATCCGGGGCGCGCGAAGGGCGAGACCGAGACTGACGACACCACGTCCGAGGCCGACGAGGTCGCCGAGACCGCTCCCTCGGGCGAGGAGACCCCGGCATGATCCAGCCCCAGACCCGTCTCAAGGTGGCCGACAACACCGGCGCCCGGACGATCCAGTGCATCCGGATCATGGGCCGCTCCACGAAGACGACCGCCGGCATCGGCGACGTGATCATCGCCAGCGTCAAGCAGGCGATCCCGAACGCCGCCGTCAAGAAGGGCGACGTCGTCCGAGCGGTGATCGTCCGGACCGCCAAGGAGTACGGCCGTGCGGATGGCAGCTACATCCGCTTCGACGAGAACGCCGCCGTCCTCATCAACAACCAGGGCAACCCACGCGGCACCCGGATCTTCGGCCCGGTGGCCCGCGAGCTGCGGGATCGGAACTACATGAAGATCGTGTCCCTCGCCCCGGAGGTGCTGTGATGCCCCACAGCCCAGAGATCCGCAAGGGCGACACCGTCGTCGTGCTGGCCGGCAAGGACGCTGGCAAGCAGGGCGTCGTCGACCGCGTCATCCGCCGCGAGCCGAGCCGGAGCCCGCTCCGCAGCGTCTACCGCCGCGGCAGCCCCAAGGGCGGCGTGTCGGTGGTCATCGAGGGCCTGAACGTCGGCAAGCGCCACCAGAAGCCGCGGCAGTCATCGAGCCAGGCGGACCGGATGCCGAAGGTCCAGCAGGGCGGGATCATGGACGTGGCGATGCCGCTCCATGCCAGCAAGGTCATGCTCGTCTGCCCGAAGTGCCATCGCCCGACCCGGATCGGCCACACCGTCCTGGAGGACGGCCGGCGCGTCCGCGTGTGCGGCCACTGCGGCGCGGCGCTGGAGGCGGCCAAGTGAGCGGCCTCCGCGACCGGTACGCCGCCGAGGTGGTGCCGGCCCTGACCAAGCAGTTCGAGTACCGCAACCCGATGCAGGTCCCGCGGCTGGCGAAGATCGTCGTCAACGTCGGCCTGGGCGAGGCCCTGACCAACGCCAAGGCCATCGATGCCACCGTCGGGGACGTGGCGACCATCACCGGCCAGAAGCCCATCGTCATGAAGGCCAAGCGGTCGATCGCCCAGTTCCATGTCCGGACCGGCAATCCGATCGGGGTCAAGGTCACCCTCCGCGGCGAGCGGATGTGGGACTTCCTCGAGCGCCTGACGATGCTGTCGCTGCCCCGCATCCGCGACTTCCGCGGCATCCCGTCGAAGTCGTTCGACGGCCGTGGCAACTACACCCTCGGGCTGCGCGAGCAGGTCGCGTTCCCCGAGATCGATTACGACAAGGTGGACCGTCTCCGCGGGCTGGAGATCAGCATCGTGACGACGGCGAAGACCGACGAGGAGTCGAAGCGCCTGCTCGAGCTCCTCGGCATGCCCTTCGCCTCGTAGGCGCGGGGAGGAGTCAGATGGCCAAGAAATCGCTCATCGCCAAGGCCAAGCGCACGCCGAAGTTCTCGGTCCGGTCCTATCACCGCTGCGTGGTCTGCGGCCGGCCGCGGGCCTACATGCGCCGCTTCAACCTGTGCCGGATCTGCTTCCGCGAGCGCGCCCTGCAGGGCGAGCTGCCCGGCGTCACGAAGTCCAGCTGGTAGAGCCGATGAACATCTCCGACCCGATCGCCGACATGCTGACCCGCGTCCGCAACGCCTCGCGCGCGCGCCACACCGAGGTCGTCGTGCCGGCGTCGCGCACCAAGCGCGAGATCGCCCGGATCCTCAAGAACGAAGGCTTCATCGCCGACGTCGCCGAGGAGCAGGACGGCCCCGCCCACATGCTCCGCCTGACGCTGCGCTACGTCGACGGCAAGGTCCCGGTCGTCAGCGGCCTGAAGCGGATCAGCAAGCCCGGGCTGCGGGTGTATGCCCGCAAGACGGACATTCCGCGGGTCCTGGGTGGCCTCGGCATCGTCATCGTCAGCACCAGCCAGGGGATCATGACCGGTGCCGAGGCCCGCAGGGCCCAGCTCGGCGGCGAAGTCCTGGCCTACGTCTGGTAGATCGAGATGTCCCGAATCGGCCGCCTGCCCATCGCCGTTCCCGCCGGTGTCGACGTCGCCATCGACGGCCGACACATCACCGTGACCGGCCCGAAGGGCTCGCTGTCGCGCGACCTCCATCCCGAGATGTCGCTCAGTCGCGATGGCGACGCCATCCTCGTGACCCGGCCGAGCGAGGCCAAGACCCACAAGCAGCTCCACGGCCTGACCCGGACGCTGGTCAACAACATGGTCGTCGGCGTGACCTCGGGCTATCGCAAGGGCCTCGAGATCACCGGCGTCGGCTATCGTGCGACGCTCGTCGGCAAGAAGCTCCAGCTGTCGCTGGGCTACAGCCATCCCGTCGAGATCGATCCGCCGAACGGGATCAGCTTCGAGCTCGAGAATCCCACCAAGCTGACCGTCGTCGGCATCGACAAGGAGCTCGTCGGCGAGGTTGCCTCGCGCGTCCGGGCGACGCGCAAGCCCGAGCCGTACAAGGGCAAGGGCGTTCGCTACGCCGGTGAGCAGATCCGCCGCAAGGCAGGCAAGGCCGGCAAGATCGGCGGCAAGAAGTAGCCGCTCGCCACAGAGCAGATTGAGGACCACCAACCGATGACCACCGCAGCGAGTCGCGGCGCGGCGCGCCAGAAGCGCCACGACCGGATCCGCCTCACCGTCGAGGGGGATTCGTCGCGGCCGCGCCTGGCCGTCTTCCGCAGCCTGAAGCACATCTATGCCCAGGTCATCGACGACGCCGCCGGCAAGACGCTGGCTGCCGCGTCGGACCTGGATGCCGACCTCCGCAAGGCCGACGGCACGAAGTCCGACGACGCCGCCGGCGTGGGCCGGCTCATCGCCCAGCGGGCCAAGGCCGCCGGGGTGCAGCAGGTCGTGTTCGATCGGGCCGGGTTCCGCTACCACGGCCGCATCAAGTCGCTGGCAGACGCCGCGCGCGCCGCCGGCCTCGAGTTCTAGGAGAGGTCCGTGGCACGCATCGATCCCAACAAGCTCGCGCTCGAGGAGCGCGTCGTCCAGATCAACCGCGTCGCGAAGGTCGTCAAGGGCGGCCGGCGCTTCAGCTTCAGCGCGGTCATCGTCGTCGGCGACGGGAGCGGCCACGTCGG
>DASXQE010000050.1:0-12356 GCA_036493155.1 Candidatus Limnocylindrales bacterium | reverse complement strand
GCTCCGACCGGCTGCGACGCTGGTCCTCCTCCGGCCCGCCGGCGATGGCGCGCCCGGCTTCGAGGTGCTCTTGACCAAGCGCCCGGATTCGATGCGCTTCGGGCCGGGGATGTACGTGTTCCCGGGTGGGCGGATCGAGGCCGGCGAGCGCGCCCGGGCCGCCGCGATGCGGGAGACGGTCGAGGAGACCGGGATCGGCGTGCCGCCCACCAGCCTCGTGGCAATGACGCGCTGGGTGACGCCGTATGGCCTGCCGGCCCGATACGACGCGCGGTTCTTCGCGGCGATCGTCGCTGCCGGGACGGACGTCGGCCACGGATCGGACGAGGTCGCGGGGTGGACGTGGCTGCGGCCCACGGCCGCGCTCGAGGGCATGGCCGCGGGACGGCTGCCGATGTGGCAGCCGACGGTCGTGACGCTCCAGCAGCTCGAATCCATCGGCTCGGGCGCCGAGCTCAGGGCTGCCTTCCGGCCCGGGCCTGCCCTCGACTCCTGGCCAGTGGATGGTGCTCGCCCGCGGCGGCAATTCGACACGGCATGGGCGGGCGGAATCCGCGGTCGTCAGGGCACGACCCGGGCCTTCGGCGCACAGGCCTGGGTGGTCGTCGATCCGCCCGACCCCACCGACCGCACCATCACGGCCATGCGCCGGGCGGCGACCGAGGCCGGCGCGACCATCGCCGGGGTCGTGATCTCCGACCTCGCGCCGGAGCACCACGCCGGGGTCGAGCTCTTTGCCCGTGGGCTGAGCCTGCCGGTCGCAGGTCCGCCCGGTGCGAGTGCCCTGGTGCCGTACGAGGTCATGGAGCTCGAAGCGGGACAGGCGATCGCGTTCGGGGATGCCGGCCTGCGCGTCGCCGCGGTGGAACCCGCTGCGGACGCCGCTGGCGAGCGGCGCTGGGCCGGGCGGGCGGCCCGCCTGCGCCTCGAGGCGCGCTAGTCCTTCGAGCTGTCCGAGGAGTGCAGCTTCTCGGCTTCCTCGCGTGCCGAACGGACGCCGCGCCCGAACATCGCGCCGATCTGCGGCAGCGTCTTCGGCCCGCGGATCACGAGCACGATGATCAGGACGAGGATGAGGACGACGATCAGGTCCATCGGCGGGATGGTACGCCGCGTCGCCTCGCTAGAGTCCGCCCATGGGCAACGCCATTGATCGGGAGCCGCTGCTCGTGTTCGGACCGCGATCGGTCACCTATGACTTCGGGCCGGACCATCCCCTGACGCCGCGCCGCTTCGGGCCGGGGATCGATCTCCTCCAGGCGCTTGGCGCGACCCCGGGCCTCGCCCCCGAGCCGGCCACCGACGACGAGCTGGCCTGGATCCACGACCGCGATTACATCGGCGTGGTCAAGGCGATGTCGGTGCCGCCGTTCGGTGGCTGGGCCGCCGGGATCGGCCCGGGCGACACGCCGGCCTTCCCGGGCTTGCACGAGGCGTCGGCGGCGGTCGCGGGCGGCTCGCTCCGGGCGATGGAGGCGATCCTTCGAGGGGACGTCGAGCACGCGTTCCATCCCGGCGGCGGGCTCCACCACGCGATGCCGCACCGCGCCTCGGGGTTCTGCGTCTACAACGATCCCGCCCTGGCGATCGCCCGGGCCCGGCGCGCGAACTTGCGGGTCCTGTACGTCGACCTCGACGTCCATCACGGCGACGGCGTCCAGGCGATCCACTGGAACGACCCGGGCGTCGTGACGCTGTCGATCCACGAAAGCGGCCGGACGCTGTTTCCGGGAACGGGCTTCATCGACGAGCTGGGCGGGCCCGAGGCCATCGGGACGAAGGTCAACCTGCCGCTCGATCCCGGCACGGGGGAGCGCGGCTGGCTCGCCGCCCTGGAGCGGGTCCTCCCGGTGCTGGCCGAGGACCACCGGCCGGAGGTCGTCGTCTCGCAGCACGGCTGCGATGCCCACGCCTGGGACCCGCTCGCGCACCTCCGGATCACGACCACGGCGATGAGCGCCGCAGCCCGCCTGGTGGACGCCATCGCCCACCGCTGGGCGGGCGGCCGCTGGCTCGCGACCGGCGGCGGCGGCTACGACGCCTACCGGGTCGTGCCGCGCGCCTGGGCCCTCGTCTGGCTGGCCGGGGCGCACCGCCCGTCATCGGTCCGGACGCCCGCCGCGTGGCGCGATCGCTGGGGAGCGGAGGCCGTGGCGCACGACCAGGCGCCACTCCCGGAGCACCTGGACGACCTGCCAAACGCGGGCCGTCCCCGCGGCCCGGCCGACGACGAGCTGGACGAGCGCGCGCTCGCCGTCGCGGAGGCGGCGCTGCGGGCCAGGGCCCGGGCGCTGGCCAACGCCAAGGGCTGAGCCCGCGGGCCGGTGCCCACGTCGGATCGAACGCGCGTTCTGTTCGAGCGCCACCGCGTACACTGCTCGCTCCCGTGACGACCTCCACCCGTCCCGCGTCGACCGACCGCGCGAGGACCGCGCCGGAGTCCGAGCCTTCGGCGCTCGCGCCGTTCGCCGCGCCCGTCCGCGCGTGGTTCGAGAGCGCCTTCGAGGCGCCCACGCCCGCCCAGGTCGGCGGCTGGGCAGCCATCGCCGCGGGCCGCCACACGCTGATCCACGCGCCCACCGGCAGCGGCAAGACCCTCGCCGCATTCCTGTGGTGCCTCGACCGCCTGGTCCGGCGGCCGTCGCCGGAGCCGACACGGACCGCGCCCGGCACCGTCCGGACGCTGTACGTCTCGCCGCTGAAGGCCCTGACCTACGACGTGGAGCGCAACCTCCGAGCCCCGCTCCACGGGATCGCCCTCGCGGCCGAGCGACTCGGTGAGCCGGCGCCCCGGATCACGATCGCCAGCCGGACGGGCGACACGCCCCAGGAGGCGCGCCGCGAGCTGACCCGGCGCCCGCCCGACATCCTCGTCACGACCCCGGAGAGCCTCTACCTGCTCCTGACGAGCGCCGGGCGCGAGATCCTCCGCGGCGTCGAGACGGTCGTCATCGACGAGGTCCACGCGATCGCCGGGACGAAGCGCGGCGCGCACCTCGCGCTCTCGCTCGAGCGCCTGGAGCAGCTCCGGCCGGCGGACGCGCCGCCGCTGCAGCGGATCGGGCTGTCGGCGACCCAGCGACCCCTCGCCACGATCGCCCGGTTCCTGGGCGGGGTCGGCCCGGGCCGGGACGTCGCGATCGTCGACGCCGGGAGCCGCAAGCCCCTCGAGCTCCGGATCGTCGTGCCGGTCGAGGACATGGCGGCCCTCGGCGAGGTCCTGCCGCCCGAGGCCCAGCCGAGCGGCCCGGTCGGCGGTCGCGGCGACATGCGAACCAGCATCTGGCCGGCCATCCACCCCCGCCTGCTCGAGCTCATCCGGCAGCACCACAGCACCATCGTGTTCACGAACAGCCGGCGCCTCGCGGAGCGGCTGGCGCAGCGGCTGAACGAGCTGGCCGGCGAGGAGCTCGTGCTGGCCCATCACGGCAGCATCGCCCGCGAGCAGCGCCTCCGGATCGAGGAGGACCTCAAGGCCGGGCGGATCCCCGCGATCGTCGCCACCTCGTCCCTGGAGCTCGGCATCGACATGGGCGCGGTCGACCTGGTCGTGCTGGTGGAGGCGCCGCCGAGCGTCGCGGCGGGCCTGCAGCGCGTGGGCCGGGCCGGCCATCGCGTCGGCGAGCCATCGAAGGGCGTCGTCTTCCCGAAGTTCCGGGGCGACCTCCTGGAGGCCACCGTCGTCACGCAGCGGATGCACGACGGCGCCATCGAGACGACGACGCTGCCCCGGAACCCGCTCGATGTCCTGGCCCAGCAGGTCGTGGCCATGACGGTCATGGACCGCTGGACCGTGGCGGACCTGCTGGCCCTCGTCGGACGGGCCGCGCCGTTCGAGACGCTGTCGCGCGAAGCCCTCGAGGCCGTCCTCGGGATGCTGGCCGGCGCCTATCCGAGCGACGAGTTCGCCGAGCTGAAGGCCCGCGTGACCTGGGACCGGGTGACCGATGTGGTGGAGGGCCGGCGCGACGCGCGCGTCGTGGCCGTGACGTCCGGCGGCACGATCCCGGATCGCGGCCTGTTCGGGGTGTTCCTCACGGGCGACGCGGGCACGCCGGGCCGCCGCGTCGGCGAGCTCGACGAGGAGATGGTCTACGAGCTCCGGGCCGGGATGCACGGTGACGTGATCGTCCTCGGCGCCAGCAGCTGGCGAGTGCTCGACATCACCCCCGACCGGGTCGTCGTCGAGCCGGCGCCTGGCGTGCCGGGCAAGCTGCCGTTCTGGAAGGGCGACACCGTCGGGCGCCCGGTCGAGCTGGGCCGGGCCATCGGGGCCTTCACCCGGGAGGCCGAGGCCGACCTCGCCCGGGGCGAGCGTGGCGTCGCGACCCTCGAGCGCCGGCTCGCGGCCGGCGACCTCGACGACCTGGCCGCTCGCAACGTCGTCGCCTACCTCGACGAGGAGCGGACGGTCGCCGGAGCCCTGCCGACCGATCGGCGGATCGTCGTGGAGCGCTTCCGCGACGAGCTCGGCGACTGGCGGCTGGTCCTGCTCAGCCCGTTCGGGGCCCGCGTCCATGCGCCCTGGAACCTGGCCATCCAGTCGCGCCTCCGCGAACGCCTGGGCATCGAGGCCCAGACGATCTGGTCGGACGATGGCATCGCGATCCGGCTGCCCGAGGGCGAGGGCGACCAGGCCACCCGCCTGGCCGAGATCGAGCGGCTGCTGTTCCCCGAATCGGATGCGATCGAGGACCTGGTCGTCGAGGCCGTGGGGGGCTCCGCGTTGTTCGCGTCGCGCTTCCGCGAGAACGCCGCGCGAGCCCTGCTCCTGCCGCGCCGCCGGCCCGGCGCACGTACGCCCCTGTGGCAGCAGCGCCAGCGCTCGGCTGACCTCCTCGCGGTTGCGGCCCGCTATGGCAGCTTCCCGATCCTGGTCGAGACGTACCGCGAGTGCCTCTCGGACGTGTTCGACCTGCCGGCCCTGCGCGAGATCCTGTCGGGCGTCGAGCGGCGCGAGATCGCCATCCATGCCGTCGAGACGGCCAAGGCATCGCCGTTCGCCTCGTCGCTCCTGTTCGACTACGTCGCCCAGTACATGTACGAGGGCGACGCGCCACTGGCCGAGCGCCGCGCCGGCGCCCTGGCCCTCGATCGCGACCTGCTGCGCGAGCTGCTGGGCCAGGAGGAGCTGCGCGAGCTGCTCGATCCGGAGGCCCTGGCCGACGTCGAGCTGAACCTCCAGGCCCTCGCCGAGGATCGCCGCGCCGACTCGCCCGATCACCTGCACGACCTGCTGCGACGCATCGGCGACCTGTCGGACCTCGAGCTCGGGGCGCGGGCCAGCCGCCTGGCCGATGGCGCGTCGGCCGCGGATGCCTGGATCCGGGAGCTCGCGGCCGGGCGCCGCGCGGTGCGGGTCCGGATCGGCGGCGAAGAGCGCTGGATCGCGATCGAGGACGTGGCCCGCTACCGCGACGGGATCGGCATCGCGTCGCCGCCGGGCGTCCCGGATGCGTTCCTGGCCCCGGCCGCTGGCGCCCTGGACGGGCTGCTGGCCCGCTGGGCCCGCAGCCACGGGCCGTTCCTCGCGCCCGAGCCGGCGCGGCGGTGGGATCTCCCGCTGGGCGTCGTCGAGGACGCGCTCGAACGCCTGCTGAGCAACGGCACGCTGGTCCGAGGCGAGTTCCGGCCCGGCGGCGCGGAACGCGAGTGGTGCGATCCCGAGGTCCTCCGGCTGCTCCGGCGGCGCTCACTGGCGCGCCTCCGCCGCGAGGTCGAGCCGGTCTCGCCCGAAGCCCTTGGTCGCCTCCTTCCCGCGTGGCAGGGCGTGACGCCGATCGCCATCCCCGGCGGCCTCACGGCCCCGGCAACCCCGCTGCGGGGGACCGCCGCGCTCGAGCGGGTGGCGGAGGTCGTGGACCAGCTGGCCGGCGTCGCCATCCCGGCCTCGGTGCTCGAGCGGGACGTGCTGCCGGCGCGGGTGCCCGGCTATCAGCCGCGCCTGCTCGACGAGCTGGGATCCCTCGGCGAGGTGGCCTGGATCGGGCGGGGCAGCCTGGGTCGGGACGACGGCCGCGTCATGCTCTACCGGCCCGGCCGCGAGGCCGTCCTGCCGGCCGGCCTGCCCGACGCCGTGGAGCGGCCCGACGGCGACCGGCACGAAGCCATCCGCGAGCACCTCCGCGCCCGTGGCGCCTCGTTCTACCGCGCGATCCACGCCGCGGCGGGCGGCGGCCCCGATCGCGAGGTGCTCGACGCGCTGTGGGACCTCGTCTGGGCCGGCGAGGTCACGAACGACACCTTCGCCCCGCTGCGGGCCCTCCGCTGGAAGCGGCCCGCCCGGACCGGCAGTCACGCCCGGCTTCCGCGGGCCGGCCGGTTGACGGCGCTCGGGCCGCCCGAGGCCGCCGGGCGCTGGTCGCTGGTCGAACCGTCGGGCTTCTCGCCGACGGAGCGCCTGCACGCCATCGCCCTGGCGCTGCTCGACCGCCACGGGGTCGTGGTCCGCGAGGCGGTCATGGCCGAAGGCGTCGATGGCGGCTTCGCCGGCGTGTACCCGATCCTCCGGGCCCTCGAGGAATCGGGTCGGATTCGACGGGGCTATTTCGTCGAGGGGCTGGGCGCGGCGCAGTTCGCGGTGGCCGGTGCGATCGAGCGATTGCGCGGATTGCGTGACGCGCCGTCCGCGATCGGCGATCCTC
Source organism: Candidatus Limnocylindrales bacterium (assembly GCA_036493155.1). Lineage (GTDB taxonomy): Bacteria > Chloroflexota > Limnocylindria > Limnocylindrales > CSP1-4 > UBA5189. The sequence continues at coordinate 5,712 of DASXQE010000050.1, read as the reverse complement.
CCGCGGTGCACATCCTCGCGGCCGCCGACCCGGCCAACCCCTATGGCGCCGCACTGCCGTGGCCGCGCCGGGGCGATGATGACCGCCGGCCGCTCCAGCGAGCCGCCGGCGCGACCGTCGTCCTGGTCGACGGCGTGGCCGCCCTGTACCTCGACCGCGGAGGTCGTTCTGTGCAAACGCTCCCGGCGTTCGATGATGTAGGGGTGCGCACCACTGCCATTGCCGCGCTCCGCACGGCGCTCGCCGCCGACGGCCGCGATCGTCGCGAGCGTGAGCTCGTGATTGCCAGGGTCGACGGGCTGCCCGTCGCCGACTCCCCCCATCGCGAGCCGCTGCTGGCCGCCGGGTTCGCCCCCGGCTACCGCGGCCTCGTGCTGCGCTGACGCCGATGCCCGAAGGCGACTCCCTCGCCCGGATCGCGGTCGCGCTTCGACCGCACCTCGCCGGGCGGACCGTGACGAACGCCCGGGCGCGGCTGCCCGGCCCCGTCATCTCGAAGGTCGTCGGCAAGAAGATCACGGCCGTCGACACGGCCGGCAAGAACCTCCTCATCCGGTTCGACGACGGGCTGGAGCTCCGGACCCACCTCGGCCTCCACGGCAGCTGGCATCGCTACCGGCCGGGCGAGGCCTGGCGCCGGCCGGTGTCCCGCGCGTCGCTCGTGCTCGAGGTCCCGGGCGCCGTCGCGGTCTGCTTCGACGCCCCGGTGGTGGAGCTGTTCGAGACGCGCAGCGAGCCCGTCCATCCGACACTCGCGACCCTCGGCCCGGACCTCCTCGCACCGGACCTCGACGTCGACGCCGCGGTCGCGCGCTTCCAGGACCACACGCTCAAGGCTCGCGAGATCGGCGATGCGGTCCTCGACCAGCGGGTCGTCGCCGGTGTCGGCAACGTCTACAAGAGCGAGGTCCTGTTCCTGGAGGGCGTCAATCCGTTCGCGACGGTGGGCTCGCTCTCGACTGACCGGATCCGCGGGATCGTCGAGCGGGCCCGCGACCTCATGACCTACAACGCCCGGCCCGGCGCCGCGGCTGGGCGGGTCACGACCGTGGACACGCGGACCGGGGCGCACCTCGCCCCCACCCAGCTGTGGGTCTACCGCCGGGCCGGCCGGCCGTGCCACCGCTGCGGGACGCTGGTCAAGTCGGCGCCCCAGGGCTCGGACGTGCCGCGCACCACCTACTGGTGCCCCAAGGACCAGCCCGGACCGCAGTGACCCGTCCGAGCGGCTGATGTGTGAGCACTACGTCGCCCGCGCGCCCCAACCGTTCCGGATCGAGGAGCTGTGGGACTTCACGGCCAGCCTCGAGCGCTACGGCATCGCGGGGTTCGGCTGGGGCGCCACCTGGCTGGCGGACGACGGCCGGCTGCGCAGCCATCGAGACCTCGGGACCTTCCAGGCGGACACCAAGGGCCGAGCGGCGCTGGGCGGCCAGTCGACGACGAGCCTGCTCGTGCATCTTCGCCGGCCGTCCAAGCTGTCGACGATCGGGCTGGCGGACACCCAGCCGTTCGATGACCCGGCCGGCCGGTTCGCCTTCAGCCACAACGGCGACCTGCTGCATCACCAGGCCCTGCGCGAGCGCTATCGGGCGGCGGGCCGCATCCACGGGCGCGCCGACACGGAGGTCGGAGAGCGCTGGCTCGAGGATGCCTGGCGCACGGACGCGCCGGTCGGTGCGCTCCTGGAGCGCCTCCACCGAACGTTCGACGGCCACGCCAACCTGGCGGTCATCACCCAGGCCGGCGACGTCCACCACTACGCCGGCAACGATGAGAACCCGGTGTTCACGTTCCAGCTGGGCGAGATCGGAGTCGCCGCGACCGCGATCTACTCGATCGACCGGTCGCTCTTCACCTTCGTCGCCCCGACGGCCACCGAGCGCCGGCTCGTGAGCCTAGGCACGACCGCCACGCTCGGGCCCGACGGGCGGGCCATGCCGCGCGACGTCGTTCGGGGCGGGACCGCGGCGCTCCGGGCGCTCCGGGAGGCCACGGCCGGCGCCTGAGCCGGACTAGACTCCGCCGGCGCGCGGCCCGGCTGGTGTCGAGCCGCGGCGACGGGAGGTCGCGATGACGGACGTGGCTGCGGTCCTGCCGGGCGAGGTGGCGGCCGCGCCGCCGCGGTCGGACGAGGAGGCGGCGCGGCCCACCGAGGCGCTGCCCCTCCGACAGCTCGTCCAGATCACCCTCTACTGGCTGGGCATCTCGGCGCTCCAGGGCGGGATCGGCATCGCCGTCCAGAAGCGCCTCCCGGCGATGGTCCCGGCCGGTGAGACCGGTACCTACATCGCGATCCAGGGCCTGCTCATCCTGTGGGTCAACATCCTGGTCCAGCCCACGGTCGGGATGCTCAGCGACTACACGACGAGCCGGTGGGGCCGGCGCAAGCCCTACATCGCGATCGGGGCGACGCTCGACGTCGTGTTCATCGCCGGCTTCGCGCTGTCGAACAGCTACCTCAGCCTGGTCGCGTTCCTGGCCCTCCTCCAGTTCAGCTCGAACGTCGCCCAGGGCCCCTTCCAGGGCTACGTCCCGGACCTCGTGCCGGAGCGCCAGGTCGGCCTCGCGAGCGCGCTCCTCGGGGCGATGCAGACCGTCGGGTTCGTCATCGGCGGGGCGATCGTCACCCTGGCCCTGCTGGTCGGGGGCGACCACCCCGACTACACCATCCCGACGATCGTCGTCGGCCTGATCGAGTTCGCCACGGCCGTGGGCACCCTTCGCTGGGTCCGGGAGGGCGGCGCGCCGCGGGACCGCCGCGGCCGGTCGTGGTGGGCCATCGGCCGATCGGCCTGGGCGACCGACATCCTGCGCGAGCGCAGCTTCGTGCTCCTGGTGCTGTCGCGGCTGATGTTCTTCGCGGGCGTGAACGCCATGCTCGGGTTCTGGGTCATCTTCCTCGACCGCACCCAGCACCTGAGCAACGCCGACCAGGGCGTGCTGTACCCGCTGACGCAGCTGGTCGTGGCCCTGGTGACCGCGGTCACGACGATTCCGTCGGCGCGGCTCGCGGATCGCTTCGGGCGGAAGCGGGTCATCTACGTCGCGGCCGCGATCGGCGCGGCGGGCCTGCTCGTCATGGCCGGCTCGCCGACGTTCGCCGTGTTCCTCCTTGGCGCCGCGATCCTGTCGACCGCGTCGGGCACGTTCCTGGCGGTCGACTGGGCCCTGATGACCGACATCATCCCGAAGGCCGCCTCGGGCCGGTACATGGGCATCAGCAACATCGCGGTGGCCGCGGCGGGAGCCCTGGCCGGGGCCGTCGTCGGACCGGTCATCGATGTGGTCGGTGGCGCGGCCCAGGCGGGCGATGGGCCTCGGGTGGGCTTCATGGTCGCGATCGTGTTCTTCGGACTCGCTGCGTGGTTCCTGCGGGGCGTCGACCCGCGCCCGCGGGAGGAGCGCACGGCATGGCCAGTCGGCGGCTGACCCACGCTCCGCGGCCACGCATCGCCCGCACGGGCCGCCGCGCCTCGGCCGGGGTCGGTGCCGTATCCTGATCCGCCAATGACCCGCCAGATCGTCGTCGCTCCGCGGGCGGCGATGCAGCTCGCCGCGGCCAGGCCCCCGATCGTGATTGCGCGGCTCCATCGTGGCTGACGGCGTCGTCATCGTCATCGGCGGCGCCGAGGACAAGGTCCGGGACCGCGTCATCCTGAGCCGCTTCGTGGCCGAGGCCGGCGGCCCCGACGCCCGCATCGCGGTCATCTCGACGGCCTCGTCGCTGGGCCACCTGGCCGGCGAACGCTACCAGCAGATCTTCGGCGGGATGGGCGTCCGCCGGATCCGGCCGATCCATCCGACGAACCGGACCGAGGCCAATGACTCGGCGTTCGTCCGGCCGCTGCGCGATGCGACCGGGATCTTCCTCACCGGCGGCAACCAGCTGCGGCTGTCGTCGACGATCGGTGGCACCAAGCTTGCGCAGGTGCTGCTCGAGCGCCACCGTGCGGGCGCCGTTGTCGCTGGCACGTCCGCCGGGGCGAGCGCGATGTCCAGCCACATGATCGCCTTCGGAGCCTCTGGCGGAACGCCGAAGCACCGCATGGCCTCCATGGCAGCCGGCCTCGGCCTCCTGCCGGACGTGATCATCGACCAGCACTTCCAGCAGCGGAACCGCCTCGGCCGGCTGCTGTCGATCATCGCCCAGAACCCCAGCCTCCTGGGCCTGGGCTTCGACGAGGACACCGCCGGCATCGTCAGCGGCGAGGGGATCCTGGAGGTCCTGGGTCGCGGCAGCGTGACGATCGTGGACGGTGCGAAGGCCGAGACGGATGCCTGGGAGATCCAGGGCCACAAGCCGCTGATGATCAGCGGCGTCGTCCTGCATTCGCTGCCGGCCGGCTACCGGTTCGACCTGCGCCGGCACGCGCGCGTCAAGGGCCCCAACCTCGTGGCGCTGCAAGGCGGCGAAGCCGCCGCCTCGACCTGACGGGCGGGGAGGTCCGGATGGCGACCGCGGCCGCCCCTCGCGCCAGCAAGCCGCCCGCTCGACCCGCGCGCGGCGCGGGCAAGCCTCGGCCCGAGCTGCGAATCCTGGAGACGCGGGTCCTCCGCGGCCCCAACTACTGGTCCCACACGCCGTCGATCCGGATGCTCGTCGACCTCGGCGTGCTCGAGCAATTTCCGTCGAACACGATTCCCGGCTTCGTCGACACGCTCGTCAAGCTCATCCCGACGCTGGCCGACCACGCCTGCTCCCTGAACCGGCGCGGCGGCTTCGTCACCCGACTGCGCGACGGCACGTGGGCGGGCCACGTCGCCGAGCACGTCGCCCTCGAGCTCCAGGTCCTCGCCGGCACGGCCGTCCATGCCGGCAAGACGCGCGGCGCCGGCGGCACCGGTCGCTACAACGTCATCTACGAGTTCCGCGAGGAGAGCGTCGGGCTGGAGGCGGGGAAGCTCGCGGTCCGGCTCGTCAACCACCTCGTCGCCCCGAAGGATCCGGAGCAGGCCTTCGACTATCCCGCCGAGCTGGAGCGGCTGATCCGGCTGGCGGAGCGTCAGGCCTTCGGTCCGTCGACCCAGGCCATCCTCGACGAGGCCTCGTCGCGCGACATCCCGTACATCCGGCTCGATCGCCACTCGCTCGTCCAGCTCGGCCAGGGCCTCTACCAGCAGCGCATCCGGGCAACGATGACGTCGCGGACGTCGGGCATCGCGATCGACATCGCGTCGGACAAGAACCTCACCAATCGGTTGCTCGATGCCGCCGGGCTGCCGGTCCCCAAGTCCGAGGTCGTCGAGACCGAGGACGGCGCGGCTGCCGCGGCCCAGACCATCGGCTACCCGTGCGTCATCAAGCCGCTCGACGGCAACCATGGCCGGGGCGTGAACCTCGACCTGCGGACCGAGGCGGACGTCCGCAGGGCCTGGCCGGTGGCCCTCGCCGAATCGCGCTCGCGTGACGTCGTCGTCGAGAGCTACATCACCGGCAGCGACTACCGCTGCCTGGTCATCGGCGGCAAGGTCGCGGCGATCGCGGAGCGCGTGCCGGCGGGCGTGGTCGGTGACGGCCGCCACACCGTCGCCCAGCTCGTCGACCGGACCAACGCCGACCCCCGCCGCGGCATCGGCCACGAGAAGGTCCTGACCCGGATCGTCGTGAACGACGCCGCGATCGCGCTCGTCCGCGGCCAGGGCCTCGAGATGACCGACATCCCCAGGAAGGGCCAGCGGGTGAAGCTCGCGCTGACCGGCAACATGTCG
>DASXQE010000049.1:0-10860 GCA_036493155.1 Candidatus Limnocylindrales bacterium | reverse complement strand
CTCCAATATCTGGAGGCGCTCAAGGCGCTCGGCGCGAGCCCGTCGACCAAGTTCGTCATCCCGACCGAGTTCACGAGCCTCGTCGGACCCGTGGCGCGCTTCGTCCAGGGCGGCATGGCCGACGCCGCCGAAGGGGGATCGACCAGCCGATGAGCCGGATTCTCGTCGTCGACGACGAAGGCAACGTCCAGCGCCTGCTGCAGTACACGCTCAAGCAGGCCGGCTACACCGTCTCGATCGCCGCCGATGGCCCGGAGGCGCTCCGGCTCTGGAAGGACGAGTCGCCCGACCTGATCCTGCTCGACGTCACCCTCCCGAAGCTCGACGGCTACGCGGTGGCCGAGCGGATCCGGGCCGACGAGGGCGGACGGGACCACGTCCCGATCATCATGCTGACGGCCGAGAAGGAGGTCGAGCAGAAGGTCCGGGGCCTGCGCGCCGGCGCGGACGACTACCTGGTCAAGCCGTTCCACCAGGCCGAGCTGCTGGCCCGGATGCGCAGCCTCCTGGCGCGCTTCGGGGCGACCGACGGCACGACGACCAAGCCGCCGCTGGGCCGGATGATCGCGTTCTACGGCGCCAAGGGCGGCGTCGGCGCGACGACCGTCGCGATCAACACCGCGATCGCCCTGCACATGGAGCACGACCGCAAGGTCGTCCTGGTCGACGGCGTCCTGCAGTTCGGTGACCACCGCGTGTTCCTCGACCTCGGCCCCGACCGCAAGTCGATCACCGACGCCGTCTCGGCGCCGGCCGTCGACGCAGACCTCATGAAGTCGATCCTGGTCAAGCACGACTCGGGCGTCGACCTGCTGCTGGCGCCGGCCTCGCCGGAGGAAGGCGACCTCATCAAGGAGGATCGCCTCGTCGAGGTCCTGGGCCTGCTGCGGTCCATGTACGACTTCGTCATCGTCGACGTGGACAAGCGCCTCGGCGACCTGACCCTCAGCGTCCTCGACAACTCCGACGAGATCCACATCGTCATGACCGCCGACCTGTCGTGCCTCAAGAACGTCCGGCTGGCGCTCGAGGCCCTCGATCGGATCGGCTACGACCGGACTCGCCTGCGCCTCGCGCTCAACCGCTCGAACGCCTTCACGGGTATCTCCGTCGGCGCGGCCGAGAACGCCCTCAAGCGCGACTTCGAGACGAAGATCGTCAACGAGTACCGGACCGCGATCACGGCCCAAAACAGCGGCAAGCCGTTCTCGTACGCCCGGCCGGACTCGGTCCTCGCGAAGGAGATCTCGGCGCTCGCCAAGCGGATCGACACGGCCGGTACGCCGGCGCGAGCTGCCACGGGGGCAGCAGCGGCCCGTCGCTGACCCTGACCCCCGTCCGGTGATCGCCGGATAAGCCGCGCGGCCGACCATCGGGTCGTGCTCGCCAGCCTCTTGTCTGCCACGCTCGTCGGCCTCGAGGGCCGGGTGATCCGCGTCGAGGTGGACGTCGCTCCCGGATTGCCGGGCTTCACGATCGTGGGCCTCGGCGATGCCTCGGTGCGTGAGGCCCGGGAACGCGTTCGGGGCGCGATCCGGAACGCCGGTTTCGTCCACCCGCCGCGCCGGATCACCGTGAATCTCGCTCCGGCGGACCTGCCGAAGAGTGGCTCGGCCGGTGATCTCGCGATCGCGATCGGGATCCTGGTCGGGTCGGAGCAGTTCACGCCGGCGGCGGGCCGCGTGGCCCTGGTCGGCGAGCTGTCGCTCGGCGGCGAGGTCCGCCGGCCGCCCGGGCTGCTGCCGATGGTCGCGGCGATCGCGCGCCGTGGCGTCGCTCGGGTCATCGTGCCGGCGGACGCCGCCGCGGAGGCGCGCCTCGTCCCGGGCATCGAGGTCGTTGCGGCCGCCACGCTCGGTGAGGTCGTGGCCATCCTGCGGTCGCGCCGCCGCGCCGGTCCGGCGACCACGGCGCGGGTGGACCTGTCAGTGGCGGCCCCGGCGCCGTTCACGGGAGCGGGAGGGCCGCCGTCCCTCGTGCCCATCGGCGAGGTGCCGGACCTGGCCGAGGTCCACGGGCAGCGGGAGGCGCGCCGGGCCCTCGAGGTGGCGCTCGCGGGTGGCCATGCGCTGCTGCTCGTGGGACCGCCCGGGACTGGCAAGACGCTGCTCGCCCGGACGATCCCGGGGCTGCTGCCCGACCTCGGCGACGAGGAGGCGCTGGCCGTGACGATCGTCGCCTCCGCCGCGGGCGATGGCCGGATCGACGGCCTGATCCGGCGCCCGCCCTTCCGGGCGCCACACCACACCACGTCGTACGCCGCGATGGTCGGCGGCGGGCCCCACCTGACGCCGGGCGAGGTGACCCGGGCGGACCACGGCACGCTGTTCCTCGACGAGCTCGCCGAGTTCTCGCGAGACGTCCTCGAGGCGCTCCGGCAGCCGCTGGAGGACGGGCGCGTCGACATCGTCCGGGCAGGCCGCGCGGCGACGATGCCGGCGCGATTCCAACTCATCGCGGCCATGAACCCCTGTCCGTGCGGGCTCGCCGGCTTCGACATCGGGTGCGCCTGCGGTGAGTCCGTGATCGACCGGTACCAGCGCCGGATCTCGGGGCCGCTGCGCGACCGGATCGACCTGTGGGTCCGCATGCCGCGGATGCCCGCCCACCTGCTGATCGGCGCGCCGGAGCCCGAAGGCTCGGCCGCCGTTGCCGCGCGGATCGCCGAGGCGCGAGCGCGGCAGCTCAGCCGGCCGGGGCGGCAGCTCAACGTCCGCGTCGCCGGCCGGGCCCTCCGGCGCGTGTCGCGACTGACCCCCGCGACCATCGCCAGCCTGATCGCGCTGGCCGAGGGCGAGCGCCTCTCGGGCCGAGGCGCGGATCGGCTCCTGCGTGTCGCCAGGACGATCGCCGACCTCGATGGCGCGGAGGCCGTGGCGGAGGCGCACCTGCACGAGGCCGCTCGCTGGCGGCTGCCGGGCGGCCGACCCATCGCGGCACTCGCGTCGTGAGAGGAGCAAGGGCGGTGGGAGGGTTGCGATGATCGGAATCGGGGAGGCCGGTCCGACCGGCGGCGCGCGTGCGACCGGGCTCGAGGAGCGCGAGGCGGTCGCGGTGCTCCTGTCCGTCCAGCATCTCGGGCCGATGACGCTGGCCCGGCTCATCGCCGGCTGCGGCTCGGCGGCCGCGGTCGTCGAGGCGGCCACGGCCTCGGGCGGCGCCGCGCGCCTCGTGGCGTGCACGCCGCACGATCACGTCGATCGGCCGCTCGCGGTCGACCTGGCCTCCGCGATCGTCGATGCCGCGGTCCGAGCCGGCCAGCTGCTGGACCGGACCCGCGCCCTGGGCCTCGCGCTGGTGCTGCCCGGCGACCCGTCGTATCCCGCCCGGCTCCGCACGATCGAGCTGCCGCCGCCGCTGCTGTTCGTTCGCGGCGACGAGGCGGCGCTCAACGCTGTTCACGCCGTCGGGGTCGTCGGGACGCGACGGCCCAGCGACGCCGGGCGCCGGGTGGCCACACGCCTCGGGGCGGCGCTCGCCGGAGCCGGCGCGCTGGTGGTCTCGGGGCTCGCCGTCGGGATCGACGGCGCGACCCATGCCGCTGTCGTCGCGGCGGGCGGCCGGACCCTGGCCTTCATCGGCGGGGGCCACGGCCGGCTGTTCCCGGCCGCGCATGACCGCCTGGCCGATGCCATCGTGGCGGCTGGCGGCGCCATCGCCTCCGAGTACGCGCCGGATACCGAGCCGACGACGGGCACGTTCCCGCGGCGCAACCGCCTCATCAGCGGCGCAGCCGACGCCGTGGTCGTCGTGGAGGCCGGCGCCCGCAGCGGGGCGCTGGTCACGGCGTCGTGGGCGCTCGAGCAGGGTCGGGAGTGCTTCCTGGTACCCGGCCCGATCGATGCGCCGATGTCGGCGGGCTGCCTGGGCTTCCTTCGCGACTGGCCCGGCGCCGCGCGCATCGTGTCAGGGATTCCGCAGCTGCTCGACGACCTGGGGCTGCCGGCGGCGGCCGCGCTCCCGGCACGGCGCCTGCCGTCGCCGGATGCGCGTTCCTTCGTCCGGCCGGCCGGGACCCTCGCCGCGATCGCGACGCTCCGCCCGGACGACCAGCCCCTGGCGCGGGCGATCGCCGACGGCGCGGCGACGGTCGACGAGCTGGTGGCCGTCTGCGGCCTGCCGGTCGGGGCCGTCCTGGGCGCCCTGACGCGGCTCGAGAGCGCGGCCCTGGTGACGGCCCGGCACGGGCGCTACGAGGCGGCGGGCGCGCTGCTCGGGGCTGCCACGACTCGGAGGCCGCCGAGGGCTTCGGCGCGGCCGGCGCTGCCGCCGGCAGCCTGACCGAACGGGACCCCGTGCTATCGTCGCGCCGCCGTGACCCGTGCCGTGATCCATCTCCTGAACGATCAGCCCGTGCTCGTCGACCTGGTCGAGGAGCCGAAGCCGGGCGACCAGTCGGTGCACTGCACCAACGTCCGGTCGCTGGACGGCAAGCGCCCGGTGTGGCTCGATCACAGCGACTCGATGTTCGTGTTCCCGTATGCCGGCGTCCGGTTCGTGGAGATCCCGTCCGGCAAGGTCCGGACCGCCGAGGCCGAGGCCGAGGCCGACGAGCCGGACGAGCTCGAGATCGACGAGGACTTCCTGCGCCGCGTCCGGGACGCGTGACCTGATGGCGCGCAACCTGGTCATCGTCGAGTCGCCCGCCAAGGCCCGGACGATCGAGCGGTATCTCGGCGACGACTACCACGTGCTGGCGTCCTACGGCCATGTCCGGGACCTGCCCGAGAACCCCGGCAAGGGCAAGCTCGGCGTCGACGTCGAGCACGATTTCGCGCCCGACTACGTGGTCTCCGAGGACCGCCGCAAGCAGGTCGATGCCATCGCCAAGGCGGCCAAGACGGCCGACACGGTCTACCTCGCGACCGACCTCGATCGCGAGGGCGAGGCCATCGCGTGGCACGTGGCCGAGGCTGCCCACGTCCCGTCGACGCGGACCCAGCGAGTCACCTTCTCGGAGATCACCCAGGGCGCCATCCGCGACGCCTTCGCCCATCCGCGCTCGATCGACATGCACCTCGTCGACGCGCAGCAGGCCCGCCGGATCGTCGATCGACTGGTTGGCTACACCCTCAGCCCGCTGCTGTCCCGGAAGGTCCGCAGCGGCCTGTCGGCCGGGCGCGTGCAGTCCGTGGCCGTCCGCCTGGTGGTCGAGCGCGAGCGCGAGATCGAGGCCTTCGTCGCGCGGGAGTACTGGACCCTCCACGCGACCCTCGAGACCGAGCGCGGCGAGCCGTTCCAGGCCGACGTCGTTCGCATTGGCGGCGAGCCCACCGACGTCACCAGCGGCACCATGGCCGAGGAGCACGCCACGGCCCTGCGCGGCCTGCGGCCACGGGTCACGGGCGTGGCCACCAAGACCCAGAAGCGCAGCCCGGCCCCGCCGTTCACCACGTCGACGCTCCAGCAGGAGGCCAGCCGCAAGCTCAGCTTCAGCCCCAAGCGGACGATGTCGATCGCCCAACGGCTGTACGAGGGTGTGGACACGCCCGACGGGCACGTCGGTCTCATCACCTACATGCGGACCGATTCGGTGGCCCTCGCCGGCGTGGCCATGGGCGAGGCCCGCGACGTCATCCGCGACCGCTTCGGCGAGCGCTACACGATGCCCAAGGGCCGGGTCTACCGGACCAAGACCAAGGGTGCCCAGGAGGCCCACGAGTCGATCCGCCCGACGAGCTTCCGGCGCACGCCCGACGAGATGGCCGGGCACCTGAAGCCCGAGGAGCTGCGCCTGTATCGCCTGATCTGGCAGCGTGCCCTGGCCAGCCAGATGGAGGCCAAGGAGCTCGAGACCACGACGGTCGACCTTGACGCCGCGCCGTACACGCTGCGAGCCAGCGCCACGCGGACCCTGTTCGACGGCTTCGCCCGGGTCTACACCGAGGGTCGCGACGAGGCCGACGACGAGGACGCCGAGGGCCTCCTGCCGCCGCTCGCCGAGGGCGATCTCACCACGGTCACCGCCATCGAGCCGGCCCAGCACTTCACCGAGCCGCCGCCGCGCTTCACCGAGGCCTCGCTCATCAAGGCCCTCGAGGAGCACGGCATCGGACGGCCCTCGACCTACGCCGCCACGATCTCGACGATCGTGGATCGGGGCTATGTCCGGGTCGAGGAGCGGCGCCTCTGGCCGGAGCCGGTGGCCGGGATCGTGACCGACCTGCTGGTCGAGCACTTCGGCGACTACATCGACGTCGGCTTCACGGCCAAGATGGAGGAGGACCTGGACGAGGTCGCCCGCGGTGAGCGGCCGTGGGTCCCGCTGCTCCAGGCGTTCTACCCGCCGCTGCGGGATCGGGTCGACGAGGTCCGCAAGACCACCCGCCGGCGTGACTTCACGACGGAGGCCACGGACGAGGTCTGCTCGCTGGGCCACCCGATGGTCATCCGGCTCGGCCGGAACGGTCGCTTCCTGGCCTGCTCGCTGTATCCCGAGCACAAGGAGACGCGGCCGCTGCCGGGCGACGAGCCGCCGCCGCTGGAGGGCACCGGCGAGACGTGCCCCAAGTGCGGCCTGGGGACGCTCGTCTCGAAGCGCGGGCGCTTCGGCGCCTTCCTCGGCTGCGACCGCTACCCGGACTGCGACTTCATCCGGCGCGACGGTCCACCGCCGCCGGATCAGCTGCCGTTCGAGGTCGAGTGCCCCAAGAACCACGACGGCCACCTCGTCGCGCGCCGCGCCCGCCGGACCGGCAACGTGTTCTGGGGCTGCTCCAACTACCCGACCTGCGACTACACCACGAACTTCGAGCCGCTCGGGGCGCTCCACGACCTCGAAGGCGGGCCCGTTGCCAAGGGCCCGACGGGGCCGCTCTGCCTTGCCTGCGGCGCGCCGATCGAGGTGCCCGAAGGCGCCGCGATCGTCGGCGTCCGGCTGTCAGGCGGGCCACCCGATCCGGCCGCGATCGCGCCGCGGGCCGCCCGAGCGGGCGGCCGTCGTGGCGGCGCGCCAGCTTCACGACGGCGCGGCGCGAGCGCCGGCACCCGCGCCGGCGGGACTCGTGGACGGGCCGGCGGGACGGCTCGCCGCGCCGGCGGCACGACAGCCCGGCGACGCTCCGGGGCGTGACCGAGGCGATGTCACCGGCAGGGCACGTGGCCGGCGGCAGCGACCCGCGGTCGGCGTTCCGCCTCTCGCTCCAGGCACGCGACGCGTCGGAGCACACCCTCCGGTCCTACGACCGCACCATCGGGGCCTACCTCGACTGGCTCGCCGAGCGCGGCGTCGACTGGCGGCGGCCGGCCCGGGCCGATCTCCGCGCGTACCTTGCGGCGCTGGCGTCGACCGGGGCCAAGACCTCGGTGAGCCAGCGACTGGCGGCGATCCGATCGTTCCACCGCTGGGCGGCGCGCGCCGGATTGGCCGTCGGCGATCCGTGGGGCGGCATCGCGACGCCGCGGTTGCCGCGGCGGCTTCCCAAGGTCCTCGAGATCGACCAGATCGAGCGGCTGCTCGCGGCGATCGACGCCACGGACGAGGCGATCGCGCTCCGCGACCGCGCGATCGTCGAGGTCGCCTACGCGGCGGGCCTCCGGATCAGCGAGCTGGCGGGCGCCGCCGGCTCGGCGCTGGACCTGCGGCGGGGTGAGCTGCGGGTCATGGGCAAGGGCCGCAAGGAGCGGATCGGGCTGCTGGGCCGGCCGGCCGTCGCGGCGCTCGAGGCCTACCTGGAGGACGGCCGGCCGGCGCTGCTCCGGCGCCGCCGCGCCGCCGCTGGACACCCGTCGCGCCGCGCGGACGAACGCGCCCCGGACCCCGACGTGCTGTTCCTGAACCATCACGGCGAGCCGATCGGGGTTCGCGGCCTGCGCTACCGGATCGATCGCCTGTGCCGGATCGCGGGACTGCCGGCCGGCGTCTCGCCGCACACGCTTCGCCACTCCTTCGCGACCCACCTGCTCGACGGGGGAGCGGACCTCCGGGTCGTCCAGGAGCTGCTCGGTCACGAGAGCCTCGCGACGACGCAGATCTACACCCACGTCTCACCGGGCCGGCTGCGGTCGGCCTACCTCGCGGCCCACCCCAGGGCGACCACGTCTACGGCCACGGCCGCGGCCACCCAGGCGGCGGCGGCGTCCGCCGCGACCCACGACGGCCCGCCCGGGTGAGCGATTCGGGCAGCACCTTCTCCGCCGCGGACGAGCTGGCCGGCGGCGATCCCGCGGCATCCCCGCGGCCGAGCGCCTCGACCATCGCCCGGGCCGGGATCGTCGTCTCGGCGGCATACCTCGTCTCGCGCCTGCTCGGCTACCTCCGCGTCGTCGTCATCGGCACGACGTTCGGGGCGGGTCCGGAGCTCGACGACTTCTTCACCGCGTTCCGGATCCCGGACCTGATCTTCCAGCTGGTCGCCGCGGGCGCTGTTGCCTCGGCGCTCGTGCCGATCGTGTCGGGGTTCCAGGCCACGGGCGAGACGCCGCGGGCGTGGCGGATCGTCTCGACGATCGCCAACCTCATGCTGGTCGGGCTGATCGTCCTGGCGGCGGTGGCGTGGCTGATCGCGCCAACCATCGTCGGCCTCCTCGCGCCCGGGTTCGATGCCGCCAACCTCGCCCGGACAACGGACCTGACGCGGGTCATGCTCATCGGGCCGATCTTCCTGGGCCTGGGCGCGGTCGCCACGGCCGCGCTGAATGGCAGCCGGCGGTTCGCCTCGTCCGCGATCGCGCCGATCATCTACAACCTCGCGATCATCGGCGCGGCCGTCGTCCTGGGTCCGTCGATGGGGGTCGAGGGCCTCGCCATCGGCGTCGTCGCCGGCTCTGCGGGCCACCTCCTCATCCAGCTCGCGCCGCTCGCGCGGGCCGGCTACCACTGGCGCCCGACGGTCGATCTCGGCGACAGCGAGGCTCGCCATGCGTTCGTGCTCATGGCCCCGCGCGCGCTCGGGCTCGGGGCGACCCAGCTCATCTTCGTGACCCTGACCTCGATCGCCTCCAACCTCGGCACGGGCGCGATCTCGGCCTACACGATCGCGTTCTCCCTGCTGCAGATCCCGATCGGCGTCATCGGCATCCCGTTCGGCATCGTGCTCTTCCCGTCGCTCGCGGGGGAGCTGGCGCTCGGCCGGACCGGCTCCTACCTGGCGCTGATCAGCCGAGCCATGCGCGTGCTGGTGTTCGTCATGCTCCCGATCACGGCGCTCGGCATGGTCCTGCGGGTCCAGGTCGTCGAGCTGCTGCTCGGCTACGGCAAGTTCGGGACCGCGGCCGTGGACGAAACCGCCGCGACCCTGCTGCTGTTCCTCGTCGGCCTGCCGGCGCACGGCGTGATCGACGTCCTGGCGCGTTCGTTCTACGCCCGCAAGGACACGGCCACCCCCGTAGTGGCGGCCGTGCTCGGCGTGGTCGTCACCATTGGCCTCGCGATGGCCTTGGTCGGGGCACTCGGGTTGCCCGCTGTCGGACTGGCGCTCTCTGGAGGCACCTGGGGGGAGGGCCTCCTGCTGCTGGCCGTCCTGAAGCGGCGCGAACCGGCGCTCGACCTCGGGGGCGTGGGCTCGGTCGGGCTGCGGAGCCTGATCGGGGCGCTGGTGGCGGGCGGCGTCGCCCTCGGCGTCGTGGCGGCCGTCGGGGCCACCGGGATCGAGGGCGGCAAGGTCGCGGCATTCATCCAGGCCGTGGCGGCGACGCTCGCCGGCGGGGCCGCGTACCTGCTCGTCGCGGTCCTGCTGCGGATCCCCGAGCTGGACACGATCGTCGCGACGACCCGCGGCCTCGTCGGGAGCCGGCGTGCGGCCGGCTGACGAGGCGAGCCTGGCCGGCTGGGACGCGGTCGCCGTCGACGGGCCGGGCGGCAACGTCCTGCAGTCCCTCGCGTGGGGTCGCCACCGGGCGCGGTTCGGCTGGACGCCGCGGCACCTGCGCACCGATGACGGCCTGCCCGTGCTGGCGCTGGCGCGCCCATGGCGCCTGGGGCCGGGTGGCTCGGCGTATCTCAGCCGGGGGCCGGTGCCCGCCGGTTCGCCGGCCACGACCGCCGCCCGGCTCATCGAGGCAGCCGGCTGGCTCGCGGGCGACGGCATCGACGTCATCGCGGCCGACCCGGAGGTCCCGGCCGATCCGGCGTTCGCTCGCGCGGTGGCTGCCGCGGGCTTCCACCAGATCGAGGAGCTGCAGCCTTCTCGCCACCGGCTGGACGTCGCCCTGCCGGACGACGGCGACGCAGACGCGCTCCTGAAGAGCTTCTCGGCCACGACCCGCAACCTCGTCCGCCAGGCCCAGCGGCAGGACCTGGTGGTCCGGCGGATCGACCGGCGGCCGTCGCCCCACGCGGCGCAGCCCGAGGAGCTGCCCGCCGTCGTCGATCGCGGCGCCGAGGACGCCCGGCTGGCGGCGCTCTACGACCTGCTGGCCGACACGGCTCGGCGTCGGTCCTTCTGGCTGGCCGGCCGGGCGACGTTCGACAGCTGGACCAGCGAGGCGCTCGCGGCCGGGCACCTCGTGGCCCTGCTCGTGGAGGATTCCGGCGGCGAGCTCCTGGCCGGGGCCACGTTCCATCGCCAGGGCAACCGGCTGACGTACGCCCTCTCGGGTGAGGCCGAATCGGCCCGCAAGGCCAGCCCCGGCGCGACGCGCCTGCTGCTGTGGCAGGCGATGCGCCTCGCGATGGCCGAGGGCCGCGCCATCATGGACCTCGGCGGCGTGGACGTCCGAGGGGCGAGGCGCCGGCCCCGAGCGGGGGAGCCCGAGCACGGGATGCTGGCGTTCAAGGAATCGTTCGGGGCGACCTGGGTCGAGCTCGCGGGCGCCCACGAGCGGGTCGCGCGCCCGTGGCGCTACGCCCTGGGCCGCCTGACCGGCCGCCTCGGGAGCCGCGCGGGCACGGGGAGCCGCGTGGGGCGCGAGGGCGCGGGA
>DASXQE010000048.1:0-6460 GCA_036493155.1 Candidatus Limnocylindrales bacterium | reverse complement strand
ACCGAGGGCTCGGAGCGGACGCTCGTGAGCCCCGTGCCGCTGCCCGGGCCGGGCTCGCCGGTCCTGCGCTACCAGTTCGCCACCCCATCGGGCGGCTTGCTGCCGAACACGGTCGTGCGGTTGGGGTTCCGGGTGACGCTCGCCGATGGATCGGTGGTCGACGGCCCCGTCTCGAGCCTCCGGTACGACGACACGCGCTACGCCTGGCAGACCCTCAGCGGCAGCCTCGTCCGCGTCCACTGGGTCCAGGGCGGCGATTCCTTCGGGCGCCAGGCGCTGGCCATCGCCGAGCGTGCCGTCAGCGACGCCGCCAGCCTGCTCGGCGTCACGGAGGGCCAGCCGATCGACTTCTTCGTGTATGCGGACCGCACGGCGTTCTATGACGTCCTCGGTCCGGCAGCCCGCGAGAACGTCGGCGCCGCGGCGTTCCCCGAGATCCGGACCGTGTTCGCGAACATCTCGACGACCGACCCGAACGACCCGGTGGTCGGCATCTACATCCCGCACGAGCTGACCCACATCGTGTTCGGCGACGCGACCGACAACCCGTACCACGCTCCACTCCATTGGCTCAACGAGGGCCTGGCCGTCTACCTCTCCCAGGGCTACGACGCCGGCAGCCGCAGCGGCGTCGAGGACGCCGTCTCGAACCACACCCTCATGCCCTTGACCTCGCTGGCCGGCCAGTTCCCGACCCAGGGCGACCGGTTCGCGCTGGCCTACGACGAATCGGTCTCCGCGGTCGACTACCTCGTCCGCCATTTCGGGCGCGACGCCCTGGTCCGCCTCATCCGGAGCTACGCCGGCGGCGTCAGCGACGACGAGGCCTTCAAGGCTGGGATCGGGGTCGACCAGGCCGAGTTCGAGGTGGCCTGGCTGGCGGACCTCGGCGCACCGGCCCCGAGCCCGTTCGGGCCACGCCCGGCGCCGGCGGGCCCGGTCCCGCCCGACTGGCTCGCCACGGCCGGCGCCGGCACCAGTGGCGTCCCCCAGGCCAGCGGCGATGGCAGCACGGCCAACCCCAGCGGCGGCATGGACTGGCTCCTGGACGCGGCCGTCGTGCTGATCGTCATCGCCGGCCTCCTCATCGCCCTCAACGTGATGGACCGGCGGCGGACGCCTCCGCCGGATGACAATCCCAAGCCGTGGTGACCGCACTCCGCGCGCGACTCCGGACGATCCCCAGCTGGCAGGTCACGCTCGGGGCGGCCCTCCTCGTCCTGGGCTTCCTGATCGCCGCCCAGCTCCGGGCCGAAGGGCCGCTCGTCCGCTACACCACGCAGGAGCGGTCGCCCCTCATCGAGACCGCCCTCGGGCTCCAGACGTCGCAGGATGCGCTCAAGCAGCAGATCCTCGACCTCCGCGCCCAGATCGGGCAGCTGGAGGACGAGGGTCCCGGCTCGGATGCGCGGGTCAAGGCCCTCAACGACCAGCTCCAGCAGTCCAGGATCGCGGCGGGGCTCATCGCGATGTCGGGCCCCGGTGTCGTGTTCAAGCTCGCGGACGCCGGCGGCCCCGGCGGCGGCGCCGATCAGCTCGTCTCCGCGGCGGACATCCGGATCCTGGTCAACGAGCTGTGGCTCGCGGGCGCCGAGGCCATCGCGGTCAACGGCGAGCGGGTGACCGCGTCGACGGCGGTCCTCGACATCGGCGGCTCGATCCTGGCGAACTCGGCCTACCTCTCGCCGCCCTACCAGATCGCCGCGATCGGGCCAGTTGGGCTGTACGACCGGATGCGCGCCTCGCCGACGTTCGTGGCCTTCGTCGCGAGCCGCGTCGAGGGCGAGGGCATCGGGCTCTCGGTCGCCCAGCTCGACAGCGTCGACGTGCCGGCATTCGCCGGGACCGTGAACGTCCGGTTCGGCCAGCCCGTTGGCAGCCCGGTGCCCAGCCCGTGACGACCGGGCTGGGCGCGATCGGCCGGGGCCGCCAGCTGCCGGGCGGCGCGCGCTGGGCGGTGGGCCTCGTGGCCGTGCTCCTCGGCATCCTCGCCGTGGGCCAGCTGCGGGGCCAGCAGGGCGTGCCCCAGCTGGCCAACCTGAGCGCCCAGGAGCTGGGCGTGCTCGTCGCCAACCTGAACACGCAGAACCAGCAGCTGCGTGACGAGATCGCGACGCTCCAGCGCCAGCAGGCCGATCTCGCGGCGGCCAAGAACCGCGGCGAGAGCGCGGTCGAGCAGCTCGACGCCGACCTCGCCAGGATCCAGGCGTGGTCCGGCGTGACCGGCCTGACCGGGCCGGGCGTCACGATCACGGTCTCGGGTCCGATCGGCGCCGACGGGGTCGACGATCTCCTCAACGAGCTCCGCAATGCCGGCGCCGAGGGCATCGCCATCGCCGGCATCCGCGTCGTCACCGGCGTCGTGGTCAGCGGCCAGCCAGAGGACCTGACGGTGGCCGGCCAGGGCCTCGGGGCGGCCTTCGAGATCCGCGCCATCGGCAGTCCCCAGATCCTGACGGGGACGCTCAACCGCGCCGGCGGCGTCATCGCGCTGCTGGCAACGACCTACCCGCAGGCCCAGGTCACGGTCACACCGGCCAACGGCGTGTCGCTGCCGCCGACGACTCGCGGGCTGATCCCGGCCGACGCCCATCCGCGCCTGTGAGGGTGGTCCCGGGAGACCCTCTGGTACGCTCCCGGCCCATGTCCGCCCGTCCCGTGCTGGAGCTGCTGCTCGGCGACGTCGTCCGCCTGAAGCGCAACCATCCGTGCGGTGGCCGCGACTGGCGGGTGGACCGCCTCGGTGCCGACATCGGGCTTCGCTGCCTGACCTGCGGGCGCCATGTCCTCGTCGAGCGCCGACAGCTGGAGCGCCGGCTCGTCGAGTTCGTGGAGCGGGGCGATCCCGCGCTCACGGCGGCGGTCCAGCCCGGGACCGCCGAGCTGGCGTGACGGAGGCAGCGTGACGGGCGAGGCCGCCCGCCAGACACCGGGGGGTGGGTTCGGGGTCCTGCGGAACCGATCGTTCCTGTTCCTGTGGACGGCCCAGGTCGTCACCCAGATCGGGGCCAACATGGTCCTGTTCGGGCTCACCGTGCTGGCCCAGGAGGCGACCGACCTGTCGAGCACGGTCAGCCTGCTGTTCCTGACGTTCCTCATGCCCTCGGTCCTGTTCTCGGCGCTGGCCGGGGTGTACGTCGACCGGCTCGACCGTCGTTGGGTCCTGATCGTCACGAACGTCCTGCGGGCGGCCTTCCTCGTGGCGATCTGGCTCGTGGGCCACGACATCGCGCTGGTCCTGTTCCTCAACGTCGTGTTCGCGACTGTCACGGTGTTCTTCGCGCCGGCCGAGGCGTCGATGATCCCGGTCGTCGTGCCGCGCGATCAGCTCGTCGCGGCGAACGGCCTGTTCACGCTCACGATCAACGGCGCCTTCGCGCTGGGCTTCGCGTTCCTGGGCCCGCTCGTCGTCACGATCAGCGGCGGGCCCGAGCCGGTGATCCTCTTCGTGGCCGTGCTGTACGGCGTCGCCGCGGCGATCTGCGTGACCCTGCCGTCGGACCCGCCGGCGCCCCGCGCCGCCGGCGAGCGGCTGGTCAACCTCGGGGAAGCCGGCCACACCGTCGGCGGCACGCTCCAGCAGCTGCGCGAGGGCATGGCCTACATCCGCGACAACCACTCGATCGCGTGGTCGCTGACCTACCTCGGCATCGCCGCGTCGCTCGTCGGCATCCTCGGCGTCCTGGGCCCGAAGTTCGCGGAGCAGACGCTCGGCCTCACGCCGAAGGACCTGATCGTGGTGGTCCTGCCGCTCGGCCTCGGCATCGTCATGGGGGTGCTGCTGCTGAACCTGTACGGGCAGCTCGTGTCCCGGCGTCGGGCGATCGAGGGCGGCCTGATCGCGCTCGGCCTGTTGCTCGTGATCCTGACGGTCGCGGGGCCGGTGAGCCGGTTCCTGACCGGGGTGGGGGACCGGGTGCCGGTCGTCGACCTCGGCTCGGTGACGTCGCTCGTCAGCATCGTCGTGGCGATCGCGTTCCTGGCCGGCGTGGCCTACGGCATCGTGGCCATCTCGAGCCAGACGCAGCTCCAGGAGGACATCGCCGAGGAGGCCCGCGGCCGCGTCTTCGGGGTCCTCAACATGCTCATCTCCGTCGCCAGCATCGTCCCGATCATCATCGTCGGCTCGATCGCCGACGTGGTTGGAACGACCGCGGTGATCCTGGTCGTGGCGATCCTCGTCCTGCTCTCCGGGGTGGCGTCGATGCTCGTCCGCGCGCCGGCCACGGGCGATGCCACGACCGGCGTCGAGATCGTCGACGGCATCCCGATGGACGGGATCGGGGTCACGCTGCGACGCCGCCGCGAGGAGGAGCGCGGCGCGGGCGACGAGCCGTGAGCCGGGTGGCCGTGGTGTTCACCGGCGGCACGATCAGCATGGTCCGCGACCCGGTCGCGGGCGGGAACGTGCCCGCGCTCGACGGCGCGGCCCTGCTCGAGCTCACGCCTGGCGTGGGCGACATCGCCGACCTCGTCGCGATCGATCTGGGGCGGACCCCGGCCAGCCACTTCTCGTTCGACCGGCTGCTCGAGATCGCCGCGGAGCTCCGGCGCGCCCAGGCCGAACCCACCGTCGACGGGGTCGTCGTGGTCCAGGGCACCGACGCGATCGAGGAGACGGCCTTCCTGTGGGACCTCGTGCTCGACCGGGCGGAGCCGGTCGTCGTCACGGGCGCGATGCGCACCAGCTCCGACCCCGACTTCGACGGCCCGCGGAACCTCCGCGACGCGGTGCGGGTCGCGGCCTCCCCGGCGATGCGTGGCAGCGGCGTCAGCGTCGTCCTGGCCGGATCGATCGAGCCGGCCGACACCGTCATCAAGACCCACACCTCGGCCTTCGACACGTTCCGGAGCCTCGATGGCCCGCGACTGGGCGCGGTCGTCGGCGACGAGGTGGTCGTCGAGCGGGAGCGGGGCCTTCGCCGCCACGTCGCGACGGATCGAGCGGTGCCCGACGTCGCGGTCATCACCGCCACGGTCGGCATCGATGGTCGGCTCCTCGACGCCGCGGCGACCTGGGCGCGCGGCATCGTGGTCGCCGCCAGCGGCGCGGGCAACACCAGCGCCGAACTCCTCGAGGCCGCGACGCAGGCCATGGCTCGCGGTGTCGAGGTGGTCCTCACGACGCGCTGCCCGTCGGGCGCCGTCAGCGACGCCTACGCGTTCCCCGGCGGCGGCGCCACGTGGGCCCGCGCCGGCGCGATCATGGCCGGACACCTGTCCGCGCCGAAGTGCCGGGTCGCGCTTGCGCTCGGGCTGGGCGCGGGCCTCGATCATGCCGGCCTCGCCGCGCTCCTGGCCGATCCCGTCGGCGTGCCCGCCCCGGCTGCGGCGGCCGGCTGATGCCCCTCGACGCCCTCGTCACGGGCCGGGTCGCGACGTTCGCCGGCGCGAGCGGCTCCGGCTGGGTCGAGGCGATCGGGATCAAGGACGGGCGCGTGGCCTTCGCCGGCTCGGCGGTGGAGCTCGAGACCCGGGCCGACCCGCATACGCAGCGCTTCGAGCTCGAGCCGGGCGAGATCGCGATTCCGGGGCTCGTCGATGCCCACCTCCACCTCATCGATGCGGCGCTCGAGGCGGAGCGGGTCGACCTGACGGCTGCCCAGACCGTCGAAGCGGCAGTCGCGGCGATCCGTGCCTATGCCGGAACCCTGGGGCCGGACGACTGGGTCGAAGGCGCCGGCTGGGACCAGCGCCGGTTCGGCCGTTGGCCGAGCGCCGCGGACCTCGAGGCAGCGCTGCCGGGCCGGGCCGTCGTGCAGTGGTCCTTCGACCACCACGCCGTGTGGGTCAGCCCGGCCGCACTGGCCGCGGCTGGCATCACCGCATCCACGCCTGACCCCGAGGGCGGGATCATCCAGCGGGACGACGGCGGCGCGCCCACCGGTGTCCTCCTCGAGAATGCCGCCCGCCTCGTCAATCGGGCCATCCCGCCCGCGACGGAGGCGACCCTGGAGCGAGCCCTCGGCGCGATGGGCCGCTCGCTGCTCGGTCTCGGCGTCGTGGGCGTGCACGATCCAGGCTTCCTCATTCCCGATCCCGAGCTGCGCCTGCCGGCGCTCCTGGGTCGGCTGGCGGATCGCGGCGCCGTGGCGATTCGCGTCCACGCCGGGATCCGCGCCGATGCCCTGCCGGCGGCGCTGGATCGCGGGCTGCGCAGCGGAGCCCGCCTCGGCGCGTCCACCGAGACGGGACCGGGCTCCGATCGCGTCCGCGTGGGTTGGCTGAAGCTGTTCGCTGATGGGACGCTGGGCTCCCGGACTGCAGCCCTGCTCGATCCGATCGGCGGGCCGCCGCCCGATCCGGCGGCCGGTCCGCGGGGCGTCTTCACCACGCCGCCCGAGGTCATGGCCCAGCTGGCCGCGCGGGCCGCGGCTGGCGGCATCGCGACGCAGATCCACGCGATCGGCGACGGCGGCGTCCGCGCGGCCCTCGATGCCGTCGTGCCCACCGCCGCGCA
>DASXQE010000047.1:0-18668 GCA_036493155.1 Candidatus Limnocylindrales bacterium | reverse complement strand
ATCGGCGTCCCGAGGACGCCGCCGACCCACTCCAGCTCGGAGACGCCATTCGGGATCTCGAGGGCCGAGGCGATGAACTGGAGCGGCGGGAGGCCCACCAGGATGACCGCCGGCATGGGCTCGCCCCTGGCGAAGTACTTGTCGCGATGGATCCGGCCGTGCTTGCCCGGCGAGATGTACAGGCCGGTGTGGTTGCGGTCGTGGAGCTGCGCCCGGTAGGTGCCCATGTTGACCCAGTCCGAATCGGGATCGCGGGTCAGCACGCCGCAGCCGGTCCCGATGTAGGGGCCTCCGTCCTCGGGATGCCACAGGGGGGTCGGCAGGCGGAGCAGGTCGACGTCGTCGCCGCGCTGGACGTGCTCGAGGACCGGTCCGTCGTCGACGATCCGGACCGGCAGGGGCGTCACCTCGTTGAGCCGCCGCTCCCACTCGTCCATGAGCTCGAACGGGCCGATCGTCGGCTCGAGGCCGAGCGTCATCGCCAGGCGTGGCCTGGACCCCAGGGCGTTCACCAGGAGCCGGTAGCCGGGCTCGTAGCCAGGGATGGCGTCGAACAGCACCGCCGGTGATTCGTCGGTGTGGTGGAGCATCTCCGCGATGCGGCCGACGCTCGTCTCGATGTCGACGCCCTCGATCACGCGGAGGCCGCCGAGCCGGTCCGCGGCCGCGAGCCAGGCCCGGACGTCGCCGGGCGGGACGTCCGGGGTGCCCGATCCCTGGGCCTGGGCGAACGGGACGCGCCTCGGACCGTCTTGGTCGATCGGCTGGCTGTCCTCGCGCTTCGGGGTGCTGGTCACGGTGGTCCTCCTGTCGGCATCGGGTCAGAGGGGGTAGTTGTCGGGCGGGGGGTCGCTCGGCGCCGAGAGCGGCCCGTAGCGGCGCTGGTAGCGGACGAGGGGCGAGCCGGCGGCAGCATCGTCGCGATGCGCTTCGACCGTGGCGAGGATGAGGACGTGGTCGCCGCTGGGCTGCGACGCCGTCACACGGCACCACAGGATGGCCAGCGAGCCCGCAACACCGGGCGCCGGATGCCCGTTCGCGGCCTCCACCACCGGGATGCCGAGCTCCGCGAACTTGTCGCCGCTGCGCGCCCCCGTGCCGGCGGCGACCGCGAGGTCCACCTGGTCCTCGCCGAGCAGCGACACGCTCAGGGCGCCGCTCGCCTGGATGAGCGCCGTCGTTCGCGAGCCCGGGTGGAGCGCGACGGCGACCATCGGCGGGTCGAGCGAGACGTACATGACGGTGGCCGTGGCACACGAGCGTTGGCCATCGTGGGCCGCTCCGACGATGACAACCGGCATGGCGATCCGCGAGAGCTTCGCGGCACCGGCCAGCTGCGCCGACGCGCCGGTCGTCCCACGGGCAGGCTGGGGCGTCATGGCTACGTCGCCACCGCGGCTCGTCCCGCCTCGGGCGGCCGCTCGATGTAGTGCCGCAGGGCCGGGAACCTGGAGGCGACCAGGAGGGTGCCGGCCACGCACAGCAGCCCGCCGGTGAAGATCGAGAAGCCGACCGAGGTCAGCGAGGCCACGGCGGTGGCCTCGACGTCCCCGAGGCGCGGCCCGCCGCTGACGGCGATGTAGTTGATCGACGCGACCCGGCCGCGCATCGCGTCCGGCGTCACCTTCTGGACGATGCTGGCTCGGAGGACCGCCGCGGCGATGTCGCAGGCGCCCGCGATGGCGAGGAAGGCCAGGGCCAGCGGGAACGAGAACGACAGCAGCCCGACGCAGGCGATCGCGAAGCCCCACAGCACCACGAAGCCGATGATCGCCATGCCCTTGCGCCGGATCGCGGTCACCGCGCCGCTGAGGAGCGAGGCGACCAGGGCTCCCGCCGCAGGCGCTCCCGCGAGCAGCCCGAGGCCCGGGGCCCCCACGTGGTACACGGACACGGCCAGGACCGGGAACAGCGCCGAGGGAAAGCCGAAGACCATCGCGGTGAAGTCGATCGCCATGGTCGACAGGACGGCCGGGTGGCCGAGCACGAACGCCAGCCCGTCGCGCATGCCCTGGACGCGCCGCACGCCGCCGAGGTTGCGAGCCAGCGGCGTGCGCAATCCGGCCAGCGAGACCAGCATGAATCCGAAGCCTAGGCCGGCCGCGGCAAACGCCGCCGCGAGGCCACCGACGCCGATGAGGGCGCCGCCGATCGCCGGGCCCAGCACGGACCCGACCTGGTTCGCGGCCTGGTCGACCGCGACCGCCGAGTTCATCAGCTCCGGCCGGACGATGCTGAACAGGGCTGCCTTGCGGGCCGGCCGGTCGATGGCGGTCATGGCCGACAGCGCCAGGCCGCAGGCGTACACGAGCAGCAGCGGCAGGTCGGGCAGCAGCGCCGTCGCGAGCAGCACCAGGGTCGTGATCAGCAGCGTGGTCTGGGTCGCGAGCAGGAGGCGGCGCCGATCCATCGAGTCGACCAGTGCGCCCGCCGGCAGCGAGAGGCCGAAGATCGACACCAGCTCGACCGCGGCGAGCGCCCCGATCGCGAGCGTGCTCTGGGTCCGGATGTAGATCTCGAACGGCATCGCGATGATGACGACCTGGCGTCCCAGCTCGCTGACGAGCTGGCCGAGCCACAGCCGGCGGAAGGCCGGATCGCTCGTGATCGAGGACGTGTCGACGAGGGCCGCCCGGGCGGCGCGTCCGGCCCGCCCCCTTCGGCCAGCTCCCTCGTCCCGCACGGTGCCGGCGACCGGCTCAGATCCGGAACGGGGCGTGGGTCTGCGGAGCGAACAGGTCCTCCGGCTTGATGCGCTCGCGGGCGACGCCCTGCTCGTGGGCGTACTGCAGGAACGCATCCAGGGTCGTCCGATTGGCATCGAGCCCGTACGGCCAGAAGTCGGACCCCAGCACGTCCCGGACCTCCTCGGTCCGAAGGTTCACCCAGGGCAGCGGGAACCGCAGGATCATCGAGTCCGCCACGCGGGCAATGCTCCGGCGCTTGGCCTCCTCGAACGCGGAGAGCAGGTTGCCAGCGACCCACGGGTGGGCGTCCATGACGTCGGCCCGAATGGCGACGACGTGCATGATCGGGAAGATCCCCGTGCGCCGGTAGTAGTCCTCCTCGAGCGCGAGCGGGTTCGCGAGCAGTCGCCGAATGGTCCCGTCGCCGGCGATGAAGGCCGCCGGGGGCTGGGCCGAGATGACGGCGTCGACCTCGCCCGATCGAAGCATCGCGTCGAGCGACGTGTCGGGCCGCGGCTCCAGGCGAACGTCGGGCGGGAGGTGGAGCGCGACCTTCTCCTTGCGGCCGGGCTCGTTGACCCCGGCCTGCAGCCAGTGGATCGATGACAGGGCCACGCCGGCGTCGTGCATCAGGATTCCGCGCGCGTAGGTCACGGCCGTCTGGGCCCACTCGGGAATGCCGACGCGCTTGCCGGCGAGGTCCTCGAGCCGCTCGAGCTTGCTGCTCGTCGGGACGTAGAACGCGGCGTGCCGGAAGATCCGCGCCGGGAACACCGGGATGGCCGTCAGGCTCGTGTCGCCACCGGCCTTGAGCGCCGCGTACTTGCCGAGGCCGAGCTCCGACACCTCCCACTCGCGATGGGCGATGAACCGCCCGAACATCTGCGGCACGGGCATCGTGACGAAGGTCAGGTCCAGGCCCGGCGTGCGCACCTCGCCGTTGACCAGGTCCCGGACGTGGTCGTATTCCTGGAGGGCGACCGTGAGCGCCAGGTCGCTGGTCATCGCCGTTCCAGTCCCGTCACGCGTTCTCCTCGCTCATCTCGGCGTCGGGTTGATGCCACGGCGTCAGCCGGACCAGCAGGCGGCTCGTCAAGGCATGGATCAGGACCCCGACCGCCATGATCACGAGGATCGGGACGAGCATGTTGGCCGTCTGGAACGTCGTGGAGTAGATCTTGATCAGGCCGCCGAGCCCGGTCAGGGCGCCGGTCATCTGCGCGACGACGACCCCGACCCAGGCCGATGAGAAGGCGATCCGGAGGCCCGCGAAGACGAGGGGCAGCGAGCCCGGCAGGATGATCGTTCGCATGATCTGCCACTGCGAGGCGCCGAACGAGCGGCCGCCGTCGACGAGGTCGGCCTCGACGTTCTTCGCGCCGGCAGCCGCGTTGATCATCATCGGGAAGATCGTCGACTCGACGACGAGCGCGGTCTGGAACTTGAAGTCGAACCCGAACCACAACACGAACAGCGGCACGAACGCCACGCTCGGGATGACGTACAGGAAGGTTACGTACGGGTCCAGGACGAACTCGACGGAGCGAGATCGCCCGACGAGCAGGCCCAGCGGAATCCCGACGAGGACACCGATGCCCGTCCCGAGGAAGAACGCCGCGAAGCTCGTGACGAGCGGCTCGAGGATGGAGGGGTGGCCGGTCAGCTGGTCGATCGCGGCGGCCGCGACCGCCGAGGCCGGCGCGAACAGGGCCCGGTTGACGGCACTGCCGTAGACCTGCCAGACGCCGATCACCACCGCGAAGGTGACCGCCCGGACCAGCCAGGTGCCCGTGCGGGTGCGCAGGAACCCGCCCCGGCCGCCGCGCCCGCGGCGGCCGGGCCGTCGCCGCCACGTCTCGGGCGTGGGCGTGGAGATGACGCTCATCGCAGCCGCACCGCGTGCGTCCAGGGCGCCGCCCGGCGCTGCAGGACGACCAGCGACCGCGTCAGCAGCAGGCCGAAGATGCCGATCGAGATGATCGCGACGAACATCTTGTCGATCTCGAAGAACGTCCCGTAGTTGACCAGGCGCCGGCCGATCCCCGTCAGCGACGCCGTCATCTCCGCGACGATGATTCCGCCGAGGGCGCGAGCCGTGCCGATCCGGAGGCCCGCGAAGATGTACGGCATCGCCCCGGGCAGCACGATCGTGCGAAGCCGCTGGCGCCGCGTGGCCGTGAACACCCGGCCCACGTCGAGCAGGTTCCGGTCGACGTGCCGCATCCCGGTGTAGGTGTTCACGATCATCGGGAAGATGGCCGAAAGGACCACGATGGCGACCCGGAGCTGGAACTCGAGCCCGAACCACAGCACGAGCAGCGGGATCAGGGCGATTCGGGGGGTGACGTACAGCGCGTTGACGTACGGCCCGAGGACGGTGTCGATCAGCCGGCTGCGGCCCATCGCGACACCGATCGCGATGGCCAACGGGATCGCGATGAGCAGCCCGACGCTGAACCCGACGAGGGTCGTGCCCCAGGCCGGCAGGATCTGGGGCAGGGTGATGCTGACGGCCGCCGCGAAGATCGCACTCGGGTACGACGCGAACAGCGGCTGCGCGGGCCCGAACACCTGCCACAGGGCCAGGATGACCACGAGCGACAGCACCGCGACGACGTGCCGGCCACCGAAGCGGCCACCAAGCGACACCGAGGGCCGGGCCTTCGCCGTGGCGCCCGACGCCGACATCAGGCCGTGGCTTCGGCTCGCGCGAGCTGCTGCTCGAGGAGCCCCCAGATCTCGCCCCGGACGCGGCCGTACTCGGGCAGGGCCCGGAAGTTGTAGTCGGCGCGCGGCTTCGGCATCTCCACGGTGAACTCCGAGATGATCCGCCCCGGACGGGTGCCCATGACCACGATCCGGTCCGAGAGGTAGATCGCCTCGTCGATCGAATGGGTCACGAACAGGACCGTCAGGCCGCGCTCGACGCAGATCCGCTGGAGCTGGCCCTGGAGGTACTCGCGCGTCAGGGCGTCGAGGGCGCCGAACGGCTCGTCCATCAGGATGAGCTTGGGGTTGATCGCGAGCGCGCGCGCGATGCCGACGCGCTGCTGCTGGCCGCCGGACAGCTGCCACGGGTACTTGCGGGCATGGCCTTCGAGGCCGACGAGCGCGAGGTACTCCCGGGCGGTCTCGATGCGCCGCGGCTTGGGCACGCCCTGGATCTCCAGGCCGTAGGCCACGTTGTCGATGGCCGTGCGCCACGGGAACAGGTTGAAATGCTGGAACACGATGGCCTTGTCGCGCGACGGCCCGAGGCTCTCGTTGCCGTCGACGTAGACCATGCCGCTGGTGGGGGGCAGGAGGCCTGCGGCGATTCGCAGGACGGTCGTCTTGCCACAGCCCGACGGGCCGATCAGGGTGACGAACTCGCCTGGCTGGAGCTCGAGATCGAAGCCGTCGACGACGAGGTCCTCGGCCTGCCCGAAGCCCTTGTGCAGGCGGTCGATCCGAAGCATGAGCCTCCTACTCGCGGGGAACGAATCGACCGGGTGGTGGCGCCGAGCCGACCACCCGGTCGACGATTGGCAGGCTAGCGGGAGCCGTTGGCTGCCAGGTAGTTGGTCACGAACTCGTCGTCAACCCAGGTGTCCGTCGTCGGGATCTTCCCCGTCAGGACATCGAGCTGGGCGGCGTACCCGAGATACGTCTCGACCGATGGCAGGTCGATGCCGCCGTTGAGCGGCCAGAAGCCGACGGTCTTGAAGTAGTCGTACGAGGTCATGTTGTCGGCGGGATCCGAGTCCGGCACCCAGGCCGCTGCCTCGGTGAGGAACTGGTCCTTGTTGTCGTAGGCCCAGCGCATCGCGTTGACGTACTCGTTGACGAGCACCTGGACGAGATCCTTGTGGGCCGAGATGTAGGCGCCGCTCAGCACGAGTCCGGTGACCGGGTAGTTGCCGACGACCTTGCCGCAGTCGAGCAGGATCTTCAGCGCGCCATTGCTCTTGGCCACGCCGGCCAGCGCGTCGGCGATGTGGGCCGCACCGATGTCGATCTGGCCGGCCAGGAGCGCCGCGATCCGGGCGCTGGTCCCGCCGATCCGGACGATCTTGAGGCTGCTGTAGTCGAAGTTCTGGTTGTTGAGGCAGAGGTGCGAGGCGAGCTCGCTGGCGTCACCCGGGGCGCTGATTCCCTCGGTCTTGCCGGTCAGGTCGCTGACGCCGGTGATCGAAGCCTTCGACACGATCTGGTAGTCGGAGGCGAACGTATCGGCAGCGACCAGCTTGACGTCCGTGCTCGACTGCTGCACCAGGCTGACCAGTCCGGTCAGCGACATCGCGACGGCGGCATCGGCCGAGCCCGACACGACGGCCCGGAGCGAGGTCTCGGCCGAGTCGGTGGCGTTGAGGTTGATCGTGATGCCGTAGTCGGTCTTGAGCGCATCGATCCAGTGACCGATCGTGGTGTCGTCGACCGCGTGGTCGCCTGCCTTGACGACGTTGACCGTCGTGCCGGCGAAGGGATTCGCGGTTGGGCCCGCGGACGCCGTTCCACCCGTGGACGGCCCGGTTGTCGGCCCGACTGTGGCCGCGGGGGTGCACGCGGCCGCCAGCGCGACGATCGCCGCGAAGGCTGATAAGCGCCGGAGACGCATGGTCTTCCTCCTCAGCTCGGATGACGTCCCGTTAGCGGACGAAACGTTTCACGCGCGACGGCAGTCTGAGCGGAACATTTGTTGCAGTCAATCCTCGATTCCGGCAAGGCTCATGCCGTCGCGCCCTCGGTGGGGTCGGGCGCCGGATGGGAGTCGTCGCCGGCCGGCGGCGCGTAGATCTCCAGGGCCCGGACGACGGTGTCGCCACCGTTGGTGGCCTTGTGGGGCGACCCGGCCGGGATGAAGATCAGGTCCCCCGGCTGGAGCAGGTGTGTCTCGCCGTCGACGACCGCCTTGAGCGTGCCGTCGATGACGAAGAACACGTTGTCGGTGTGCTCGTGCAGGTGGTACTTCCCGAAGGCGGCGCCGACCTTGAACTCCTGGACCTGGATCATGATGTTGTTCAGCCCGTCGCCGTCGACGAGGATGTGATTGAGTCCCCGATCGTTGCTCATCGGCTTCTTCGGGGATCCGGAGATGCTGGTCACGGTCGCGGGCATGTCGGCGCCTTCCTTCCGGTGGTGTTCGGGGTTGTTCAGGCCGAGGCGCGCAGCCCGGCGACCAGGTTGACGGCGGCCACGATGAGCACGCCCAGGAACAGGACGAGTCCGACCGTCGCCGAGCCCAGGCCGGCCTGGAGGAGGGCCCAGCCGACGACCAGGGCGATGATCGGGCCAAGGAACAGCTCCCACGCGTCGCCGACGAGGAAGTCGTACAGGAATGCGCCGAACTGCCGGACGTAGCGCATCGCTCAGCCCGCCGTCGTGGCCAGGCGGCCGGCACGCCGGGCATCGAGGATCCGCCGCGCGAACCAGATCGCGGCCAGCCCGATGACGGCATAGGCGACGAGCAGGACCACGATCGTCAGGTCGCTGGCGAACCACTCGATCCCGATCCCCTCGCCGGCCCAGAAGGTCCCGAACGTGATGAGCATGATCCCGACGGCGTACTTGAGGCCGTTCTCCGGGACCCGGCTGAGGGGCCGATGGACGAACACCCCCACCAGCGTGACTCCGACGCAGGCGACGAGCGCCCCGACCGCCGAGGCCTCCAGGTGGCCGGCCGACGAGCCGAAGGTGATGACGATGAACGCGACCTCGAGGCCTTCGAGGAAGACGCCCTTGAACGACACGGCAAAGGACACGCCATCCAGCCCCGTGGCGGGAACGGGCGCTTCCTCGCGCAGGCGATTGACCTGCTTGGCATAGATCAAGGCCTCGTCGTGGAGGGCCTTGGCGCCGGAGGCGCGCAGGATCGCCTTGCACGTCCACTGCAGGCCGTAGATGAGCAGCAGCGCACCGATGAAGACGCGCAGCGGGCCCAGCGGCACGAACAGCACGATCGCCGTCCCGAAGATCCCGACGATGACGGCCAGGACCGCGAGTCCCGCGCCGACGCCGTACAGGGCGGAGCGCCACTGGCGGGTCACGCCGACGGCCAGCACGATCGTGAGCGCCTCGACGGCCTCCACGACCGAGGCCAGGAAGGCGGGCAGGGCTGCGATCACGAAGTCCATCGCGTCTCCACTTGGCGGCTGCGGGTCGTGGGAGTATAGCCGGAATGGCACGACCGACTGCAATGCAGCCGCCCAGTCGCAACGTTTGTTGCGCAAGCCACCCGCCGACTTATGGTGCGAGGACCAGCAGGCGCAGCTCGGTCATCTCCTCGATCGCCCAGCGCAGGCCCTCCCGGCCGAGCCCGGAGTCCTTCACGCCGCCGAAGGGCATGTGGTCGATCCGGTAGGACGGAATGTCGTTGACGATGACGCCGCCGACCTGGAGCCGCTCGAAGGCCCGCCAGGCATGGCCCAGGTCGTTCGTGAAGACCCCGGCCTGCAGGCCGAAACGGGAGTCGTTGGTGATCGCCAGCGCGGCGTCGAAGTCGGTGAACCTCGAGACGACGACGATCGGGGCGAAGGCCTCCTCCGTGCACAGAGCGGCGGTGCGTGGAACGTCCGTGAGGATCGTCGGCCCGAGGTATTGCCCATCGCGCCGGCCCGCGAGCAGGAGCCGGGCGCCGCCGGCGACGGCTTCGGCGATCCAGCGCTCGGTCCGATCGACGACGCCCGTGTCGATCATCGGACCGATGTCGGTGTCCGGCTGGCGCGGGTCGCCGACGCGCAACCGGCTGGCCCCGGCAACGAAGCGCTCGAGGAACGTGTCGGCGATGGCCTCGTGGAGCAGCAGGCGCTGGATGCTGACGCACAGCTGGCCCGCGAACTTGAACGCCCCCGTCAGGCACCGGTCGACGGCCCGATCCAGGTCGGCGGTCTCGTCGATGATCGCGGCGGCGTTCCCGCCGAGCTCGAGCAGGACCTTCTTGTGGCCGGCCCGATCGCGCAGCGCCCAGCCGACCGCCGGGCTGCCCGTGAAGGTCAGCAGCTTGAACCGCTCGTCCGCCACCATCCGCTCGCCGAGCTCGCGGCTCATCGGCATGATGCTGACCGACCCGGCCGGGGCCCCGGCCTCATGGATGACGTCCGCCAGCTCGAGCAGCGCCAGCGGCGCCTTGGACGGCGGCCGCAGGACGATCGGGTCGCCCGCCGCGATCGCCGGGGCGAGCTTGTGGACCGACAGGCCCAGCGGCAGGTTGAACGGGCTGATGGCCGCGACCGGCCCGATCGGGAATCGCCGGGTGATCCCGACGCGGCCCTTCGAGGTCGGGATGACGTCGAGCGGGATGACCTCGCCCGAGAGCCGCTCCGCCTCGGCCGCGGCGAGCCGGAACGCCAGGGCGGTCCGGTCGGCCTCGAGCAAGGTGTCCCGGATGGGCTTGCCGATCTCGAGGGTCATCGACATCGCGAGCTGCTCGCGCCGCGCCGTCACCCCGCGGCTGATCGCCCGCAGCAGGTCGCCGCGCTCGTACGCCGGCGGCTGGCCCTGCGCCGCGAATCGCTCGGCGGCCACGATGGCCGCTTCGTACTGCGCGTCGGACGCCAGGTACGTCGAGCCCGCGAGCGACCCGTCCGCGGGGTTCCGGACGTCCAGCCGCTCGCCGGTCGTCGCCCAGTCGCCCGCGACGTAGATCGGCCGGGCGTCGGCGGCGCGCGTGGCCATTGCCTGGGACATGACGGCTCCTCCGCGAGGCCCGATCGAAGTTCGGGTCGAGTCTAGTCCCAGGGCGGCGAGTTGACACCGCTTGTTGCACGTTCGTACGCTTCTCGCAACCTTCGTTGCCGCCGAGGATCGCCGTGCAGTTCAGTCTCGCCGTGCAGAACAACCGCCTCGGTGCCGCCGCCGAGGGCATGGACGCCTCGGCCGAGGTCGCCAATCGCTTCGGTTGGCGAACGCTGTGGGTGGCCGACCACCTCCTGGTCTCGCGGGAGGGCGGCCCGAAGGCCGACGAGTGGTACGCCCAGTACAACGTGCTCGAGCACGAGTGGATCCTCGAGGCCCTCCTGTCGCTCATGTACATCGGGGCCCGCCACGAGCGCCTGCTCCTCGGCCTGGGGGTCATCGTCCCGGCGATGCGGGATGCGCCGGCCCTCGCCAAGGAGATCGCGACCCTCGACACGCTCACCAACGGGCGAGTCATCGCCGGCGTCGGCGTGGGCGACGAGGAGGACTACGGCGAATACCAGAACCTCGGCAAGGCCGACCGCTTCCGGCGCCGCGGGGCCTACCTGAACGAGACCATCGCACTGTGGCGGCACCTGTGGTCCGGCCGGACGGACCCGTTCGTCGGCGAGTTCCACCAGCTCAACGACTTCACCTTCCAGCCACCGCCGCCGCAGGGCGGCGACCTGCCGATCTGGTCGAGTGGCCGAAGCGATCGCGCGCTGGCCCGGATCGGCGTGCTGACCGATGGCTACCTGGGCTCCCGCTGGTCGCCCGACCTGTTCGAGGCGAAGTGGCCGGCGGTCCTCGAGCGCGCGCAGGCCAACGGCCGGCCCAAGCCGCACCTCGCGATGCGCGTCCGCATCCGCCTCGACGAGGAGCCGGACGAGATCTTCTCGCTGTGCGGCAGCCCCCAGCAGGTGGTCGATGGCCTGCTGGCCTACGAGGCGGCTGGCGCCGACGAGGTCGTGGCCGTGTTCGATGCCGTCTACGCTGCGGACATCGTGCGCGACACCGAGCGGTTCCAGCGGCAGGTCGTGGAGCCCTATCTCGAAGCGTCGGCGCGGCGAGCCGCCAGCGGCGAGGAGCACGCACCGGCCTCCGCGGGCTGACCGGTGGACTTCGGCCTGGCGCTCCAGAACCACCACGCTGGCGCCTCGCCGGCGGGCCTGACCGCATCGGCCGACGCCGTCGAGCGCCATGGCTGGCAGTCCGTCTGGGCCGTGGACCACATGGTGGTCGCCGGCAACGAGGCCGCCGACTACGGCTGGACGCTGGAATGCCTGCTCTCCCTCGCCTGGCTCGCGGCGAGCCACTCCCAGCTCCGCCTGGCGACGGGCGTGCTCGTCCCGCCGATGCGCGACGCGGTGCAGCTCGCCAAGGAGCTCGCGACCCTCGATGTCCTGTCCGGCGGCCGGCTCGTGATCGGCGTCGGGGTCGGCGACGAGGACGACCTGGGCGAATACCGCAACCTCGGGAAGGCCGACCGGTTCCATCGCCGCGGGGCCTACCTCGACGAAGCGATCGCCGTGTGGCGGCACCTGTGGTCCGGCAGCAAGGCGCCGTTCCGCGGCGAGTTCGTCGAGCTCGAGGACTTCACGTTCGATCCCCTGCCGGCGCAAGGTGCCGGCATCCCGATCTACTCCGGCGGCCGGTCCGCGCGGGCGATGGCCCGGGTGGGCCGCCTGACCGATGGCTTCTACAGCAGCCGCTGGGGACCGGACGACCTGCGTGACCAGTGGCCGGCGATGGTCGAGCGCGCGGCGTCGAATGGCCGGCCGCGGCCGTTCCTCGCGACGCGTGTCCGGGTCCGCTTCGACGCGGCGCCGGACGGTCGCTACAGCGTCTGCGGCACGGCCCCGGAGATGGCCGCGGAGCTGCGCCGCTTCGCCGACCTCGGCACCAATGAGTTCGTGGCGGTCCTGGACGCGGTCGAGCCGGGCGACATCGAGGCGCAGACGACGCGGTTCGCGCGCGAGGTCGTGGCCCGCTACCGCGACGCGGCAGCCTGACGGAGGATCCGGCGACGACCGCGAGGCCGAGTCCGAGCCCGAATCCAGCCTCGACGCCGGCGCCCGAGGACGTCCTCGCCGCCTGGATCGCCGACCTCGATCCTCGCGACATCCCCGGCCCGGTCGCGGCCCGGACCCGCCTCCTGCTGCTCGATGCGATTGCCTGCGCGCTGGCCGGCCGGCAGACCGCCGACACGCCGGCCGTCGAGGCCGCCGCGCGCGGGTTCGGTGGCGATGGCGGGAGCACGGTCATCGGCGGGGGCGTCCTCGGCTCGGCCGGCGCCGCGCTGCTGAACGGCTACGAGATCACGGCCGCCACGATGTGCGACGTCCACCGCGCGATCCTGTGCCACGTCACGCCCGTCGTGGTGCCGGCCGCCCTGGCGATCGCTGAACGACACGACACGACGGGCCGCGCGCTGGCCGTCGCGCTCGCCGCCGGGTTCGAGGTCGCTGTCCGCGTCGGCCTGGCGACCGACTATCCCCGGTTCCGAGCCCGCGGCTGGCACGCGCCCGGGGTCGTCGGGCCATTCGGCGGCGCCGCTGCGGGGGCGTCGCTGCTCGGTCTCGACGCGGCCGCCACTCGCGACGCCCTGGGGTTCGCCGGGAGCCAGGCGGCCGGCACCTTCGCCGCCGCCGGCAGCAGCCAGGTGAAGTTCCACCAGGCCCGCGGCGCGATGTCCGGCCTCCTTGCGGCGCTCATGGCCGCGGAAGGCATGGACGCGGCCCGTCGGATCCTGACCGACGCTGACGGCGGGCTGCTCCGGACCTACGCCGACGGCGGCGCACCGGCGCGACTCCTCGACGACCTGGGCAGTCGGTGGGAGCTGCTGCAGATCTCGTTGCGGCGCTGGCCTGCGGCGAGCGGCCTCCAGGCCGTGGTCCAGGCCTGCCTCGAGCTGTCGCCTCAGGTGGGCTCGGTCGAGTCGATCGAGGGCGTCACGGTCCGGCTGCCGGCCACGGCGATGCGGATGCACGGCTCGACCGGATGGGGCAACCAGCTCGCGGCCCTCCAGTCGGCTCGCTAC
Source organism: Candidatus Limnocylindrales bacterium (assembly GCA_036493155.1). Taxonomy (GTDB): domain Bacteria; phylum Chloroflexota; class Limnocylindria; order Limnocylindrales; family CSP1-4; genus UBA5189. The sequence goes on along the minus strand of DASXQE010000047.1, from coordinate 5,288 downwards.
GTGGCCGCCGTCGTCCTGCGCGACGGCCGGTGCTGGCTCGAGCAGTTCGATGCCGCGCACCTCGCGGACGCCGATCTCGCGGCGTTTGCCGGGGAACGGGTGGTCACGGTGCTCGACGACGAGCTGTCCGCCGCGGCCGCAGCGGTGTCGGTGCAGGTGGCAGGCGGGGCCACCCGCGCGGTCCGGGTCGAGATCCCGCTGGGCGATCCGAAGGCGCCGCTGGATGAACAGGCGGTCGCGACGAAGCTCCGCGATGCCGCGGCGGGGACCGCCCTGGCGACGCGCGCCGACGAGATCGTGGACCTGGTCCTCGGCCTCGATCGGGTTGGGTCGGTCAGGCAGCTGCTGTCGGCCCTGCGGGCGCCAGGCGCGTAGCCGCGCGGTCCGCCCTCGGCGGTCGGGCGGCACTTGGCCGTCGGGTCAGCGCTTGACCGTCAGCAGGCCGTAGCCCGGATAGCTCTCGGCCCACTTGTCCGGGTAGGCCCGCGTGATGCCCTGCACGAAGTAGCTCGGCACGCTGACGTCGACGATGACGTCCAGGACATAGGGCTTGTCGCTGTCGAGGGCGCGCTGGAACGCGGCCCGGAAGTCGGCCTGTCGCTCGACCTGCTCGCCATCCGCACCGAACGACTTCGCCATGGCCGCGAAGTCGGGGTTGTACGGCTCGCCGGTGTCCTCGCGCTTGAAGTACACCCACGGGTGGGTTCGCTTGTAGGACGCCTCCGAGCCCTTGCGCTCGATGGTCAGCTCGTAGTTGTTCAGGATGATCCAGATCGTCTTGAGCCCGTACTCGACCGCGGTGGCGATCACCTGCGGGCCCATGAGGAACGCGCCATCGCCGGTCAGGACGACGGCCGTGCTGCCCGGGTCGGCGACGACCGCGCCGGGGCCACCCTGGGAAGCCCAGCCCATCTCCGCCATGCCCGAGTTGATGTGCCACGCGCCCGGCTGCCGCATCTCGAGGTACGGCTCGGCGTACTGGATCACGTCGCCGACGTCGATCAGGACGTGGGCGCGCTCCGGCAGCATCTGCCCGACCTGGTGGACCATCCAGCCGGGATGGACCGCAGGACCGGGCGCGGCCAGCACCGGTGCGATCTCGTCCGCCCAGTCGTCCCGGAAGCCCTGGACCGTCCGTAACCAGGCGCTGTGGTCACCGACGCCCTGGCCGTCCACCGCGTCGGCGAGGTCGCGCAGGAAGTCGCCCGCGTCCGACACCACGCCGAGCTCGACGGCGTAGTTCCGGCCGATCTCGAGCGGATCGATGTCGACCTGCACGATCTTCGTCTGGGGAACGTCGTAGACCATGCCCTTGCGCCAGTTCGAGGTGTGGTTGTCGGAGAACCGCGCGCCGACCGCGAGGACGAGATCCGCCTCGCGCGTTGCGCGAACCGCCGCGTGGCTGCCCGACCGGCCCGTCGGACCGAGCGAGAGGGGGTGGTCCTCCGGCAGCGCGCCCTTGGCCGGCAGCGTGGTCGCCACCGGCACCTGCAGCTTGTCCGCGAGCTCAGCCAGCGCCGCCCGGCCGCCGGCGCTGCGATTCACCCCGCCACCGACCAGCAGGATCGGCTTCTCGGCGGCGGCGATCAGCCGCTTGACCTCGTCGATGTGGGCGGCCGGGGCGTGCGGCGTGGAGGTCGCCATGCGTCGCGCCGGCAGCTCGATCTCGCCTTCGACCTCGGCCAGCTGGATGTCGTACGGCAGCTGGACGAAGACCGGGCCCGGGCGGCCGCTCGTGGCGACCTTCATCGCCGTGTTCAGGACGTCCACGACCTGGTCCGGGCGGACGATCAGCCAGGCACCCTTGGTGATCGGTCGGAAGACGCTGACCGCGTCCTCGAACCCGTGGTAGTACATCTCCTGCATCCCGGCCCGGCCGAGGAAGTGGGTCGACCCGGAGCCGGCGATGATCATGACCGCGGTGCTGTCGTGCATCGCGCTGGCCGTGGCCCCGACGGTGTTCATGAGGCCGGGGCCCTTCGACACGACGACCGGCGCGAGCCGCCCGGTGATCCGGTAGTAGACATCGGCCATGTGCGTGGCATGGGCCTCGTTCTTGGCCTGGTAGCCCTTGATGTGCGGCACCCCGACCAGGCCGTCCATCAACGGCCAGATGGCCCCGCCGGCATAGCCGAAGTAGTGCTTGATCCCGGCGGTGTCGAACCACTGGGCGACGGCATCAACGACGCGCATTTCGCCTTCTCCTGAGATCAGCCGCTGCCGGACCGGTCATCGTTGCAACAAATGCTCCGCAATAGTCACGATGGTGACACATGGTGTTGCGCGAGTCCACGCGCCGGGGCTACGGCCCTGACCCGCCGCGGACCAGTCGCCAGCGCGGCACGGCGATCCCATCGGCAGCCGGCGTGAAGACAACGCGAACGGCGTCCCCGACCGCGAGATCGTCGGCATCGAGGGGCTCGACGTTGCCGAACAGGCGCGGGCCTTCGGGAAGCTGGACCAGGACCACGTTGTAGGGCAGCCGGTCGGCCCAGGCCGGGTTGTAGGCGTGCCGGAACCGGATCCACGAGACGATCTCGCCGGCGCCGGACATCGGGGCCCAATGGCTGGTGCTCGACAGGCAGCGCGGGCAGATCTCCGAGATCGGATAGCGGATGTGCCCGCAGGCATCGCACACCTGGAGGCGGAGCTCGCCGGCAAGGCAACCGTCCCAGAACGGCCGGTTGCCGTCATGGATCGCTGGCAGGACCGGCGACCCGGGCGCTGGCCCGCCCGACGCTTCGGTCATCGTCCCAGCACCAGGCACGACGACGTGTTCAGCGTCATGCCCCGGCCGGTGACCAGGCACAGCTCCGCATCGGGGACCTGGCGCTCGCCGGCCTCGCCGCGGACCTGGCGGACGCCCTCGACCACGTGGAGCCAGCCCTGCATGTAGGACTCGGAGAGGTTCCCTCCGGCCGTGTTGACCGGCAGGATCCCGCCCAGGTCGATGTTCGTCCCGCCCTCCACGAACGGCCCCGATTCGCCGACCGGGACGAAGCCCGCGTGCTCGAGCCAGAACAGCACCGCAACGGTGAAGTTGTCGTACAGCTGGGCGACCCGGATGTCCCGGGGTCCGACACCGGCCATGCGATAGGCCCGGCTCACGGCGTCGCGCTGGTGCGGCAGGTACCACCAATCCTTGGCGCCGAGGTTCTCGAGGGTGTGGCCCTGGGCCATGCCCCACAGCGCCACCGGCGGCTTCCGGGCGTCGGCCGCGCGCTCCGGCGTGGTGACGATGATCGCGGCGCCGCCGTCGGTGATGATGCAGCAGTCGAGGAGGTGGAGGGGCTCGACGACCAGCCGGGACGCCTGGTGGTCCTCGATCGACATCGGCTCGCGCATGACGGCGTTGGGGTTGAGCGTCGCGTGCCGGCGGGTGGTGACTGCGACCCAGCCGAGCTGCTCGCTCGTCGTGCCATACAGGGCCATGTGCCGGCGCGCCCCGAGGGCACTGTTGGCGGCGTTGCCGTACATGCCCCAGATGCCCCACGAGTCACCGCGACCGGCCGGCGCGTCGAACTTCGTCCCGCCCGTGCGAGCGGTGTCCCCGAAGACGCAGGCGACGACCGTCGCCAGGCCGGTCGACACCGCCATGGCGGCGAGCTGGACCAGGGCGCCCGCGGTTGCCCCGCCCATCGCCATGGAGCCGGTGAACGACGGGTTGATGCCGAGGTGCTCGCCGACGGCCAGGTAGTGCTTGGCGCCCTCGGCCGACGTCGTGCCCGGCATCGTGAGCAGGCCGTCGACCTCGTCCTTCCGGATGCCGGAATCATCGAGGGCGGCGATGAACGCCTCGGTGGCCAGCGACAGGGGCGTCTCGCCCGGCAGCTTGCCCTGCCGGCTCGCCCCGACCCCGGCGATCGCTGCCTTGCGCCACGCCATCAGCCGGCCTCGTCAGCGTCCACGGAAGGCCGGCGGCCGGCGTTCGCGAAATGCCGCGCGGCCCTCGGCCCGGTCGTCGGTCGTGGCGAGCAGTGCCCAGAGCGCCCGTTCCAGGGCAAGACCGGGCTGCTTGCCTGCCGCCGATGCCTGGCGTCCCGCGAGCACCGCGGCTCGGACCGACAGCGGCGCGTTGGCGGCGATCGAGGCGGCGAGCTCGGCGGCCAGGGGCCGGAGGCGCTCCGGATCGACGACGTCGCTCACGAGTCCCACCCGGAGGGCCTCGTCGGCGTCGATCGACTGGCCCGTCAGGAGCATCCGCCAGGCCAGGGCCTGGGGCACGGCATCGAACAGCCGCTGGGTCCCGCCACTGCCGGGCAGGCTCCCGACGCGAACCTCCGGCAGGGCGAACGTTGCGGTGCTCGCGGCGACGCGCAGGTCCGCGGCGAGCACGAGCTCGAAGCCCCCGCCGGCGGCGGGCCCGTTGACCGAGGCGATGACGGGCTTGGTCAGCGATTCGAGGGCCGCCGAGATCCGCGGCGTTCCGTCGGCGGCCGGCGGTGGCGCATCCGGAAGCGGGGGCTCCCGAAGGTCCGTCCCGGTGCAGAACGCGGAACCCTCGCCCGTCAGGACCACGACCCGGACGTCGTCGTCGGATTCCAGCGATGCCGCCGCCTCGGCGAGGGCCGCACGTGTTGCCCGATCGATGGCGTTGCGGCGTTCCGGCCGGTCAAGGACGATCCAGCCGATTGGTCCGTCGCGCTCGACGCGCAGGCCACCGCCAGGGGCGGGCTTGGCATCGGACCGAGTCGACGCCGCGGTCATGCGAGGACCCCGTCGGCCACGAGCCGATCGATCTCGCCGTCCTCGAGCCCGAGGAGCTCGTGGGCGACCTCACGCGTGTGCTCGCCCAGGAGCGGCGGCCGCACGAGATCGCGAGGAGCGCCGCTGGCGAAGCGCATCGGCGGCCGTGGCACCGACACCTCGCCGATGACCGGATGCTCGAGGTGCTGCCAGAACCCTCGGGCCGCGAGGTCCGGATCGGCGAGGACGTCCTGGCTGGAGTTCACCGGAGCGGCCGGCACGCCCCTGGCCCGGAGGTCCGTCACGAGCCGCCGGCGATCGAACCGGCGCGTGGCGTCGGCGACGCGGCGCTCGAGCTCGTCCTCGTGGGCGTGGCGACCTGCGAGCGTCGCGAAGCGCGGGTCATCGGCCAGGGCCTTGTCGCCGAGGACGGCGGCCAGCGATCGCCAGTCCTCGTCGGTTCGGCAGGTGATCGCCACCCAGCTGTCGGTGCCGGCGCACGGGAACACGCCCCGCGGGCTGGCCCCGGCCGCTCGATTGCCGGCGCGCGGCTGGAGGCTGCCATGCGCCAGGCTCGCCTCGACGATGGCCGGACCGATGAT
>DASXQE010000046.1:0-7224 GCA_036493155.1 Candidatus Limnocylindrales bacterium | reverse complement strand
GGCCTCAGGCGTCGATGCCGCCCCGCTCGACGAATCGGCCGTAGCCGCGCTGGCCGACGAAGGCGCCGTCCCGGATGACGGCGCGGCCACGCACGTAGACGGATCGGACGGCACCCGCGACCCGGAGCCCTTCGTAGGGCGTGTAGTCGCTGGTGTGGTGCAGGTCGGCGGCGCGGATCGTTCGCCGGGCCGATGGGTCGAACAGGACGAGATCGGCATCGCGCCCCGGTTCGATGGCGCCCTTCCGATGGAGGCCATACAGCCTCGCGGGCGTCGTCGACAGGACGTCGACCAGGCGCTCGATCGACAGTCGACCTCGAGCCACGCCCTCGCCGTACGCGATCGCCAGCAGCGTCTCGATGCCGGGGGCGCCGTTGCTCACCCGGTCGAACGGCAGGCCGCGCAGGGCCTCGGCCTTCTCGCGGTCCATCCGATCCGGCACGTGATCCGTGGCGATGAGGTCGAGGTCGCCCGACGCGAGGCCGGCCCAGAGCTGGTCCTGGTCCGACGCTGACCGCAGCGGCGGCGAGATGACAGAACCCGCGACGACCTCGGGGTCCGGGTCGGCGTAGCGCTCGTCGGTCAGCGCGAGGTAATGGGGGCAGGTCTCCGCGTGCGCCCGCACGCCCGAGGCCTTCGCCTCGCGGACCTCGCGGAGGGCCACGGCAGACGACAGATGGACGACGTGGACCGGCGCGTCCGCTGCCCGCGCGAAGGCCATCACCCGGTGCGTCGCCACCGCCTCGGCCTCGGTCGAGCGGGTCGTGGCGTGGAACCGGGGCGCGGTGTCGCCGCGGGCCAGCGCATCGGCGACCGCCGCGTCGATGAGGACCGGATCCTCGCAGTGGACCTGGAGCATCCCGCCCCGATCCCCGAGCGTCCGCATCGCCTCGAAGAGGCGTCGATCGTCCAGTCGGAAGTCGAAGACCATGAATGCCTTCGCGGTCGGCACCCCCTCGTCGACGATCGCCGGCAGCTCCTCGAGGAGGTGCTCCATCCGGCCGCTGATCGCGAGGCTCGGGGCGTAGTCGATCGCCGAATCGCGCTCCGTGGCGGCTCGAAACTCGCGCAGGCCCGCCCGCAGCGAGCGCTCGGCCGCGGGCGAGGAGCCCGTGCCTGGGTTGTTGAACGCGAGGAACGTCGTGGTCCCGCCGAACGCCGCTGCCACGGAATCCTGGAAGAACCGATCCGGCTCGGCGTCGGAGGCGACGCGCGTATGGGTGTGCACGTCAATGGCGCCGGGGAGCACGAGCAGGCCCGTCGCATCGATGACCTCGACGTCGCGGTCCGCCGCCTTCGCCGACAGGTCGGCCTCGACGGCCTCGATCGTCTCGCCCCGGACCAGGACATCGGCCCGCTGGGAGCGGACTGCCGTGACAACGGCCCCGCCGCGGATGAGCAGGTCGCTCACCGGCGTCGGTTTCGACTCCGCAGGGCCGCCCAGATGGCGACGATGATCGCGACCGTGATCCCGACCGCCGCGCCCGCCACGTCAGTCGACCTCTCGAATACGGATGGCCTGGGCGCCGTCCCAGAGCGTTCGCCGGCCGACCTCGCGCAGCCGATCGGCCCAGCCCTCGTCGGGATCGATGGTGGCGAAGTGGTTGGCCGCGAGCTGGCCGACCTTCGATGACGTCGTGCAGGCGCCGTACGGGAAGAAGATCTCGCACTCGCTGATCCCGCCGGGATACATCGCCAGCATCCCGGGCGCGGGATGGGAGGTGTGGTTCTCATAGTCGATCCCGGGCCGGAACTCGCCGTACGGGATCCAGGTCGACTCGCCGGACCAGCGGCAGTGGATCAGGTTCGAGTCGATCGGCAGCATCCGCCGGATCGCTTCGATCGTGGCCGGGGCGGCGCTCTCCCAGCGGGCGGTAAAGTGCAGGTCGCCGACGTCGATCTCCAGATGGCTCATGGCTCGGGAGGATACGTGGCCGCGAACGGGACGGGCAGCACGGACGCGCGACCGACGATCTCGACGCACGTCCTCGACACGGCCTCGGGCAAGCCGGCGGCCGGCGTCCACGTGACGCTGTCCAAGCTCGACGACGATGGCCGGGCGGTCCGGATGACGCAGGCGCTGACCGATGGCGACGGGCGGATTCGCGACCTGCTCGACCGCCCGCTGACGGCGGGCGTCTACCGCCTCGAGTTCAGGCCAAGCGGGCCCCGCGACGAAGGCGGCGACGATGGCCGGTTCTTCGAGCGCATCGCGGTCGACTTCCGCGTGGATGATGTCGCGCGCTCGTGCCACGTGCCGCTGCTGCTGGCGCCGTACGCGGCGAGCACCTATCGGGGGTCGTGACAGGGGAGCTGTCACAGCGGCCGGTCATGGTCCGGCCATGGAAGCCCGCATCGTCACCTTCCCCGGCAGCTCGGAGAGCCGCGTGCGCCTCGACGGCGAGCGGCTGCTGGTGGACCACCTCGTCCTGGTGGATGGGCAGGCGACCGCCTGGCTCGCCGCCCAGCCGATGGATGATCACGCCCTGCTCGTCGAGCGTGCGCTCAAGATCGGCCTGACGGCCCTCCAGAGCGTCGGCGTGACCCTGAACGTCGACGCCGTGCGGGCGGAGTTCGACCGCTTCGCCGACCAGAGCCGCAGCGCCAACGACGCTGCGGCCAAGGCCCTCGAGCAGGTGCTCCGCACGAACTTCGCGGACGGCGATGGGCGCTTGCCCCGGACGCTGGAGGCGTTCCTCGGCGACCGCGGCAAGCTCCGGACGATGGTCGACGAGCTGTTCGATCCGAAGCGCCGCGACTCGGCCATGGGCCAGCTCCGCGGGATGCTGGAGCAGTACTTCGACGGCGACGGCTCGCGCCTCGCGACCCTGCTGGACCCGACCCGCCTCGGCTCGCCGCTGTACCAGTTCCGCCAGGAGATGGAGCACGGCTTCACGGCGCTGCAGGAGCGGCTCGTCGCGCTCGAGGCCGCGCAGAAGGCCCGTGGCGAGGAGCGGGCCCGTTCCGCCGCGAAGGGCGCGGACTTCGAGGACCTGCTCGAGGCCATGCTGGGCGACATTGCCCGTGGCTCGAACGACCTGCTCGAGCGGACCGGCACGGAGGCCGGCAACGACGGCCGCTCCAAGAAGGGCGACTTCGTGCTGACGATCGACTCGGCCGTCAGCCCCGGTTGCGAGCTCCGCCTGGTCATCGAGGCCAAGGACCGCGAGGTCTCCGGCCGGGTGATGCGCGACGAGCTCCGGGCCGCCAAGGCCAACCGCGATGCGTGCGTCGCCCTCGTCGTGTTCTCGCCGGCGCACGCGCCGACGGGGATCGCGCCGTTCGACGTCCGGGGCGGCGACGTCTACGCGGTCATCGATCCGGCCGCTCCCGACGCGGCCACGCTGGAGGCGGCGGTCAAGCTGGCGCGCCTCCTCGCGGTCGCGACCCTGCGGGAGCGCCAGGCCGAGGTGGATGTCGCCGCGGTCGGACAGGCCCTGGATCACATCCGGGCGACCCTCGACACGATCCGGGGTCTCAAGACCCAGCTCACGAGCATCAGCAACACGTCGACGGGCGTGTCCACGGCGCTGGACAAGCTGCGCGAGGCCATCCTCGGCTGGATCGCGACGGCGGAGCGCGAGCTGACGAGCGGCTGAGCGGGTCCGCGGTACGAACGTACGGCTCGCGCGGACGCGGGCGGCGGGGCACGATCCCGGCGTGGTGACCCGACTCGTAACCAGGCTCCTGATGCGGATGCGCAGGCCGCGGCTCGACCGCCGGGCGGTCGATCGCCGCCTCGCCGACCTGGAGCGCCTTTCGCCGTCGCCGGTGGCGGCGGCGACGCGCCGGACCGAGCCCGCCGCGGACTGACACCGCCCGGCGGACGGCTGGCTTCCCTTGGCCGCCGCTCGTGACACCGGTGACACGTTGCGGCCCGCGTCGTTGGCTGGGGTCGTTGCCGTCGAGTGGTAGAGTCGCGGTCCGCTCGCGGGCAAGCGGCGAGCGCGACGACCACGAGGATCTGCCGTGCCGCGTTCCATGTGGAAGGGGGCCATCCAGTTCGGCCTCGTCACCATCCCGGTGAAGCTGTACCTCGCGACGGAGTCGCGGGCCGGCGTCAGCTTCCACATGCTCCACGAGAAGGACGACGCTCGGATCCAGATGAAGATCTGGTGCCCCGAGGATGAGGAGATCATCCCGCGGTCGGACACGGTCAAGGGCTTCGAGTACGCCCCCGACAAGTACGTGGTCATCACCGACGAGGACCTCGAGAAGCTGCCGCTGAAGACGGTCCGCTCCATCGAGATCGAGCAGTTCGTCGAGTCGGACAAGGCCCAGACGCACACCCGCTTCGTCAAGCAGGCCTACTACCTCGAGCCGGACAAGGTCGGGCGGAAGGCGTTCCAGCTGCTGCAGTCGGTCCTCCGGGACGAGGGCCTCACCGCGATCTGCAAGATCGTCATCCGGGACCGCGAAGCGCTGGCCGCGATGAACCCGTTCGAGAACACGATGCTGCTCTCGACCCTGTACTGGCCCGACGAGATCCGGGCGCTCGGTGAGCTCGACCTGCCCACCGAGGAAGCCGAGGTCAAGCCGGCCGAGAAGCGGATGGCCGCGCAGCTGATCCAGGCGATGACCGGTGAGTTCGATCCGGAGCAGTACCGCGACGAGTACCGCGAGGCGCTCATGCAGGTCATCGAATCCAAGGTCGAGGGCCGCGAGACGATCAGCATCCCGGAGCCCGAAGAAGGCACGAAGCTCGTCGACCTCATGGCCGCCCTCCAGGCCAGCGTCAAGGCCGCGACCGACGCCCGCAACGCCAAGGCCGAGCAGCCGGTCTCCGTCGACGAAGCCCGCTCGCGCCGCGCCGCCCGCTCGGGGACGAAGGCCAAGACCGCCGCCGCGGCCGCCCGCGACGCCGACCACGGTGACGCCGAGGAGCGCGCCGATCGGCCGGCGAGGAAGCGCAAGAGCGCCTGATCCCGCGGTGCTGACACAGCTCGGGCCGGGCGTCCACCGGCTCGGCGACGACATCGTCAACAGCTACGTCCTGGTCGATGGCGGCGACGTCACGGTCGTCGATGCCGGGGTGCCGAGCTACTGGCAGGACCTGCCGGCGGCGCTGGGATCCATCGGCCGGTCGGTCGGCGACGTCCGGGCGCTGCTGCTGACCCACGGCCACTCCGACCACATCGGCTTCGCCGAACGAGCCCGCCGGGCCGCCATCCCGGTCCGCGTCCACGAGCTCGACGCGGCGCTCGCGACCGGCAAGGTGGGCAACCCCGCGCGCGGATTCGGGCCCTGGCGCCCGGGCCCGATCCTGGGCTTCCTGCTGTGGTCGGCGCGCCACGGCGCCCTCGGCCAGCTCAAGGTCGCGGCGGTCGAGACGTTCGGGGATGGGGCGACCCTGGACGTGCCCGGATCGCCGCGCGTCATCCTGGTGCCCGGCCATACGCCCGGCAGCGCCGCGCTCCACTTCCCGGCCCACGACGCCCTGTGCGTGGGCGATGCGCTCGCGACCTATGCCGTCACGACCGGCCGCCGCGGTCCCCAGCTCGCGCCCTTCACGGCGGACGCGCCGACGGCGATCGCCTCGCTGGCGCGACTCGAGGCCGTGGCCGCGGCCCTGACGCTGCCGGGCCACGGCGCCGAGTGGCGAGCCGGTCCGCGCGCTGCGATCCAGCTCGTCCGCGAGCGCGGCTCGGCCTAGGTCGGCCGCAGAACGCCGAGCGCACGAGTCAGGCCATGCCGCTGCACGAGTACCACCGCAAGCGCGACTTCTCGAAGACCCCGGAGCCGCGCGGGGCTGCCGGCCCGCAGGCCGGCGGGGGGCCCGCCGGCGGCCGCTTCGTCGTCCAGCGCCATCGCGCCACGCGGCTGCACTACGACTTCCGGCTGGAGGTCGACGGCGTCCTCGCGTCGTGGGCCGTGCCGCGCGGCCCCAGCCTCGATTCGAGCCAGCGACGGATGGCGATCCACGTCGAGGACCATCCGCTCGAGTACTTCGACTTCGAAGGCGTCATCCCGAAGGGCGAGTACGGCGGCGGCGACGTCATCGTCTGGGACTGGGGCACCTGGACGCCGGACCCCGAGACGCCCGATCCGCTCAAGGCGATCGCCGATGGCGAGCTGAAGTTCAGCCTCCGCGGCGAGAAGCTCAAGGGCCGGTTCACGATCGTGAAGACCAGCGGGCGAGGCCGCAGCGGCTCGACCTGGAGCGGCGACGAGGGCGGCGGCGAGCAGTGGCTCCTGCTCCACAAGAAGGATGCCGAGGCGGAGCCCGGCTGGGATGCCGAGGACCATCCCAGGAGCGTCAAGACCGGCCGGACCAACGACGAGGTCAAGGCCGCCAAGGACGCCATCTGGATCAGCCATGCGCCCGCCGCCACGGCCGAGATCGATCTCTCGAAGGCCAGGGACGAGCGCCTGCCGTCCTTCATCGAGCCGATGGCCGCGACGCTCGTCGGCAAGGCCTTCGATGACGACGACTGGCTGTTCGAGGTCAAGTGGGACGGCTACCGCATCGAGGCCGTCATCCGCGACGGCAAGGCCAAGCTGTTCACCCGCAACGGCAAGGACGGCGAGACGTACTTCCCGGGGCTGCTCACGCCCGCGACGTGGATCAATGCCGAGCAGGCGATCGTCGACGGCGAGGTCGTGGCCCTGGACGATGCCGGGCTGCCGGACTTCGGGCTGCTCCAAGAGCTGACCGGCGGCCGCTCGCCCAAGCTCGTGTACCAGGCCTTCGACCTCCTCCACCTCGACGGCCGATCGCTGCTGCAGGTCCCACTCGACGACCGCAAGGCGCTGCTGCGGACGGTCCTGCGGACCGGCGATCGCCGGGTTCGCTACGCCGACCACATCGTCGGCGAGGGCAAGGCGTTCCTCGCGGCGGCCGGCGCCCAGGGCCTCGAAGGTGTCGTCGCCAAGCATCGCCGCTCGGCCTACGAGCCGGGCGTTCGATCCAAGGCCTGGCTGAAGATCAAGCACCGGCCCGAGCAGGAGCTGGTCGTGGGCGGCTTCACGCCGGGGGAGGGCGCGGCGCGCGACCTCGGTGCCGTCGTGGTCGGTGTCTACGAGGTCGAGGGCAAGGGCAAGCGCGCGACCCGGAAGCTGCGGTTCGCGGGGAAGGTCGGCTCCGGCTTCAACGCCGTGACGCGGCGCCAGCTTCGCAAGCGCCTCGACGCGCTCGCGCAGGAGGCGCCGCCGTTCGATCCGCCACCCCCGAAGGACTACAAGGGCCGCTGGGGCGGCGACCTCAAGGGCGTGATCTGGGTCAAG
>DASXQE010000045.1:0-5320 GCA_036493155.1 Candidatus Limnocylindrales bacterium | reverse complement strand
GCGGCCGCGTCGTGACGAGCGTCCGGTCGATCGTCGCCGCGACCGCGAACGGGTCGTGGATGACCGCGCCGTAGAAGCCGTCGTTGGCGGCATGGAACTCGAAGTAGAAGCGCAGGGCATCGACGACGTAGGTCAGGATCGGATCGTCGGCGACGCTGCCCGTCGCCCGGGCAGGCTCATGGGCGAGGGCCTCCGCGTCGACCGGCCGCGCGCCGGCCCGCACGGCGAGATGCCGGAGCTGCTCGCCGATGATCCGGACCTGTTCGGTGACGTCGAGACCCATCGCCAGCGGGTAGGGGATCGGCTGGCCGTCGGCCAGCGACGTGGCGCGGGCCGAGGCCCAGGCGGCGAAGCAGGCCTTGGCGGCCTCGGGGTCCACGAAGATGTTCCACTCGGCGGTGGGCGTGGTGTTGCCCGGCACGCCGTACGCGCCGCCCATCAGGGTCCAGCCCTTCAGCAGGAAGGGCAGGGCCGGGTCGCGCTCCAGGGCGAGGGCGAGATTCGTGAGGGGCCCGAGGGTCACGAGCGTGATCTCGCCCGGCCGGGCATGGACCGCCTGGAGGATCAGGTCCACGGCATGGCGCGGGTCGAGCGGCATCGTCGGCGGGGGCAGGGTCGCGTAGCCGATGCCCTTGCCGCCGTGGGTGTCCTCCGCGGTCGCGAGCTGCTTGACGAGGGGCTGCTCGTCGCCGAGGGCCACGGGCACGGTCGTGGCGCCGGCGAGCTCCAGCACGGCGCGGGTGTTCAGCTCGACCTGCCGCGCCGGCACGTTGCCGCCGACGCACGTGACGCCGACCAGCTCCACCTCGGGCGAGGCGACGGCGTACAGGAGCGCGAGGCTGTCGTCGATGCCAGTGTCGACGTCGATCAGCAGGGGCACGACTGGAAACGTCACCGGCGCCATCATCGCAGCCGGACGAGGATGACGGCCCGATCCGATGGCTCGCCCCGGTGCTGGCTCCCGCCGAGCAGGCGCTTCGCCCAGGTCGAATGCGACGCGCGGATCTCGTCGGTCGAGGCCGTGCGGGCCTCGACGACCCGGAGCCCGTGCGGCTCGAAGCCTCCCGCGACGGCGGCCTCGATGTCGCTCGGCTCGGTGGGGAGCTCGGCCAGGCGGTCCCGCGCGGCAGGCGCGAGGAGCAGCTCCACGACACCACCGGGGGCAAGGACCGACGCGATCCCGGCCACGACCAAGGCGTCCCGGCCCAGCACGCCACGCAGCAGGCCGGCCCACGGGAATCGGACGGTCACCAGCGACGCGAGCCCGGCGAGCTCGTCCGGCATGGCCTCGACGGCCGCGGCGACGAACAGCGCGTTGGGCCAGCCGCCCGTCCCGGCCGCACGAGCCGCCCGAGCGACGCGCCGTGATGCCTCGGCCATGGACGCGGCGTCCGCGTCCAGGCCGATGACGAGGGTCCTCGGTTCACGGGCCGCGGCGGCGAGGACCGCTCGACCATCACCCGTGCCGACATCGATCGTCACCCGCTCGTGGCGGGCAACGACCTCGGCGAGCTAGCCGACGTCCACCTCGACGAGGCGACGCCCGACGACCTGCTTGAGCATGGCGCGCAGGATACGGCCCGGATGCATCCGGCGCGCGCATGCAGCGTTCCGGGCCGCTCCGGCGTCGGGATTCACGCCGGACACGTGCGTGGTGTCCATCGTTCGTCGAGCCAGCCAGATTTGGGCCTTTACACTTCCCAGCCGTGACGCACACCGCCACCCGGCCGATCGGGCCGTACGAACGCCGAACGGCGGAGGTCCACGAGTGGGATCCCCGGACCGAGGTCGTCGCTCGGCGTGTGGACGAGCTCGTCCGCCAGCGCCGTCCCGACCTCGCGGTCGAGCACATCGGCAGCACGGCCGTCCCGGGCCTGCCGGGCAAGGGCATCGTCGACCTGTCGATCGAGACCGAGCCGGCCCAGATCCCGGGCGTCGTCGCCATGCTCTACGACCTGGGCTTCCAGCCCCAGCCCGGCCCGGACCCATGGCCGCCCACGCGCCCGATGCCGGTCGGCTCGTACGACCTCGAGGGCCATCGCTTCCGGATCCACCTGCATGTCCAGCCGAAAGGCGGCGACTTCCCGCGGGACATCGCCTTCCGCGACGCGCTCCGCTCCGATCCCGAACTGAAGCGCCAGTACGAGGAGCTGAAGCGGGCGATCACCCGCGGCGGCCCGGTCGACGGCTTTCGGTACACTCACTCGAAGACGACCTGGATTCTGGGGATCTACCGGCAGCTCGGGTTCGTCCCGCCGGCGATCAACCCGCCGGCCACGATCGGGATCCTGGGTGGCGGCCAGCTCGGCCGGATGGTCTGCATCGCCGCCCATCAGCTCGGCTACCGGGTCGCGATCCTCGATCCCGATCCGAACTGCCCCGCGGCGGGCGTCGCCGATCGGGTCGAGGTCGGCACGTACTCCGACCTCGAGGCAGCGCGGCGGCTCGTCGGTGGCTCGTCGGTCATCACCTACGAGCTCGAGCACGTGTCGGCACCGCTGGTCTCGGCCATCGACGACGGCCTCCGGCCAATCCGGCCCGGGCCCTATCCGCTGAAGATCACGCAGGACCGCCTCGCGGAGCGGAAGTTCCTGGAGAACAACGGCGTGCCGGTGGCGGCGTGGCGCCAGGCCGCGTCGGCCGATGAGCTCCGATCGGCGGCTCGCGAGCTGGGCTACCCGGTGCGGGTCAAGGCCAACATCGGCGGCTACGACGGCCGGTCGCAGTGGCGGCTCGCCTCGGATGACGACGTCGACGCCCACCTGGCCGACCACCGCATCGAGGCGCCCACGCTGGTGGAGCGGGAGGTCGACTTCGAGGCCGAGCTGTCCGTGGTCGTCGGGCGCGCCGCCGACGGGACGATGGTCGCGTACGAGCCGACCCGGAACGTCCACGACGCCGGGATCCTGGTCGAATCGGTCGTGCCGTCCGGGTTCGGAGCGGAGATCACGCACGGCGCCCAGGAGCTCGGCGAGCTGCTGGCCACCGGGATGGGCCTCGTCGGCGTGCTGACGGTCGAGCTGTTCGTGATGGCCGACGGGCAGCTGGTGGTCAACGAGCTCGCTCCGCGCGTCCACAACAGCGGCCACTGGACGATCGAGGGTGCGGCCACGAGCCAGTTCGAGCAGCACGTCCGCGCGATCTGCGGCCTGCCGCTCGGCGACGTCGCGCCGCGCAGCCCGGCCGCCGCGATGGTCAACGTCCTCGGCGACGGGGCGCGGCGGCCGGCCCGGCTGCAGGGGCTGGTGGAGGCCCTCCGGATGCCGGACGTCCACGTGCACCTGTACGACAAGCGCGACGTCTTCGACCGCCGGAAGATGGGCCACGTGACCGCGCTCGGCGCGTCGCCCGACGAGGCGCTCGCCCGAGCGCGCGAGGCGCGCGCCGCGCTGTCGTGGGCGGGCGCGGAGGACCCCCGCCCATGACGCGCAGGGTTGACGCCCGCGGGTGCCCCCGTGGCTGACGAGCGCCCGCTGGTCGGGGTCGTTGGTGGCAGCCGTTCCGACTTCCCGATCCTCGAGCGGACCACGGCGCTGCTCGACATGCTCGACGTGCCGAGCGAGCTTCGGGTCGTGTCCGCCCACCGGACGCCCGACCACCTGTTCCGCTACGCCGAGCTCGCCGCCGGCCGCGGCCTCCGGGTGCTGATCGCCGGTGCCGGCGGCGCGGCCCACCTCCCCGGGATGCTCGCCGCGAAGACGCTCCTGCCGGTCATCGGCGTCCCGATCCCGACGGAGCACCTGGGTGGCCTGGACTCGCTCCTGTCGATCGTCCAGATGCCTCGCGGCATCCCGGTCGCGACAGTTGCGATCGGCAACGCCGAGAACGCGGCCCTGCTGGCCGCCGAGATCCTGGCGCTGACCGACGACGCGCTCGCGGCCCGCCTCGCGGCCTACCGGGCCGACCAGGCCCGGATGGTCATGGATGACCCGTCCAACGAGGCGCCGCTCTAGGCTTTCGGGCATGACCGAGGGCATGGACGACCCGCGCTGGGAGCCCGGGATGCCGGTCCTCGACCGGCAGGCGGTCCCGCAGGCCGGCGCTGCCGGAACGCCGGCGGCCGCGTCACGGCCGCCCGATCGAATCCCCGAGACGGCACCCACCCCGCTCCAGCGGCACTACATCAACCTGTCGGCGATCGCCCTCGTCGCCGGCTTCGTTGCCATCACCGCCCTCGAGACCGGGTCGACGTTCGGCAGCCCGCTGGTGAAGCTGTGCGTGCTGATCGGCGGCCCGATCCTGATCGTCACGACCGGCGACGCGATCCTCCGGATCTGGCGGAGCGCCTGGGCCTGGATGCCGGTGAACCGCGGGCGCGGCCTGTTCCGGCTGAGCTGGGTCGTCGTCGGGCTCATCGGCGTCGCCGTCATCGCCGTGGCGTGGATCGCCGTCCTCCTGGCATGACCGACGACGGCTCGCCGCACGACCGCGCGGCCCTCGACCTCGCGCTCGATCGCGGGCCGGATGGCCGGCCCACCGACATCGATTCCGGGGGCGGCGTGCCCGACTGGCTCGGCGCGACGATCAACTATTGCAGCCGCTGCGGGACGGAGCTCGTGTTCGGTCCAGTGCCGGGCGAGGAGCGTCATCGCCTCGCCTGCCCGACCTGCGGTCACGTCGCGTACGTCAACCCGCGGCTCGTCGTGACGACGCTGCCGGTGACCGACGATGGCCTCCTGGTCCTGATCCGCCGCGGCATCCCGCCCGGCTACGGCACGTGGGCCCAGCCCGGCGGCTTCCTCGAGATCGATGAGACGGTCACCGAGGCGGCTCGCCGCGAGACGCTGGAGGAGACCGGTTTCGTGGTCGAGCCGGCCGAGATCATCGGCCTGTATGCCCGCCTCGAAGCCGCCGTCGTGGTCATCGCGTTCGAGGCCCGGGTCATCGGTGGCGAGCCGCGCACGAGCGCGGAGACGCTCGAGGTCGCGAGCTTCGCGCCGGCGGCGATCCCGTGGGACGGGATCGAGTTCAAGACGACCTACTGGGCGATCGCCGACTGGCTGGCGCGGCGCCACCCGGACGTCGCTCCCGGCGAGGCATCCGAGCTCCGCCACTGAGCGGCGATGCGCCACCCGGCGCGCCCCGGCGAGGCCGCCGCGGAGGTGCGCCCCGGTCAGCGGACCAGCGAGGTGTCGATCCTCGGCGCCACCCGGCCGAACGACGACACGATCGTTCGAACGGCGCCCAGGTCCCGCCCGAGATTGTCGAAGGCCGTCAGCTCGACGACCAGGCCACTGCCGATGGCCGATGGCGGCAGTGACACGTGGGTCACGAAGACCGGCGAGCGATCGCGCCGGAGCCCGCCGTCGGGATCCTCGAC
>DASXQE010000044.1:0-2934 GCA_036493155.1 Candidatus Limnocylindrales bacterium | reverse complement strand
GATAGAGCTGGTCGGTGGCCACCTCGACGGCGGCCTCGCGGGCCGGATCGTGGGCGTCGCCCCGGTCGGCCGGGTCCCGCGCCATCGCCGCGACCTTGGCCGACGTCCGGAGCATCTGCTTGTGGAGGTCGTTGATCTCGCCGTAGCGGACCTGGAAGTTGCGCCAGAAGCCGCCGCGCAGCCAGCGCGCCTCGGGGCCGCCCTCGTGGCGGGCGCGATGGAGCGCGGCGCTGAGCGCCAGGCTCTCCGCTGGCGGCAGGGCCCACTCGCTCATCTCGGCGTACGAGCTCGTGGGCACGTAGGCCCGGCCTACGGGCGCGTGATCGGCCAACCAGTCGCCCGGGCGGACCGGCGTCAGCCAGTCGCGATTCGACTCAACAGCGCCGAAGAAGTCCTCGACCCAGTGGCCTTCGCCCCAGCAGTGCTCCCAGGTGCTGGGCCACGCCCCGAACTTCTCGCCGTCGTCGCCCATCATCCCGACCCGCTCCCCGGCCTCGGTCGCGTGCGCTCGGAGGTAGTCGATGACGTCGTCGACCGGCTGGAACGGGATCCGGTAGCGGAGTCCCTGCTCGGTCCCGAAGACGGTCAGGGTCCGGCCCTGGTCCTCGGTCAGGTACGGGCCCCACATCGCGTCCGCGGCGATCGCGGCCGCCCGGAAGTGGGCATCGTCGAGGATCGTGTAGCGGTAGCCCGCGGTCGCGAGGGGTCCGGGCAGGTCCGGCTCCCAGACACGCTCGGCCAGCCACGCCCCGGCCGGCCGCCGGCCGAATGCGGCCTCCACGGCGACCGCCATCCGCTCCAGCTGCCCGATGCGGTCCCGCGCCGGCAGCGACGGCAGGATCGGCTCGTACAGGCCGCCGCCGAGGATCTCCACCTGGTCCCGCGCGACGAGGGCGCGCAGGCGGTCGATCAGCTCGGGTCGCTCGGCCCGGAGCCATTCGAGCAGGGGACCGCTGTAATGCAGCCCGACGCGGATCCCGGGATGGCGCTCGAGCGCGCCGACCATCGGCTCGTAGGCCTGGCGGTAGACCTCATCGATGACCCAGCCGAAGTTGCCGACCGGCTGGTGATTGTGGAGGACCAGGGCCAGCGAGATCCGGCCGCTCACCTCCGGCCGCTCACCGCTGGCTGACTTCGAGGCCCTCGCCGACGTCGATCCCGGCGGCCGGGAGGTACAGCCCTTCGGTGTACTGCTGGAGCATCCGGGTCGTGGAGAAGTTCCAGAGCGTCGTCGCGGTCGAGCGGCGCATCTTCTCGATCCAGCCGCGCGGGAGGCCGTCCGCGTCCCGCTCGAAGTACAGCGGGACGACCTCGTCCTCCAGGATCCGGTAGAGGTCCATCGCGTCGGCCCAGTCCTGGGCGCCCTCGTCCGCCAGCGTGTCGCGCCCACCGATCGCCCAGCCGTTGTCGCCGGTCCAGCCCTCGTCCCACCAGCCGTCGAGGACGCTGAGGTTGACGATGCCGTTGACCGCGGCCTTCATGCCCGACGTGCCCGAGGCTTCCAGCGGCCGGCGCGGGTTGTTCAGCCAGACGTCGACGCCCTGGACCAGGAATCGGGCTGCCCGCATGTCGTAGTCCTCGAGGATGAAGACTCGATCGTGCAGCTCCGGCGACCGGCTGCGGGTGAAGATCTCCTGGATCACGGCCTGGCCCGGACGGTCCGCCGGGTGGGCCTTGCCGGCGAAGACGATCTGGACCGGACGGTCGGGGTTCGAGACGAGGCGCGCGAGGCGTTCGAGGTCGGTGAAGATCATCGCGGCCCGCTTGTAGGTCGCGAATCGCCGCGCGAAGCCGATCGTCAGGGCCGCCGGATCGAGCACGTCGGCGAGCTCCTCGAGCTCCCGCGGCGGCTCGCCGTGGCGGGCGAACTGGTAGCGCAGCCGGCCGCGGGCGAACACTGCCAGCTCGCCCTTCTGGCGCAGGTGGGCCTCCCACAGCTCGGCGGCGGGGATCCGGTCGAGCCGGTCCCACCAGCGCGTCGCCTCGGTGGACGCGTCGAGGTCGTCGAGGTCGGCGTCCAGGTACTTCTCGTCCAGCTCGCGGATCGAGCCACCCAGCCACGTCGGGGTGTGGATGCCGTTGGTGATGGCGAGGATGTCGTGCGGGGTCGTGCCGTGCCACGTCGCGTTGGCGGTCGCGGCGTGGAGCTTGCTGACCGCGTTGGCCCCGTTGGTCAGCCGCAGGCTGAACGCGGTCATGTCGAACTGGCCGGCATCGTGATCCGGGCCGCGCCCGATCTCGAGCAGTCGCTCGACCGGGACCCCGCCGGTCCGAGGCCGGCCGTCGCCGTCCAGCAGCGGCCCGGCGACGCGGCGCACGAGGTCGGCATCGAAGCGCTCGTTGCCGGCCGAGACGGGGGTGTGGATCGTGAACACGGCGTTCCGGGCGACCTGGGCGAGGGCATCCTCGAGCTCCGCGCCGGCGGCGACGAACTCCCGGGCGCGCTCTGCCAGCAGGAACGCCGAGTGGCCCTCGTTGAGGTGCCAGACCGATGGCGAAATGCCGAGGGCACGCAGCGCCCGGACACCGCCGACCCCGAGGATGAGCTCCTGGTAGAGCCGCATCTCGCGGCCGCGGACATACAGGATGTGGGTGATCGGCCGGTCCGCCGGGTCGTTGGCGGTCGTGTCCGAATCGAGGAGCAGGACCGGCACCCGGCCGACGTGCGCGACCCAGACGTCGCAGCGGACGTCCCGGCCCGGCAGCTCGACGGTGACGGCCAGCGGCTCGCCCTCGCGCCCGAGGGCCCGGCTCAGCGGCAGCCGGTGCGGGTCGTAGTCGGGATAGCGGTGTTCCTGGTGGCCGTCGGCATCGATCGTCTGGCGGAAGTAGCCGTTGCGGTAGAACAGCCCCACCCCGACGAGGGGCAGGGCCATGTCGCTGGCGGCCTTCATGTGGTCGCCGGCCAGGACCCCCAGGCCGCCCGAATAGATG
>DASXQE010000043.1:0-18499 GCA_036493155.1 Candidatus Limnocylindrales bacterium | reverse complement strand
CTCGTCGAGGAGGCCTACGACGGCGACCTCGCCGACGCCGTCCGCGCGGCCCTTCGCCAGCTCGACGGGGCGTATGCCCTCGCGGTCATGCATCGCCGCGAGATCAGCCGGCTCGTCGGCGCCCGGATGAACGTCCCGCTGATCGTCGGCCTCAACGGCGAGGAGAGCTTCATCGCCAGCGACGTCTCGGCGATCCTGGCCCACACCAACCGGGTCATCTTCCTTGAGGATGGCGACGTGGCCGACGTCCGGCCGTCGGGCGTCGTCGTGACCGACATCGATGGCGTGGTCCGGGAGCGCGGCGAGACGATCGTCGACTGGACGACCGAAGCGGCCGAGAAGGGCGGCTTCGAGCATTTCATGCTCAAGGAGATCCACGAGCAGCCCGACGCCCTGCGCCAGTCGCTGGCGGGCCGGGTCGGCCGGGACGGCCACGTCCACGTGCCCGAGATTGCCGGGCTCGCGGACGCGATCCGCGCCGCGACGCGGGTCGAGCTCGTCGCCTGCGGAACCGCGTCGTACGCCGCCCAGGTCGGGGCCGCCGCGCTGCAGGCCTGGACGGACCTGCCGGCTCGGGTGACCGTCGGCTCGGAGTTCCGGTACGACCCGCCGCCGCTCGACGAGCGGGCGCTCGTCATCGCGGTGACCCAGTCGGGCGAGACGGCCGACACGATCGCCCCGACCCGTCTCGCCCGGGAGCAGGGCTGCCCGATCGTCGCCATCACCAACACGGTGGGCTCGGCGATCACCCGCGAGACCGACGCCGTGCTGTTCCTCCAGGCCGGCCCCGAGATCGCCGTCGCGGCATCGAAGACGTTCGTCACGCAGGTCACCACGCTGGTGGTCCTCGCCGCCGCGATCGCCAGACTTCGCGGAACGCTGGACGACGACGCCGAGGCGGAGCTGGTGGCGGGGCTCCGCACGCTGCCGGGCGCGGCCGCACGAGCGCTGGAGCTCAACGCCCCACGGGCCTACGACCTCGCGCGGCGCTACGTCAACTCACGGGGCTTCATGTACGTCGGTCGCGGCGCCTCGTACCCCGCGGCGCTCGAAGGGGCACTGAAGCTCAAGGAGCTCAGCTATGTCCACGCCGAGGGCTATGCGGCCGGCGAGCTGAAGCACGGCCCGATCTCGCTGCTGGATGCCGAGTGCCCGCTCGTGGCCGTCGCGACGCGGTCGCACACGTACGACAAGCTCGTCTCGAACATCATGGAGGGCCGCGCTCGCGACGCTCGCGTCCTGGCCGTGGCGACCGAAGGCGACGAGCAGATCGGCCGGATCGCGGACGACGTGTGCTGGGTGCCGGACACGCACGAGCTGCTCAGCCCCGTCCTCGCGATCATCCCGCTGCAGCTGTTCGCCTACCACGTCGCGGTGGCCCGCGGCACCGACGTCGACCAGCCGCGCAATCTCGCGAAGTCGGTGACGGTCGAGTAGGGTTCTGGGCGTGGCGGCCCATGACGACGGCGGCCCGGCGGCCCCGGCCCCGGCCCCGGCGATTCCCGAGGTCGGGATCGACATCATCAAGGTCCAGCGGATCCGCGACGCGATGGATCGCTTCGGGGCCCGCTTCAGCAACCGCGTCCTCACGGCGTCGGAGCAGCGCTACGTGCGGGACCGGGGCGAGACGTTCGCCGGCCGCTGGGCCGCGAAGGAGGCCGTCAGCAAGGTCCTCGGGTTGGGCGTCCGCGGGGTCGGTTGGCGCGAGATCGAGATCGAGCGGCTCCCGACGGGCCAGCCGGCCGTCCGGCTCCACGATCGAGCCCTGCGACGGGCCGACCAGCTGGGGATGAGCCGGATCGCGGTGTCGATCAGCCACGAGGGCGACTACGCGGTCGCGATCGCCTACGGCACCCGGACCGCGGGCGGGCGCTTCCTGTTCCCGGTCGACGTCGAGGAGCGCCTCGACGACCGCGAGCGGCGGATCCTGGCGCGGATGGAGCGTCTGCGCTCGCTGGCGGAAGGCGCGCCGGATCGTGCCTGAGGGCCGTCGCCTGGGCTTCCAGCGCCACGAACCGGCGACGGACGCGGACCCGACGACCATGGGCGCCGAGCCCGGGCCCGGCGCGCTGCCGACACTCGACGATCGAGCTGCCGCGGCGCTCCTGCCGGCGCGCCCGGCCCGTGCGCATAAGGGCACCTTCGGCAAGGTCCTCGTCATCGCCGGCTCGCTGGACTACGCCGGCGCGGCGCTGCTGGTGTGCCGCTCGGCCGGTCGCGCCGGGGCGGGGCTCGTGACCCTGGCGATCCCGGAGTCCCTGCAGCCGCTGTTCGCGGCGAAGGTCGTCGAGGCGACGACGATGGCCTTGCCCGAGGACGACGTCGAAGAGGTCGATCCCGAGCCGGCCCTGGCCCGGATCCTCGACCACGATCACGACGCCCTCGTGCTGGGTCCCGGCCTGCGGCCCGGGCTCGCCACCGCGGAGCTCGTGCGCGAGCTCCTCCATGCGCCCGGGGAGCCGACGGGGGAGTCGGCCGTAGAGCCGACGGGGGAGTCGGCGGAACCGCGGTCCGACGGTAGGTCGGGTGGCCAGGGCCACAACCCGCCGATCGTGCTCGACGCCGAGGCGCTCCGATCGATGGCCACGCTCGGGGCATGGTGGGAGGGCGCGACGCGGCCGTGCGTCCTCACGCCCCATCCCGGCGAGTTCGCGCGCCTGCGAGAGGGAGCCGGCATCGAGGCCGGCGCGGACGGCGACCTCGCCGGCGACGACGCCGCGCGCGCCGCCGCAGCCCTCGACGCCGCCCGAAGCTGGGGCCAGGTCGTGATCCTCAAGGGCGCGCGCACCGTCATCGCCGAGCCCGACGGCAGCGGCGCCGTCCTGCCGTTCGAGAATCCAGCCCTCGCCACGGGTGGCACCGGCGACGTCCTGGCGGGGATCGTTGGCGCCCTGTTGGCCCAGGGGCTGGCGCCCGGGGCCGCCGCGCGGCTGGGGGCGTACCTCCACGGGCTGGCCGGCGAGGCGGTGCGGGAGCGGATCGGTGACGCCGGCCTCCTGGCCTCGGACCTGCCCGACGCCATCCCGATGGTGCGGAAGCGGCTGGCCGCGATCGCCGATCGAGACCGGTCGGGCAAGCGCCTCGGGTTCGGGGTGCGCGAGCCGGACGGAGCAACGGCCTGAGCGACCGACTGGTCCGGCCGGGCGTCGACGCGCGCCTTGCGCCCGCGGGACTGCCGCCGCTGCCGCGGACCGCCTGGCTGGAGATCGATCTCGGGGCCATCGTTGCGAACCTCGCCGTCCTCCAGGGCCTCGCCGGACCCGGCGTCGCGCTCCACCCCGTGGTCAAGGGCAACGCCTACGGCCACGGCGCGATCGAGGTCGCGCGGACGGTGCTCGCGGCGGGTGCGCGTGGCGTGTGCGTGGCCACGGCCGACGAGGCGCTCGCCCTTCGTCAAGCCGGAATCCGCGGCGCGACCCTGGTGCTCTTTCCCGTTCCGGCGGCGCTCGTCGCCGAGCTCGCCCGCGAGCGTGTGGCCGTCGCGGCCGGCGACCTGGAGCTGCTGAACGCCACGACCGCGGCCGCGGCTGCGGCGATCGCGGTTGATGGTCCTGCCGGGCGCAAGCTGCCACGCCTCGGGGTCCTGCTCGAGGTCGAGACGGGCCTGGGGCGCGGGGGGTTGCAGGCGAGCGACCTCCCGGCCGCCGCGGAGCTCCTGCGGACCGCTCGAAGCCTTCGCCTCGAGGGCCTCTGGACCCACATGCAGGCGCCGGAGGACGACGACCGGACTCGCGCGCAGCTCGAGCGCTTCGACGCGGCGGCGGCGATCCTTCGGGGAGCCGGGCTGCGCCTGCCGCGCCGCCACGCCGCGGCCTCGGGTGGGATCCTCCTCGGGAACGTCGCCACACTGGATGCCGTGCGGCCCGGCCTGTCCGTCTACGGGCTGGTGCCCGACGAGCTCCTGGTCGAACGGGGCCCGGCGCTCGTGCCCCGGGCCGCGGGCCTGGGTGCGGGCCTTCGCCCGGCGCTGTCGCTGCACGCTCGGCCGGTCCGCGTCGCGGACCTCCCGGCGGGCTGGGGCATCGGCTACGGACCGACGTTCGTGACCGCCCGCCCGAGCCGAATCGCGACCTTGCCCCTCGGCTACGGCGACGGCTGGTCGCGGGCGCTGTCGAACAAGGCCGTGGCCCTGGTTCGCGGCCACCGCGTGCCCCTCGTCGGCAACGTCGCGATGGACGCGGTCATGGCCGACGTCACCGATGTCCCCGGCGCGCCGGTCACGGCCAGCGACGAGTTCGTGCTCATCGGCCGCCAGGGCGACCTCGAGATCACGGCCGCCGAGGTTGCCCGGGCCCGCGGCACCAACAGCTGGGAGGTGGTCACCACCATGGCTGCTCGCCTGCCTCGGGTGTACCATGCGCCCTCCGGCGCCCTGGGCCTGCGGACCCTCGTCTGGCCGCCGACGTCCACTGGCCGCCGGGCCGCTCGCAACCGAGCCACACGCAGGAGGACCAACGGGTCGTGACCGACGTGCAGGGCCTCGGCGACGACCAGCGCGACGAGCTCGTCGAGGAAGTCGCCCGCGAGATCCAGCTCCGCGGCCTGACCGCCTCCGCCGTCTCCTTCCTTCACGCCTCGCGGCCGTATCGCCCGCTCGGGTCGAACGCGATGCTGTTCTTCGATCCCGTGCTGCGCGGCCTCTTCGGCGGCGAGTTCGCCGGTGCCTCGGCGATCCTGACCGACGATGACGGCATCGAGCAGCTGATCGAGCGGCTCGAGGAGCTGTCCGAGGAGACGGCCTGGGACGCGTGAACCGGGTGCCGGACCGCGATCCGCGGGGTCGCTCGCGATGACTGCCGTGCCCCGCACCATCCTCGCCGTCGACGCCGGCGCCGCCACGACCGCGGTCGCCCTCCTCGGGCGGCCCGCGGGTCGCTGGCGCCTCCTCGGATCCCTCGTGGCACCCGCGCCGGCCCCGCCATCGGCCGTGGCGACCGTCCTGGCTGGGCGCATCCGCGCCGCGGATCCCTCGCTCGCCGATGCCGTGGACCTGGATCCGGCCGCGATCGACGACCTGCCGCGGCTCGAGGCCGTCAGCCAGCCGCCGCCCAGCCTCGCGGTGCTGGCGGCCTCGCGGCGTGCGGTCGGGCTGCTCCACGACATCGCCCGACGGACCGCCTACCGGGTGATCGCGGCCTCGCCCGAGAGCCACGACCCGCGCGAGATGACCGACCTGGCGCTGCGGCCCGAGGTCACGACGATCCTCGTCGGCGCGAGCGAGCCGCCAGGACCGGATGAGCGCGCCGCGCTCGATGACGTGGCCGGTCTCGTTGCCGCCGTGCTCCGGCGCCGCCCCGATGTCCGCGCGGTCGTGGCCGGTCCGCTGACGGCGCGCCGGGCCTGGACCGACGCCCTTGGCGACCTCGTCGTCGGCGATCGGGTGCTCGAGGCGCCGCCGCTGGGCGCCCGCTCCGGCCCGGACGAAGCGCTGCGCGAGACGCTCGAGGGCGTCCTGCGGTCCACGAACGACACGCGCCACCTGGCGATGCGGGCCCTGGTCTCGCTGGCGGACGTGCTGGATCGCCGGATCGAGCTCGTCGAGATCGGATTCGATGGCGGGCTGCGGGCGGTCGCCTGGCCGGGTGTCGCCGACGAAGGTCCCTCTGCCGAAGGCGTCCGCTCGGCGGATGCGGCGCTCATCCCGCCCGATCCGGACGAGGCAGCTGTCGAGGAGGTCCTGGCCTGGACCACGGGCAGCCTGGATCGCCACCGGATGGGTGATCGCCTTCGAGACCTCCGCTCCGAGCCGTGGGCCGACACGACCGGCGAGGGCGCCCGCCTGCGGCTGGCCGCGGCCCGAGCGGCGATGACCCGCCTCGTCGAGATCACGCCTGACCTCTCTGGCCGGCCGGTGGCCGACCTCACGCTCGTGGCGGGCGGCGCCTTCGCCGCGGCGCCGGGTGGATCGGTCGTCCTGGCCGTCGCCGACGTGATCCGGCGGACCGGCGCGACCCAGGTTGCGCTGGACCACGCCCGGCTCCTCGGGCCCCTCGGGTCGATCGACGATCCGGATGATCGGCGTGATCTCGTGGCCGACCTGGCCGACGACCTGCTCGCTCCGCTCGGCAGCCTCGTCGTGGTGGCGGGCATGCCGCCGCGTCTCCGCGGCCGTGCGGCCACCGGGACCGTCAGCCTCGAGTCCGCCGATGGCCCGGCGACGGGCAGCGCACCGCGCCGCGAGCTCGCCACGGGCGAGCTGGCGTTCCTGGACCTCGCGCCGGGTCGCCAGGCGACCGCCACGCTGGAGTTCCGGGATTCGGCTCGCATCGGGCGTCGGGCGCGCCGGTTCAGCGTGGCGGTGTCGGGCGGCCTCGCCGGCGTCGTCGTCGACCTGCGGGACGTGCCGCTGCGGCTCCCGGACCGGCGCGACCGGCGCCGGGCGGCGCTCGCGACGTGGGGCGAGCCGGTCTGGCCAGGGGACGACCGATGAGCCTCGATCCGGGCCTCCGCCTGGTGCCGACGCGGCGCCTCCTGGGCGGACCGGTGGACGCCGGCTTCGACCTGCACCCCGGCGACGTGGTGGTGGTGGCCGATGGCCAGGCTGTGTCGACGGACGCGCCGCTCGCGGATCGGCTGCGCGATGCGCGCACCGCTGTCGTCGCTGGTCCCGCCGACGGCGACGACACGGGCGTGCCCGGTGGCCGCTGGCTGGCGGCTGCCGGTCGTCGCGGTCGCGAGACCGACGGCGAGCGAGCCGGGGAGCTGCTGTTCCGCAGTGGCGGCCGCTGGCGAATCGGCACGGGTGAGCATCCCGAGCCCTTGGTCGCGCCCTTCGCCGGGGTCGTCCACGAGGTCCGGCCGGGCACGAGCCTCCGCCTGCGCTCCGCGGCGCGAGGGCTGCCCGGCGTCGAGACGCTGGCCGGTCCGACGTCGGGCCGGCTGACGATCGTCACCGGCCCGGATGGCGAGGTCCGTGCGCCGCACGTCGACGTGAGCGCCGCCGGCGCGATCCTCGTCGCGGGTGCCCGCATCGACGCCGAGGCCCTGACCCGGGCCCGGGCCGTCGGCGTGCGGGGCATCGTCGTCGCCGCCCTCGGGGTGAAGGAGCGTCGCGACTTCCTCGCCTCGGAGCGACGCGGGCGAGCGGCCGTCCACGGCCTGCCGCCGTTCGCGATCCTCGTGCTGGACGGTGCCGCGGGCCGGCCCATCGCGTCCCCGGTCATGGCCATCCTGCGTGCGCTCGAGGGCCGCACCGTCGCACTCATCGGCGATCCGCCATGCCTCGTCGTCGACGACCCGGCGATCGAGCTGCCCGCCCCGCCGGACGACCTCGTCTGGGTTCGGTCGGGGCCCCTCGTCGGCGCCGAAGGTCGCTGGGCCGGCCTGGCGGGGCCGCGGCGGTTCCCCGGTGGCGTCACGCTCGAGGCCGGCCTCGTGCGGTTCGGGGATCGACCACCGATCGCCGTGCCCCTGGGCGACCTCGAGCGGTTCGTCTGAGGCCGTGGCGTCGTCCGGAGCGGCTGCCGGGTCATGGAGACCGCTCGCTCGCCGACTGACCTCGGCCAGCGCGGAGGCAACCTTCGCCCTGGGGGAGCGGCTCGCGGCCGTTGCGGCGCCGGGCGACCTGGTGTGCCTGTGGGGCGACCTCGGTGCCGGCAAGACGGTGTTCGCGAAAGGCTTCGGACGCGGGCTGGGCGTCACGGGCACCGTGACGTCGCCGAGCTTCATCCTGATGGCCGAGTACCCGGCCCGCCTGCGGCTCTTCCATGTCGACCTGTATCGCCTGGCGGACGCCAGCGAGGCGGTGCTCGGCGGCCTGCTCGATGAGCGCCAGGCTGACGGTGTGACCCTCGTCGAGTGGCCCGACCGCCTCGGGTCGACCCTGCCGGCGGAGCGCCTGGACATCCAGATCGATGGGACCGGCGATGAGCCTCGCGCGATCACCCTGACCGCCGGCGCACCCGACCTCGCGCGCTACCTCGAGGCCGAGGCGTGATGCCGGAGCCGTGGCTCCTGGCGATCGACACCGCGACGAGCGTCGTGGTCGTGGCGGCGGGCCGCCCGGATGGCAGCCTCATCGCGGAGCGGACGTTCACCGCCGGCCACCGCCACGGCAGCCACCTGCTGCCGACGATCGAGGCCCTCCTGGCCGAGGCGGGCCACTCGCTCGACGACCTCGCCGCCGTGGTCGTCGGACTCGGGCCCGGGGCCTTCACCGGGCTCCGGGTCGGCCTCGCGACGGCGAAGACCCTGGCCCACGCCCGGGACGTGCCGATCGTCGGCATCTCCACGGCCGACGCCCTCCTGGCGGCCGCCGCAGCGCACGCCACTGGGGCGGCTGCCAGCACCCCGGCGTCCGATGACGTGGCCGGCGCGCAGGCGCACGGTCACGGCCGCGGCGCCGGGTCCGTGACGCTGCTGCTGCCGGCCGGGCCGCACGACCGCACGATCGTGGCGCCGGGGCAGCCGCCGCGGCTCGAGGCCGGGAACGTCGTCCCGGAGCCGCCCGGAGCCGTCGCGGTCGATCTGGACGGCCGGGCGTCTGCCGGCGCGTTGGCCCGAGGCCGGGAGGCCGTCATGGGGCTGCCCGGTGCGCTCCTCCGGCTCGGAGCCGAGCGCCTGGCTGCAGGCGATGTGGACGACGTCGAGCGCCTCGTGCCGGTCTACGTCTCGCTGCCGCGCGGCGTGGCGACCGACGTCGGGGACGAGGGGGTGGCGTGGTCGCGCGACCCCCGGTGAGGCTCCGGATCCGGGCCATGACGCTGGCCGACCTGCCGGCCGTGCACGCGATCGAGCACGCGAGCTTCAGCACGCCGTGGCCGGACGACGCCTATCGCAGCGAGCTCTCGACCAACCGCTTGGCAACCTACCTCGTGGCGACGCGGGGCGACGAGGTGGTGGCCTTCGCGGGGATCTGGCTGATGGTCGACGAGGCCCACATCACGACGTTCGCCGTCCATCCCGGCCAGCGCCGCCGCGGGATCGGGGAGCGGCTCCTCCTGACGCTGCTCGACGTCGCGCTCGAGCGAGGCGCCCGCGAGGCAACGCTGGAGGTGCGGCTGTCGAACGTCGCCGCGCGGCGGCTGTACGAGAAGTACGGCTTCCGGCCGGTCGGGCTCCGGCCGCGCTACTACAGCGACAACGGCGAGGACGCCCTGATCATGACCACGGAGCCGCTCGCATCGAGCGCGATGGCGGCGCGGCTGGACGGCCTGCGGGCCGGCCTGGTCGCGGGCGACGCATTGCTGGACGCCTCGGAGGGGGACGTCTCGTGAGCGGCCTCGTCCTGGCGATCGAGTCGTCCTGCGACGAGACCGGCATCGCGGTCGTCGAGGCCGGTCGCCGGATCCACGCCAACGTGGTCGCCAGCCAGGTCGCGCTGCACGCCCCGGCGGGCGGCATCGTGCCGGAGGTCGCCGCACGAGCCCACCTTCGCTGGATCCTGCCGGTCCTGGATGAGGCCTGGGCGGGCGCCGGCGTCACGTGGGCCGACATCGACGCCGTCACGGTGACCGAGGGCCCGGGACTTGCCGGCTCCCTGCTGGTCGGCATCAACGTTGCCAAGACGCTCGCCTGGATCCGCGGCAAGCCGCTCGTGGGCGTCAACCACCTCGAGGGCCACGTCTACGCCGCGTGGCTGCTGGACCCGGGCATGCCGGAGGTCGAGGGGCCGCGCTTCCCCGCGACCGCCCTGGTCGTGTCGGGCGGCCACACGTTCCTGGCCGAGATGCGCGACCACCTGACCTACCGCCTCCTGGGCGAGACCGTCGACGATGCCGCCGGCGAGGCCTTCGACAAGGTCGGCCGGCTCCTGGGCCTGGGCTATCCGGGCGGCCCGGCGATCCAGCGCGCGGCCGAGGCCGCCACGGCTCGCGATACGGTGTTTCCCCGGGCCTGGCTGGGCGACTCCTACGACTTCAGCTTCTCGGGCCTCAAGACCGCCGCGCGCCGGATCGTGGCCGCGGCCCGCGCCGACGAGGGCATCGCCGAGGACGACACCACGACGCCGCTCTCGCCAGCCCGCACGGCCGAGCTGGCGTGGGGCTTCCAGGACTCCGTGGTGGACGTCCTGGTCACGAAGGCCATCCGAGCGGCTCGGGCAACGGGTGCGGCCTCGATCATCCTCGGCGGTGGCGTCGCGGCGAACGGGCCGCTGCGGGCGCGGCTCGCGGGCGAGGCGGAGGCGCTCGGCCTGCCGCTGATCGTGCCGCGGCCGGGCCTCTGCACCGACAACGGCGCGATGATCGGCGCCGCCGGCTGGCGCCGGTTCGAGCGCGGCGAACGCTCGGGCCTGGACCTCGAGGCCCGTCCGTCCTATCCGCTCGCCGAGCGCTGACGCACGTCGATGCCTGCCACCCGGCTCGACCCGCTCGAGGTCCGGCGGACGCTGCGGGCCGAGGGTCTCCGGGCGCGTCACGCCCGGTCCCAGAACTTCCTGGCGGATCCGGAGGTGCTCCAGGCGATCCTCGACCTGGCCGAGGTCCGGCCTGGCGACCGCGTCCTCGAGATCGGTCCGGGCCTCGGGATCCTCACCGGTGGCCTGCTCGCCAGCGGCGGTGCCGTCACCGCGATCGAGCTCGACGCCGGGCTCGCGGGCTACCTCCGCCGGCGCTTCGAGGCCGAGATCGGCGACGGACGGCTGGACCTCGTCGAGGGCGACGCGTTGGACCGCGAGCTGCTCGAGCTCGTGGCACCGCCGTTCAAGGTCGTCGCGAACCTGCCGTACCACGTGACGAGCCCGACCCTCCATCGCCTCCTGGGCGGCCTGCCTCGGCCGGAGCGGCTCGTGCTGATGCTCCAGCTGGAGGTCGCCGAGCGGATCGCGGCGCCACCCGGCGCGATGAGCTACCTGTCGGCCTTCGTCCAGTACCACGCCGAGGTCCGCGTCGCCCGCCGCGTGCCGGCCGAGGCGTTCGAGCCGGCGCCCAAGGTCGAGTCGGCCGTCGTCGTCCTCACGCCGAGGCCGGAGGTGCCA
The DNA here is from genome assembly GCA_036493155.1 of Candidatus Limnocylindrales bacterium. Lineage (GTDB taxonomy): Bacteria > Chloroflexota > Limnocylindria > Limnocylindrales > CSP1-4 > UBA5189. The sequence continues at coordinate 7,584 of DASXQE010000043.1, read as the reverse complement.
CTCGGCGCGCCCGGCTCGGACGCCGAGGACGCTCTCTGGCGCCTCGTCCAGGCTGGCTTCCGGGAGCGCCGCAAGATGCTGCACAACGTGCTGAGCCGCCAGCTGCCGATCGACGCCGCGGCGATCGACGCCGGTCTCGCCGCGGCGGGCATCGCGGGCGACCGCCGGCCCCAGACGCTGTCCGTGGCTGACTGGCTGCGGCTGCGTGCCGCGTTGCCCGCGCTCGGACGCGACCAGCGCGGCCGCCGCTCGGGCGACGCCACACCGTGAGCGGCTCGGAGCCACGCGGCGCCACGTCCGGCGCCCCGTCCGGCGCCCCGTCCGGCGCCACCCCCGACGGCGGCGCGGTGGTCCGGATGGCCCCGGCGAAGGTCAACCTGACGCTGTCGATCGGTCCGCGCCGGATGGATGGCTACCACGACCTCCATTCGGTCATGGTCCCGCTGGCGTTCGGCGACGTCGTCAGCGTGGCTCCGGGTCACGGGCCCGAGGACAGCCTCCACGTCGTGGGCGACCCCGGACCGCCGCGTCCCGACGACCTGGTCCTGCGCGGCATCGCGGCCGCTCGGCGCACCGCCCGCGCGGCCCTCGGTCCGAGCGCCGAGCTCGGCGCGTTGGCGGCACGGCTGGAGAAGCGCATCCCGATCGCCGCCGGCCTGGCCGGCGGGAGCAGCGACGCCGCGGCGGCCTTCGAGGCGGCACTCGAGGCATGGGGTGTCGCGGCGGCCGTCCCGGTGGGGGAGCGGGTTGCGGCGGCGATGGCGGTCGGCTCGGATGTGCCGTTCTTCCTGGCGGGCGGCCCCGCCGTCGTCGAGGGCAAGGGCGAGCGGGTCAGGCCCCTCCGCCCGCCGGCGGGCGGCCCGACCGGGGTGGTCGTCGTCAGCCCGACGGTCGGGATCTCGACCGCCGAGGTCTTCCGGCGCTACGACGCCGGCGGCGAGGCGGCACCGGCCGACCCGCGCTCGGCGCGGATCACCTCGGAGCACCTCGCCCAGGAGCTCGCCGCCGGGCTCGCCACGGACCAGCTCGTCGTCCGGGCCGGCGTCCTGGCGACCGCCAACGACCTGGTCAATGCCACGGCCGCACTCCTGCCGGCGCTCCGGGCCCTGCGGCGGGCCGTCGCCCGCCACCTCGGTCGGCCGGTCGGACAGTCCGGCTCGGGTCCCAGCCTGTGGGCGATCTATCCTTCGGCGGCCGCCGCCGAGGCCGCGGCAGTCGACCTCGACGCCGCCTTCGCGAACGGTTCGATCACCAGCCCCGGCGATCGGCCGCCCCGCATCATCGCCACCACGATCATCGGGAGGGAGCCATGACCCGCCGCGCCGTGTCCAGCACCGGAGCGCCGGCCGCGATCGGCCCGTACAGCCAGGGCATCGCCACGGACAGGCTGGTCTTCTGCTCCGGCCAGATCGGCCTCGATCCAGCCACGGGCAACCTCGTCGAGGGCGGCATCGAGGCCCAGGCTGAGCGGGCGCTCAAGAACATCACGGCCGTGCTCGATGCGGCCGGGTGCACGTTCGCCGACGTGGTCAAGACCACGCTGTTCCTGGCCGACATCGGCGACTTCGCGACGGTCAACGCCGTGTACGGCCGGTTCATGCCCGAGCCCGCACCGGCGCGCTCGACGTTCGCCGTCGCGGCGCTCCCGAAGGGCGCGCTGGTCGAGGTCGAGGCGATCGCAATCGCCCCGGAACGCTGATCCCGCGTTTGACGCACCGGCCGAAGGGCCGTGAGAATGCCGGTGCCTGAGATGACCACTCCCTCATCGAGCTCCGGTCCGCCGGGCGTGACGCGTCGGACCGCCGCGGTCATCCTCGCCGCCGGCCTCGGCACGCGGATGCGCTCCCGAACCCCGAAGGTGCTCCACCAGCTGTGCGGCCGGCCGATGCTGGCCTACGTCCTGGACGCCTGGGACGGCGTGCGGGCCGCGGCGATCGGCGGAGGGGAGGCGACCGCGCACGAGGCGACCGCGCACGAGGCGAGCCAGGCGACCGTCGTGTACTCGCCGGCCACCGAGGCCCTGCGCGACGTCGTCGGGGATCGGGCGCGGCTGGCGCTGCAGGCGACGCCGCGCGGGACCGGCGACGCGGTGGCCGCGGCGCTGGCGGCCGTGCCGGCCGAGGCCGACGAGATCCTGGTCCTGTCCGGCGACGTCCCCCTCGTCCAGCCGGATCAGCTCCTGGCCGTGCTGGAGCAGCGCCGCCTCGACGACGCGGCGATCGCGCTGGTGTCGGTGTTCGCCGGCGATCCGGCCGAGCTGGGGCGGGTCGTCCGCGGCGAGTTCGGCACGGTGGAGCGGATCGTGGAGGTCCGCGACGCGACCGCAGAGGAGCTCGAGACCAACGAGGTCAATGCCGGCATCTACGCGTTCGACGCCGCGTGGCTACGGCGCCGGATCGGCGATCTCCAGCCGTCCGCCTCGAACGGCGAGCTGTACCTCACGGACCTCGTGGCGATGGCCCGGGATGACGGCCGAATCGTCAGCGCCGTGGGCTTCGACGACGACGGCACCTTCGATGGCATCAACGACCGCAGCCAGCTCGCCCAGGCCGAATGGACCCTCCGGGTCCGCCTCAACGAGGGCCACCTGGCGGCCGGCGTGACGATGCGCGACCCGTCGACGGTCTACCTCGACTGGGCGGTCGAGCTCGGCCAGGACGTCGTCCTCGAGCCCAACGTCATCCTCCGGGGGGAGACGTCCATCGGCGAGGGCAGCGTCGTCGGGCCCGGCGCGACGATCGTCGACTCGCGGATCGGGCGCGACAGCGTGGTCTGGGCCAGCGTCGTCGAGTCATCGCGGGTCGGCGATGGCGTGCGCATCGGCCCGTTCAGCCACCTGCGCGCCGGCTCGGTCGTGGGCGACGGGGCCGAGATCGGGAACTACGCCGAGATCAAGAACACGACGCTCGGCGCGGGCGTGAAGTCCCACCACATGTCGTACCTCGGCGACGCCGAGCTGGGCGATGGCACCAACGTCGGCGCGGGCACGATCACGGCCAACTGGGACGGCACGCGCAAGAACCGCACTTCGGTGGGCAAGCGGGCGTTCCTCGGCGTCGACACGATGCTCGTCGCGCCGGTGACCGTGGGCGATGGGGCCCGGACCGGGGCCGGTGCCGTCGTCACGAAGGACGTCCCGCCCGGGAAGCTCGCCGTCGGCGTCCCGGCCCGCGTCCGCGAGCCTCGGTCGAAGCCCGACGCATGAGCGGCCCGATCGGGACGATCGCCCTGCTCGTGGTCCTGACGCTGCTCGAGGGCTTCTTCGTCGCGGCCGAGATCGCGCTGGTTTCGGTCCGGCGCAGCCGCATCGACCAGCTCGTGGAGGAGGACAACCGCGCGGCGCGCCGGGTCCGGCGGCTGCTCGACGATCCCGGCCGGTTCCTGGCGGTCGTGCAGCTGGCGCTGACGTTCACCGGCTTCCTGGCGTCGGCCTATGCGGCCATCAGCCTGTCCGACGGCCTGCGCGACGTCATGGTCCAGGCCGGCGCGGACCCCGGCGCCTCCGAGGTCATCGCGCTGCTGATCGTGACGACGATCCTGGCGCTGTTCACGATCGTGTTCGCCGAGCTCGTGCCGAAGACGCTCGCGCTTTCCCGGCCCGAGCGCTGGGCGCTGGTGCTGGCCCGCCCGATCGACTTCCTGGCCCGGGTGCTGTCACCGATCATCGCGGTCCTGACCGGGGTGACCCGCTGGGTGACTGGCCTGCTTGGCGTCCAGATGAACGCCGAGGCCTCGATCACCGCCGAGGAGCTGCGGCTGATCGTCGAGCGTGGCGGCGAGCAGGGCGTCCTCGAGGCCGAGGAGGAACAGATGATCAACGCGGTCATCGAGCTCGGCGACCGGCGCGTCCACGAGGTCATGGTCCCGCGCGTCTCGATCGCCGGCCTCCCGGCCGGGGCCACGATCGACGAGGCCGTCGACGCGATCGTGACCGACGGCCACAGCCGGATCCCGGTCTACGAGGAGTCGCTCGACGAGATCGTCGGGATCCTGTACGCCAAGGACCTGCTGCCGTACCTCAAGCCCGACGCCGGCGAACGGCCGTCGTTGCGGTCGCTGCTGCGGGCGCCGGTGCTCGTGCCGGAATCGATGACGATCGACGACCTGCTGCACGAGCTCCAGCGCCGGAAGGTCCACATCGCGGTCGTGCTCGACGAGTACGGCGGCACCGCCGGCCTCGTGACCATCGAAGACCTCCTCGAGGAGATCGTCGGCGAGATCCAGGACGAGTACGACGTCGAGGAGCCCCTCGTCGTCAAGCTCTCGGACACCGAGGGCCGGGTCGACGGCCGGGCGGACGTCGACGCCCTGGCCGAGCTGTTCGACATGGACCACCTGGAGCTCGAGGACGAGGAGGAGTACGACACCGTCGGCGGCCTCGTGTACCACCGCGTCGGTGGCGTGCCGTCGCCGGGCGACCGCGTGGAGCTGCCGGGCATGACCCTCACGGTCGAATCGACCGACGGCCGGCGGGTCGGCAAGGTCCTCGTCAAGCACAACCCCGCGGCGCAGGCCCCGGAGGACGACGACCGCTAGGTCGGCTAGGCGGCGATGACCCGCCGGATCACGTCCTCGATCGCGGCCCGCGCGTCGGACCGGACGACGCCCGCCGCGTCGAGCGAGGCGAGGGCTCGATCGCGATGGGTCCTGGCCTGCGCGCGGGTGAAGTCCCGGGCCCCCGATCGCTCGAGGATCGCGCGAAGCTCGTGGACCTCGACGTCGCGCGGCTCGGGCAGTCGCCAGAGCGCCGTGAGCCGCGCGCGGTCCGCCGGATCGGCGTGCTCGAAGGCGTACAGCAGCGGCAGCGTCTGCTTGTGGCGGGCGATGTCGGTCGGCTCCTTGCCGGTCGCAGCCTCCTCGCCCCAGATCCCGAGCAGGTCGTCGTTGATCTGGAACGCCAGGCCGAGGTCCCAGCCGAAGGCCCGGTATCGCCCGATGACCTGGTCGTCGTCGCTGGCGAGCAGGGCGCCGGCCTCGATCGAGCCCGCGATCAGGGCCGCGGTCTTGCGGCCGATCATGTCGAAGTAGGCATCCACGGACATCGGGCCGTCGCCGTCGGCGCCGCGCATGTCCAGGTACTGGCCCTCGCACAGCGCCACACACGTCTCGTCGTACAGCCGCATGAGCCGCAGCACCTTGCGGTCCGAGAACCCCAGATCGGTCAGGCGGTGGAGGGCGATCCGCGACAGGCTGAAGAGCATGTCGCCGGTGTTGATCGCCTGCGGGACGCCGTGGACGGCCCACAGCGTCGGGCGGTGGCGGCGCTCGACGTCGTGGTCCTCGATGTCGTCGTGGACGAGGCTGAAGTTGTGGCCCAGCTCGACCGCGGCGGCGCCCGGCAGCGCGGCGCGATGGTCGCCCGCGATGGAGGCGTAGGCCAGGAGCCCGAGGACCGGCCGCATCCGCTTGCCCGACGAGCCCGAGCCGTCGAGGCCCAGGTGGTAGCGGCACATCTCGTACACGCCGGCGGTCGCCGGATCGCTGGACTGGACCAGTCTCAGGATCTCCGCCTCGGTGTCGGCAATGAGGGTCGCGACGTCGATGCTCGTGGACAAGGCCATCGGGCGGAGTGTACCGGACTGGGCCTCGAAACGTGCGCGGCCCAGGTAGCGGGTTCGCGAGCTCGGCCTGCCGGCCGCCTCAGTGGCCGGAGGTGTCCGGCGCGAGCCAGACCTTGTACCCGGTCACCGTTCGATAGCCCAACCGTTCATAGACGCGAAGGCCCATCGGCGACGCCTGGAGTGAGAGGACCGTGGCCCCCAGGTCGAAGGCGGCATTGGTGGCGACGAGTGTGATGGCCCGGCCGATGCCGCGGCCGCGATACGCGACGTCGGTGCCGACCCAGCCGACGACCCCGACGCCCGAGGCCTGATCGACGTAGGCCATCGACGCCGCAACGCCGCGCCCGTCTGACTCGGCCCACCAGGCGGTGATCGGTGGCCCGACCAGGCTGTCGAGGGTCCCGTAGGCCGACAGCATGGCCTCGCGGTCCGGCTCGTCCTCGCCGAAGCCATGGAGGTTGCCCTCGATCCAACGGGCATGATCCGTGGCGGTCTCGACCTTGTGGATCGTGACGCCATCGGGCGGTCGCTCTGCCGGCAGCCTGGCCTCGAGCACCATGCCCGGGAGGGTGATCATTCGGCGAAACCCCTCGGTCGTGAGTTGGGCGGTCAACGCCCCGTCGAGGTGATCCCGCGTGAGCATCGACGGGACCGCGCCGACCGGCTCGTACGCTGCGAATGCCCGGCGGACGGCGTCGATGCCGACGTTCGGGCCGCTCGGGAGGATCGAGTTGACGACGATCGGCGATGGGCTCGCCCCGAAGACGAGCAGCAGGTCGTCCTTCCGGACGATGCGCCCACCTGGCGTCCGTCGTGTCATCTCCTCGAAGAAGCCTTCGATCCCCCGATCGAGGCGCGGCGGGAGGGCGGCTCCGACGATCGGATCTTCGTTCATTGCGGCGACGATCCTGCACCCGCCCGCCGTCCCGGGCAAGGCCGGTGGTACCGTCGCGCCGATGCCCATCCCGCGCCGGTACACCACCGAGGCGATCGTCCTGTCGCGGTTCGACTACGGCGAGGCCGATCGGATCCTGACGCTCATGACCCCGGGCGGCGGCAAGATCAAGGCGATCGCCAAGGGCATCCGCCGGCCGACCAGCCGCCTCGGCGGGAGCCTCGAGCCGTTCGCCGAGCTGCGCCTGGCGCTGGCGCACGGCCGGACCTTCGACGTGGTGACCCAGGTCGAGGTCCTCCATCCGTGGCTCCGGATGCGCGACGACCTGGTCTCGTTCGGGACGGCGTCGTACCTCGCCGAGCTGGCCGACGGGACGCTCGAGGAGCGCCACGCGAGCGAGACGGTCTACCTGCTGCTCAAGCGGGCCTACGAGATCCTGGATGCGGGGATGGCCCCCGGCCGCGTGGCCCGCTGGTTCGAGATGCATCTCGCCGACGAGCTGGGCGTCCGGCCGGAGGTCGATCGCTGCGTGGAGTGCGGCCGCCTCCTCGAGGCCGACGAGCACTACCGCTGGGTGCCGCCGCTCGGCGGCGTCCTGTGCGAACGCTGCCCCGGCCCGCCACATGAGCGCGTGGCCCTGTCGCTCGATGGCCTCAAGCTGCTCAAGGCCTACCAGCGCATGGACGTCGAGGCGATCGCCGCACTGCGGATGCGACCGGACGTGGAGCGCGAGGTCGAGCGCGCGATGCGGGAGTTCCTGGCGTTCTCGCTGGACCGCTCGCCGCGCTCGCTGGCCTTCCTGGACGAGATTCGCCGATCGCAGCCGCAGGAGGTGTTCGCGTGACGTTCGATCCCGGCGACAAGCACGGCCGCCATGCCCTGGACCGCCTGGAGCGAGCGACAGCCGCGTGGCTCACCACGGTCACGCCAGCTGGCCAGCCACAGACCATGCAGACGTACTCGATGCCGATCCGGATCAGCCTGACCCGAGGCCGCGCCATCGGCGGCTGAGCCGCGCTTGGTACGATTCCGGGGCCGTGACCACGACCCCTGCCGCTGCCGCCGATCCCGGGCCGGCCGTGGCCGAGCTCGACACGATCGTGTCGCTTGCCAAGCGCCGCGGCTTCG
>DASXQE010000042.1:0-12502 GCA_036493155.1 Candidatus Limnocylindrales bacterium | reverse complement strand
CGCGGGCGACGGCGACATCCCGCACCCGGCCATCGGCAAGGCCCGCCGGATGCAGGTCCGGACCCCGTCGATGCAGCACGAGGTCATGATCGAGGCGGTCGAGAACCACATGCCCCAGGTCATCGTCATCGACGAGATCGGAACCGAGCTCGAGGCCGTGGCTGCGCGGACGATCGCCGAGCGCGGCGTCCAGCTCATCGGCACGGCCCACGGCAACACCCTCGACAACCTGATGCTCAACCCCACGCTGTCCGACCTCATCGGCGGCATCCAGAGCGTGACCCTGGGGGACGAGGAGGCGCGCCGCCGGCGGACCCAGAAGAGCGTCCTGGAGCGCAAGGCGCCGCCGACGTTCGACGTCATCATCGAGATCCAGGATCGCGAGAAGGTCCTCGTCCACGGCGACGTGGCCGACACGGTCGACGCGATGCTGCGTGGCGACCCGGTGGCACCGGAGCTGCGCTGGCGCGACGAGGGCGGCGTCCATCGCTCGCAGTCGCGGCCGCGCCCGTCGCCGCGGGAGCAGCTCGCCGCCGACAATCGGTTCGCGGGCCTCACCGGCGCCGGTGGCGCCGGCTGGCGGACCGAGCCCGGATGGCGTGGCGATGGCTCGTACCGCGGCTCATGGGGGCCCGGCGGCGCGACGCTCGGCGGCTACGGGGATCGCGGCGGGACCCGGCCGGGTTTCCGTCCCGGCGCGTCGGGCTCGTGGCGCCCGGCGCGCGGACCCAGCGGCGGAGCGAGCGGCCAGGGGGGACCGGGCGGCCCTCCGCCCACGGCCCAGGACAGCCCGGCGACCGCTGAGGCGCCGTTCGTCAGCGGCGAGCTGGCCGATCGCGGCCCGCTGGAGCGCGGCAGCGTCCCCGTCCCGGAGCCGCGGGCCCGAGAGGTTCGCGAGCTCTCGCGCCAGCGGGAGTGGCGGGACTCCGCGACGAAAGCCATCGACGCCCTGCGCGCCGACGAGGGCACCGGCCCGGTCAACAGCGAGGCGATCGAGGCCCAGGACGACGCCGTCGGCGAGGTCCTCCAGGCCACGACCGGCGACGATGGCAGCGGCGATCGTGTCCTCCGGCTGCCCAGCCCGGACGCGCTGCCGACGCTGCGCGTCCTGCCGCAGGGGATCAGCCGCAAGCGGCTGGAGCAGGCCGTCCGGGAGCTCGAGCTGCCGGTCCTCGTGGCCCACGACGTCGACGAGGCCGACGTCGTCATGACGCTGCGCAACGAGTACAAGCAGAAGACGCCCCTGATCCGCGAGGCCGAGGAGCGGGCGATGCCGATCTACGTCCTCAAGGCCAACACGGTTCCCCAGATGGAGTCGTCGCTGACCTCGATCTTCGCCCTGGAGATCGATCCCCGCGACGCGGCCCTGCGCGAGACCGAGGAGGCGATCCGCGTCGTCCGGAGCCGGTCGGAGCCCGTCGAGCTCTCGCCCCAGAACGCCTACATCCGGCGCCTCCAGCACCAGATGGCCGAGCGAGCCAACCTCGTGTCGCGGTCACGCGGCCGGGAGCCCTACCGACGCGTCCGCCTGTACCCCGATCCAGCCCGGAGCGCCTGGCACTAGCCGCCGCTCGTGCGCTCGCGCCGGCTAGACCGCCGTGAGCAGCGCCCCGAGGCTCTCGCGCCGCTCGGCCTGGAGCCGCTCGATCGACTGGATGAGCACGACGGCGAGCATCGCGGAGGCTACGAGCAGGACCGCGCCCACGATCTCGGCGAGGACGGTCGCGTCGAGGATGCTGGTCACGTCGCCGCCTGACAGCACCAGCAGGACCACCGAGATCACGGCGTCGATGATGTTCCGGAGCAGGCGCAACGGCCCGACGTTCAGCAGCAGGATCAGCATCGGCGTGAGGGTGAGCCACCAGGCGCTCAGGATCCCGAGGCCGGCCTTGCCCTTGGGGGACAGGCCCACGATCACCTGGCGCATCGTGCTGGCCGTCCAGTACAGGTTGCCGCCCGGGATCAGCGTCGACAGGAACGCGAAGCGCGGGGTCTCGGCCGTCCAGCCGCCGCCGAGCGCCGGCACGTTGGCCACGGCCCGCGCCAGCCAGGCGCCCCAGGCGACGAGGCCCAGGACCCAGGCGCCGATGTTCACGTACGTGAACAGCCCCAGGACGGTGAGCTGGTCCAGCGCCGCGTCGATGGCGTCGTCGGTGGAGTCCGGCCCCAGGCCTTCGATGTTCTTGATCGCCAGCACGGTCAGGACCGTGCGCGCCAGCGTGGTCGCGGTGACGACCATGACCGCCAGCTGGGCGGTGAGCGCCAGGGCGCCGCTGGAGCGGTAGCGGGCGCCGAGGGACCGCGCGGTCGTGGCCTGCTGGGCCGGCGGCAGCTCGCCCGCGCTGCGCGGCTTGGACGGCTCGCGGGCGTCGGGGTCGAGCGCCAGCGCCCGCGGCGTTCGGCATGAGTAGCAGCGCGCGTCGCCGTCGCGATTCAGCGAGCGGCAGTTGCCGCACACCCATGGACCCGTGGTCGCCGTCATCCCGTGCCCTCCCTCACGAGACAGGATCGCCGCTGAGGGCCGTCCTGTCGACGAAGATTCGTTCGCCACCGAAGCGCTGCGTGGCGGCGTCCCACGGGAAGTGGATCGCGATCGCGAGGCGGACTGGCCGGCCCGTCGGCTGGAGCCCGGCGAAGGGCCCGCTGAACGTCGCGCTGAGGGTCGCCGCCTCGAAGACGCCCTGCGGGCCGATGACGATGTCGGTCAGGTCGAAGCGGTTGTCGGGAAACGCCGCGAACAGGGCCGTGTAGAACGCCCGGGCGCCCGAGTGGGCGTCCCAGCGCAGCTCCGTGCCGACGACCTCGTAGACGCAGTCGGGTGCCAGCGTCGCCACGAGCCCGTCGATGTCACGGCGGTCCTCGGCGATGGAGTGGCGCTGCCACAGCCGCCGGATCCGGCGCAGCTCGTCCGGCGCGGCCGCACGGCCGAGGGCGGCCCGGATGGGCGTGACGGCGCTCAGTGCTCGGTCGCGCCGGTGAAGGTCCAGGCGTCGATCCGGACGGCCGGCACCACGGCGCTGCCGAGGAAGCCCTTGAGGGTCTTGCGCTCACGGCTGACCGCCGAGACGCCGGCGACGGCATCGATGTACGACTGGGTGAACCGCAGGTTCCGGACCGGCCCCACGATCTGGCCGCCTTCGACGAGGAACGTCCCGTCGCGCGTCATCCCGGTGACGATCGCCAGCTTCGGGTGGACGGTGTTGGTGTAGTGGAATCGGGTCACGAGAAGGCCGCGGTCCAGTCCGCCGACGAGCTCGTCGCGGGCGGTCGAGCCGGCCGTCATGATCGAGTTGAGCGGGAACGGGCCGAAGGTGTTCGGCGCCGGCAGGCCATGGCCCGTCGAGGCCCGGCCGGCCCGGGCGGCAGTCTGGGCGTCGTAGACGACGGCCCGGCAGATGCCGCCGTCCAGCAGCGGCACCCGCTGCTTGCGGACGCCCTCGTAGTCGAAGGCCATCGGCAGGCCGTGGCTGTCGCCGCCATCGTCGGTGACCGTCACGAGCTCCGACCCGATCTTGCGGCCGGCCTCGAAGAAGGAGCGGTCCTCCTGGACCGCCAGGGCCGAAAAGCCAAGGAAGCCGAGGTAGTCGGTGATGTCGACGACGGCGTACTCCTCGAGCACGACCGGGTAGTCGCCCGGCTCGATGCTGACGGCGCTGTCGCTGGCCTTGGCCTTCGCGGCGGCTTCGCGGCCCAGGGCCGCCGCATCGATCGTCGACGCGTCCATCGAGACCTGCTCGGCATAGCCGCTGCCGCCGCCGGGCGACATGTGGACGGTGATCAGCTGCGACGACGTCCGGCTCTGTGAGACCCGGATGCCCTTGGAGTTCGCCACGGCGACCGCCTCGGCGCTGGTGGCGAACGAGCCGTAGGCATTGACGCTGGCGGCGTCTGCGGCGGCGATGACCGCTCGAACGGCCTCGGCGCGGAACTCCGGGGTTGCGGTCGCGGTCGCGTCGGCCCAGGCGTTGACGATCGGCACGCGGTCGTGGTCGTCGATCGGCGCCGGCAGCCCGGCCCAGTCATCGAGCTCCTCGCAGGTGCGCACGACCGCGGAGGCCCGATTGACGAGCGAGCGGATGCCCTCGACGTCGGTCCGGCCCGATGACATGACGGCGATCCGCTTGCCGGCCACGAACCGGAGGTTGACCGTCCGGCTGGATTCGGCGACGTTCTGGTGGATCTCGCTGTTGGCGAAGCGGGTCAGGGCCGAGTCGTCGGTCGTGACGAGGACCTCGGCCTCGGTGGCGCCGACGCGGAGCGCGCGCTCGAGGATCGTGTCCGCCAGGTGGAGCGCCTCCGCGGCGGCGTCGTCCGGGGACTGGCGGCTGGCGACCGCATCGGCTCGGGCGTCCGCGGTCATCGACGGGCCTCGCTCACCATTTGCCCACGCCGACCTGGACGTTCTGGAAGCGGGCGCCCGAGACGCCGTGGCCGACGTGCCCGATCTGGCCGGGCTCGCCCTTGCCGCAGTTCGGCGTGCCGAGCATCACCCAGCTGGACTCGTCGCCGACCGCGTCGCACGACCGCCAGAACTCGTAGGTGATGCCGGTGTAGGTCGGGTTCTTGTACAGCTGGCCCTTCTTGCCGCCCTTGATCTCGTAGGCCACCTCGGTGGCGAACTGGAAGTTCAGGCGCCGGTCGTCGATCGACCACGAGCGATTGCTCGCGAGGTACAGGCCGTCGTCCGTGTCGGCGACGATGTCGTCGAGCGACTTGCCGGGCACCGGCATGAGCGACACGTTGGTCATCCGGATGAGCGGGATGCGGTTCCAGCCGTCGGCCCGCATCGCCCCACCGGACTGGCGTCCGATCCGCGGCGCGGTCTCGCGGGAGGTGAGATAGCCGGCAAGGATGCCGTTCTGGATGAGCGGCACGGCCTGGGCCGGCACGCCCTCGTCGTCCCAGCCGAACGTGCCCATGCCGTAAGGCTGGGTCGCGTCCGCGACGATCGTGATCAGGTCCGAGCCGTACCGGAAGCCCTCATCGAGCTTGTCCGTCGTCAGGAAGCTGGTGCCCGCGTAGGACGCCTCCGTGAGGAACACCCGGTCGAGCTCGGTGGGGTGGCCGCAGCTCTCGTGGATCTGGAGGTACAGCTGGGACGGATCGAGGATGACCGTCCGCCGGCCGGACGGCAGCTGCGGCGCGGTCAGGAGCGCGACGGCTTCCTCGGCGTACTGCTCGGCGTGGTCGGCCAGCTGCAGCCCGCGGACGAACTCGTAGCCGGCGGCGCGGAATCCACCGCCGGCGTCCGGGTAGGAACGCCGCTGGTGCTCGTCGCCGTCGATGGCGTTGGCCTCGACCGCGCTGCCGATGTGGGTGATGGTCTGCTCGGTGTAGCTGCCATCCGTCGCGGCGAACGTCTTCCACTCCCGCTGGGCGGCGTACATCGATTCAGTGAAGACGATGCCCTTGACGGAGCTGGCGCGGGTATCGGCGGCCAGGAGATCGGTGATCTTGGTCTCGAGCGGGAGCCGGAAGGGGTCTTCCTCGACCGGCGTCTCGAAGGTGCCGTGGGCCGGCGGGCGATCGTCCAGGACCACGGGACGCCGGAGGGCGGTCCCGGAGGCCCGGGCGATCCGGACGGCGAGGCCGGCCACGCGATCCGCCTCCTCGAGGTCGAGTCGATGGGACGAGGCGAAGCCCCAGGCGCCGTCCACCAGGACCCGGACGCCGAAGCCCTCGGTCTCGCCGAGGGCCACGCCCTCGACCTTGCCGGTCTTGACCGCGATGGACTCCTCGCGGCGACGCACGACCCGGACGTCCGCATAGCCGGCACCGAGGACCTGCGCCGTGTTCAGGGCGCGGTCGGTGAGGTCCTTGTGCTCGAAGGTCTCGGGGCTCACGGGTAGGCGAGCCTAGCAGGCCGACCCGGGAGGGGCCTTCGGGTCGAGGACCTTCGACGGATCGCGTCGAGGGCCGATCGCGACCGCCCGAGTCATCGCGGCGGCACCCGTGTGGGGCCGGCCGACGACCGGCCCTACACTCCGGCCGTGGTGGCCCAGGACCGCGGTCGGCTGATCACGCTCGAGGGACCGGAAGGCGCCGGCAAGACGGTGCTCGGGCAACGGCTCGCGGCGGCCCTCGTCGGCGCGGGCCACTCCGTGGTCCTGACGCGCGAGCCCGGCGGCACGCGGCTCGGCGAGCGCCTCCGGGCGCTGCTGCTCGAGGGCGGCGGCAAGATCGTGGCTCGGGCCGACGCGCTCCTGTTCAATGCCGCCCGGGCGCAGCTGGTCGCCGAGATCCTCCGGCCAGCCCTGGCCGCCGGCCAGGTCATCGTCTGTGCGCGCTTCACCGACTCGACGCTCGCCTACCAGGGCTACGGCGCAGGGCTCCCGATCGAGGACCTCCGGGCCCTCGCCGCCGTGGCGACGGACGGCCTGGTGCCGGACCGCACGCTCCTCCTCGACGTCGACCCGGAGGTCGGGCTGCGCCGGAAGTCGGACCGCGAGCAGACGCGCTTCGAGTCGTCCTTCGACCTCGACTTCCATCGGCGCGTTCGGGATGGGTTCCTGCGCCTGGCCGCGGACGAGCCGGAGCGCTTCCGGGTGATCGACGCGGCGCGCCCCGTCGACGCCGTGTTCACGGACGTGCTGGCGTTGGCCCTCGAGGTGCTCTGAGCGAGGCTCAGAGGGTCACCCCCGGGCCCAGCGCCTGGACGGTGAGGAACAGCCCCAGTCCGATGACGACGACCGCGGCGCCCAGCGGCAGGTAGGCCGCGATCGGCCGAAGGACCGTCCCGGACGGGATCCGCTCGATCCGATCCCTGGTCAGGACGAGCGCCAGGCCGACGCCGCCGAGGACCGCCGCCATCCCCAGCCCGAACGCCACGACCAGCACGAGGCCGTACGCGGCTCGACCGGTCGCGATCGTCGCCAGGAGGATGATCAGGGCGTTCGTCGACGGAATGATTCCGCCGGCCAGCCCGAGCACGAAGAGGTTCCGCCAGGTCAGGCTAGTCGCCTTCGCGGGGCCATCGCCATGGACCGCGTCGGCGCGGTCATGCGAGGCGCCGGCGCCGTCGGGCGCGTGCTCGTGACCGTGGTCGTGACCGTGGGCGTGACCGTGGCCGTGGCCGTGACCCTGGGCGTGGTCGTGACCGTGGCCGTGCGCCGTGGCGCCGCGGCGGGCGCGAAGCTGGGTGAACAGCAGCCAGCCGCCGATCCCGAGGACGAGCACGCCGGACGCGATGGGCGCGAACCGATTGAAGGCCTCCGGCGGCAGGACGCCCTTGAACGCGATCACGATGCCGGCCAGGATCACGATGCCGATCGTGTGCGACACGGTGACGCTCAGCCCGAGGCCGATGGCATGGCGAGCCGTCCCGCGGGTCCCGACGAGGTAGGCGCCCATGAGCGTCTTGCCGTGGCCGGGTGTCAGGGCGTGCCCGGCGCCGAGGGCCGCGGCGACGAGGAGGCTGCCGAGCAGGACGAGCGGGCTCAGGTCGCGCGTCTCCAGCAAGCCGGAGATGTCGCTCCCGACGCCGCCGGGGATGGCCCCCGCGATCTGGGCGCCGTCCGCACCGGCAGCCCCGCTCGGAGCCGTCGTCAGCGAGCTGGCGTCAGGCGGGCTCCACGCGGGAAGCGCCGGGCCGCCCGGCACCACGCCGAGGTCGATGGCCTGCAAGGCGAGGGGCTGGCTCAGGAGGTCGGTGGGATAGTGGGTCAGTCGCGCGGACGGTGAAGCGGCGAGCAGCCCCGGCGCCGTGAGGGTGGTGGCGTCGCCCAGGGCAACGATCTCCCGCCAGCCGATTCGGGCCGGGAAGCTGTCGTCCTCGAAGTGGACCGAGGAGCTCGCGCTGATCGACGGCGTGATAGGTGCGGCGACCTCACAAACCGTTCGCATCGTCGTGAGGTCGCCGGCTCCCGGCAGGAACGACACGCCGGCCGCGGCCGGCGCGATGTCGAGGCGGCGACCGTCGACCGTCGCCCGCAGCTGCCCGACGAGCCGTGGGCAGGCAGCCTGGCGCTCGGCCTCGAGCTCGGCCGCGCTGATCGTGCCGTCGCCGTCGGTGTCGATCCGCTGGCGCTCCTGGAAGGTCGGGATCTCGGCCTCGTCGATGACGAGGTCGACGGTCAGGCGATCCGGGGCGACGCGGAGCCCGGCGTAGTGGTTGATCGTGAAGTTCCCGAGCGGGTGCGCTGCCGCCAGCCCGGGCACGACGATCGCGAGGAGCAAGCCCGCGCCGAGCGCCAGCGCGAGGCTCCGTCGCAAGCGGCGCCACCCCTCTCGGCCTGGGTGCCGCTTCATCGCCGCGCCTCGAGGGACGCGAGCGCCGCCTGCGCCCGCGCGGTGGCGAGCGGGTCGAGCGCGCCGACCGGCGCGAGGGCCTGCTGGAGCAGGTCGACGGCCCGGTCGTGCTGGCCGAGGGCCTGGGCGATGAGCCCGGCGTGGTACTCGAACAGCGGGTCGATGGTCCCGAAGGCCATCGCCTGCCCGATCGCGACCTGGGCGTCGGCCGCCCGGCCGTTCGCCAGCAGGGCCCACGCGACCGCGTCGTACCCATAGGCATCCTTCCGGACCGCGAGCTCTGTCTGGGCCAGCTGGAGGGCCTGGGCCAGGTCGCGGTCGTGGTTGACCGAGAACAGGACGAGCTGGCGGTTGAAGACCTGCTCGTTCAGCGCGGCCAGATGGCCGATGGCCTCGACGGTGGCGTAGTCGTCCTGGGCGAGCTTGGGCTGGCCGCCGATCGCGTAGAGGTCGCCGAGCGCCGCGACGGCATCGGGCTGCGGCGCGATGGCGATCGCGGCCTGGTACGCCTGGATCGCGGCGGCCGTCTGGCCGAGCGCGGCCTGGGCCCGCCCGACGCCGGCGTTCGCGAGGAAGCTGCCCGGCCACTCGGCGACGGCGCGGTTGAACCAGTCGAGCGCCTGCTGCGGCTGGCCGGACGTCATCGCGAGCGTCCCCAGGACGTACGCGTACCAGCTCTCGCTCTGCCCGGTGTCGCCCGCGGCGACGTCCTCGTCATAGGCCTGCCGAGCGAGCCGCCAGGCATCCTGGGGCCGACCCTCGATGAAGGCCAGGCGCGAGAGGCGGGCATCCACGGCGGCCCCCGGCGCGGCCTTGGCCAGCGCGCCATACGCCGCCGTCGCCGTGGCCACGTCGCCCAGCTCCAGCGCGGAATCGCCCTCGACGGCGAGCGCCGGCAGCTGGGTCGGATCGGCGGTGAAGACCGCGCGCGCCTCCGCCAGGGCAGCGGGAAACTCGTGGAGCGAGGCCAGGACGCGGGCGTGGACGACGCGGGCGGCCGACTCCTCGGGCGCGACTGCGATGGACTGCTCGAGGGCCTGTCGAGCTCGGTCGTAGTCGGCGATGTCACCGGTCAGCCGGGCCCGGCCTTCGTAGAGGAGGCCGAGGTTGGTCGCGGCGTAGAAGTCCTTCGACTCCTGGGCAAGGTTCTCGGTCCAGCCGGCGATCGAATGGTCGATCTGGGCGAGGCTGCCGACGGCCAGCGCGGGCCCGCCCGGCGACGCGAGCGTGACATCGACTGGTGGTGCTCCGAGGCCGGGGGCGACCTGGCCCGCGCCGGTGCCGGTGCCGGTGCCCGCGCCGGTCCCGGCGCCATTCGCGTTCGCGGCCGGCGGTGGCGTCGCCCGCAGGGCGGCGACCCCGTAGGTCGCGATCACGAGACCCAGGGCGGCTGCGGCCATGCCCACGGGCCGGAGGCGGAAGCGGTTGGGCTGCAGGGTGGTGGCCATCGGATGGTTCCTCGTCCTCGTCGTCGGTGGTCGAGATGGGGTGGGTGGTGGCTCGGGCGAGCCGTGCCGGAGGCAGTGACTCGCCCGAGCCGGTCGGTCAGTGGGGCTGGCCGAGGTAGGGGAACTGGCCGAGGTAGTCCGAATGCGGACCGACCCCGTCGCTGGTCACACAACCGTTGGTCGTGATTCCCAGCTCCGTGTCGATGACGTCATCCGACAGCGCCCGCCCGTTCAGCGGACCAACCGCATGGGTCGACGTGTCGTAGGTGATGACGTCCGGCAGGAGGATGTTCGCGAGGACGTTGGCCGTCGCCGGGCTGTTGTCCGTGCAGTTGAACGGAGCCCCGGTCAGGCCGAGCGCGGCGTCGATGTTCTCGAGCGTCGCGAGCATGTTGGCCTTGAACTGGCCGTTGTCGCCGGTTCGCTGCTGCGACGGCGGCACGGCGTTGAACGCGTTCTTCGTGGCCCCGGAGTTGACCGGGTCGACGATCGCGTTGTTGAACACGGTGTTGATCGCGGGCCGGCCCATCTGGTCGCCCGGCATCCACGCGGAGCCGTTCCACCAGGTCGTCTTGCCCCAGACACCGATGTGCGTCGCACCGAGGGCGTCATCCGGAACCTCGATGACGATCGCGTTCGTGTTCCGGTATCGGAAGAAGTCGGTCGGGTTGTCACCCAGCCGGTCCGATCCGAGCCCGAAGACGGTGCCGACGAAGCCGGTCAGGTCGAAGAAGAACGGATCGCTCCGGACGCCGGCGAAGACCTTGAGGCCGCCGATGCCCTTCCCGATGCCGTTGCCGGCCGTCGAGCCCCAGCCGACGAGGACGCCGTGCGTGAGGCTTCGGCTGTTGGCGCCGTCGTAGCGGGTGACGGCGTACTGCTGGGCGCCGTTCGTCAGGGGACCGAATCGGACGACATACGCCAGGTCCTGGATCGCGTCACCCGTGCGGTCGACGTTCAGGATGTAGCGGACATTCGTCCCGAACGATCCACCGAAGAGATCGATCGCGGGGTTCGTCGTCATCGCCAGCACGGTCCGCGAGGCATTGCTGCCGTCGAACACGTACAGGTCGTTGATGTCCCGGTCGCCGTGCTCGGAATGCGGGTCGAAGGCGCCGTTCTGGCTCAGCCCGCCGAGGGCGGGCGCATCGAGATGGTCCGCGGCGGCGGCCAGCAGCGGCGCGCCTCCGAGGACCAGCGTCAGGCCGGCGACGGCGAGCAAGCCGCCGCTCCTGAGACTGGGTCGATTCATCGATTCCTCCACGAGAAGCCCATGCCGCGGCCAGGGTCCGACGCGTCAGGGACTCGGGCCCGGTGGTGCTTCATTGCTGCAGGCGGGTGCGCCGGCGGGCCGCATCGGCCTCGGCGTGGACCGCCCTCGGGCCCTTCTACGCAGGGTCCACCGTGACGGATGAATCGGTTGGTCGCCGGGGCGGAGCGCGTCGGTACACTCGCCGGAACCGCCGCACGGGCTGGCGAGTGAACCGGGACGGGCGTTCCAGCGCATGACGACATGACGGGGCTCGACGGTCCAGCCGGACCTGCCGCGGGGGCCGATCCGAACGAAGCGGATCTGGCCGACCTGGCACGCCTGGTGCGAGGCGAGCCCGATGCGCTTGAAGGACTGTACGGACGCTACGGAACCATGGCCTACTCGATCGCGCTGCGGATCACCGGTGACGCCGGGACGGCGGAGGACGCCGTCCAGGAGGCGTTCCTCGGCGCCTGGCGCAATGCCGGCCGCTTCGTCCCCGATCGGGGCACGGTCCGGACATGGCTCCTGGCGATCGTCCACCACCGGGCGATCGACAGCCTCCGGCGCCGGCGGGCCACCGTCGAGCTGCCCGAGGAGTCGGAGGGCGCCCTGTCGCCATCGGCGATGACCCTGCCGGACGTCTGGGACGACGTCGCGGCAACCCTCGATCGCGACGCCATCCGGGCCGCCCTGGGCGTGATCCCCGATCGCCAGCGCGAGGCCCTCGAGCTGGCCTACTTCGGTGGACTCACCCAGGTGGAGATCAGCGAGCGGCTCACGCTGCCCCTCGGCACGGTCAAGAGCCGGATGCGCCTGGGCCTGCTGGCGCTGCGGGCCGAGCTGACGGGTCACGCCGGGCCGGCCCACCTCGTGAGCCGGGCCGGGCCCGGGGACGCGACGGAGCCGACCGATGGCTGACGGCGCCCGCGGCGAGCAGCGCTACGGCGGCCTGACCCACGACGAGGTCGCGGACCTCGCGCCGGCCTTCGTCCTGGATGCCCTGCCGGCAGACGACGTCGAGCGCGTTCGCGAGCACCTGCGGCAGTGTCCCGAAGCGCATCCCGAGCTGGCCGAGCTCGGGTCCGTCGTGCCGGCCCTCGCTCGCTCCGTCGAGGCGGCCCAGCCGGCCGCGGATCTCGGCGCCCGGATCCTGGCGGCCGCGCGGGCAGACCGGGACGCCCGGGTTGCCTCCGGCGAGCTCATCCCGGCGCCACCTCCAGTCGCGCCGGCCGCGCGCACGGTGCCGCCGGCGGCGCGGCGCTCTCCGTGGTCGTTCCTCGACGCCCTTCGGGCTCCGCGCTGGGCCGGTGCCGCGATCGTGGCGGTCGCGATCGTCGCCGTGCTCGGGGCGTGGAACCTCCAGCTGCAGGCGCAGATCGGGGGCCTCGCGGCCTACCGCGATGGCGTGACCGCCGTCCTCGATGCCGCGGCGTCGCCCGGCGCGCAGGTCGCGGTGCTGCACGGCACGGCAGACGGTGGCGCTGCGTCATCGAGCGGCCTCGCCGCGGTGGACCCTTCGGGCCGCTTGGTCGTCGCGGTGCGCGAGCTGTCC
>DASXQE010000041.1:0-14865 GCA_036493155.1 Candidatus Limnocylindrales bacterium | reverse complement strand
CGAGGTCGCTCGCTCGGCCATGGCCTTCCGGAACCTGGCCCCGGGGGCGCACCTGGCGAGGGTCAATGGCGCGCCGGGCTTCGTCGTGACCTCCCAGGGCCGGACGTTCGCCATCCTCGGGTTCGCCTTCGCGAACGATCGGATCGCCGAGGTCGACATCCTGATCGACCCGGATCGGCTGGCGCGCCTCGACGTCTCCGGGGTCGTCGGCTGACGGAGGCGGCGTCCTCGGGCGGCGCGAGCCTGCCGCCCCAGCCGTAGCATCGCGGGATGCGCATCCCGCGAGCCGTGGCCTCCCTCCTGGCCATCGCCGACCTGCCCGGCGACAGCGACGATCTCCGGCTTCGCAAGCGGATGGGCCTTGCGGGCGGCTACATCACGATCTTCGCGCCCCTGACCGTGCCGTTCGAGCAACCCGGGATCGTGCCGGCGGTGCTGGGGATCGGGCTGTCGCTCTACAGCGTGCTGAACCTTGTCGTGCTGGCCCGCACGAAGGTCTTCGACCGCTACGTCATCGCGCTCATCGCGTCCGGGCCGGTCTTCGTCTTCGGCACGAACGCCGCGGCGGGCGGGATCACCACGAGCGGTGGCGCGCCGGTCTGGACGTTCCTGACGCCGGCCTACGCGATCCTCGCGCTGGGGCCGCGGCGGGCGACGCCGTGGCTGGCCGTGTTCCTGGTCGCCCTGGTCGTCAGCGCCGCACTCGATCCCGTCATCCGGACCTGGTTCCCGGCGCCCGGCTATGCCCTCCAGCTCGCGTTCTATGTCCAGAACATCGGCGTCCCGCTCACGATCACGTTCCTGCTGCTGCGCTACACCGACGTTCGCCGCCGCGCCGCCGAGGATCGCTCGGACGAGCTCCTGACGAATGCCATCCCGCAGGCGATCGCGGACCGACTCCGCCATGGCGAGACGCGGATCGCCGAGTCGTACCCCGAGACGAGCGTCGTGTTCAGCGACGTCGTCAGCTTCACGCCGTGGGCGAACGCCACGGATCCGGCCCGCGTCGTGGCCTTGCTCGACGACCTCTTCAGCCGCTTCGACGGCCTGGCGGCGGCGCACGGCATCGAGAAGATCAAGACCGTCGGCGACGCCTACATGGCCGTCGCCGGCGCGCCCGTGCCGCACCCGGGCCACGCGCTCGCCGCGGTCGAGTTCGCGATGGCGCAGCTCCACGAGGTCGAGGCCTGGCGCGTCGCGAACGGGATCGATCTCCGAATCCGGGTCGGGATCGCCAGCGGGCCGGTCGTCGGCGGCGTCATCGGCGAGCGGCGCCTGCTGTTCGACCTGTGGGGCGGCACGGTCAACACCGCTTCGCGCATGGAGTCCAGCGGTGTGCCCGGCCGCATCCAGGTCGCCGAGTCGACCCGCGAGCTCGTCGGCGATCGCTACCGCTTCGAGGAGCGTCGCGTCGACGTGAAGGGCCTCGGCGAGATGACGACCTACCTGCTCGCGGCCGACAGCCGGTAGACGTAGCCGACCTTCTGGTCGAGGTCCTCGAGCTCGGTGGTGGTCCGGACGTCGTAGCGCGCGACCTCCTCGAGCGCGGCCGTCGGCAGGTAGTGGCGTGCCGGGTCGCCCACGACGACCTCGATGCCGACCGCGGCGCAGCGCTGGAGCCACGGCAGGACGCGCCGGGCCAGGGTCGCCTCGTACCAGCAATCGGCCGCGAGGAGGACGTCCACGTCCTGGGGCGGATCGCCATCCAGGAGGTCGCGCTGCCGCGCCGTCACTCGCACGCCGTTGGCCCGAGCGTTGAGCCCGATGGCCGCGATCGAGAACGGATCGATGTCGACCGCGGTGACCTCGGCCGCACCGAGCCGCATGGCCTCGATCCCGCACAGGCCGGAGCCGGACGCGAAGTCGAGGATCCGCCGTCCCCGCACGATGTCCGGCTGGTCGCGCAGGTAGCGGCTGAGGGCCATCCCGCCGGCCCATGCGAAGGCCCAGAACGGCAGCGGCGCGTCCGGCTCGCCGAGCTCGAGCTGGGTGGCCCGCCACAGGCCCAGGACGTCGTCGGTCAGGTGCAGCTGGACGGGCTCGAGCCCCGGAACGGGTCGGAGTGGCGCGTGCCGGGTGACGAACCCGCGCGCCGCGGCCAGGTGCCGCCTGGGCGTCACGACGTCGCGCGCGGGAGTCGGCGGTTCGCTACGCCGGCCAGGTCTGGCGGTGTCGCGCCGACGAGCGACGCCAGGCGGTCGAAGCCACGCGCCAGCGCGGCCTGCCAGCCCGAGTCCTCGTGGATCGTCTCGTCCTCGAGCCAGAAGCCGAGGACATCGAGCCTGCCGGCCCGGCGGTCAACCTTGAGGTCCGCACGGGCGACGAGACGATCGCCCCACAGGATCGGCAGGTCGTAGTAGCCGTACGCCCGCTGCTCGACCTTGTCGTAGACGCCCCACTTGTAGTCGAAGCCCCACAGCGCGCGGGTCCGGTCGCGGTCGTGGATGACCGGATCCAGGGGCGAGAGGAACGTGACCTCGTCATCGGTCGAGGTTTCGAGCGGCGCCCAGCCGCGCGGCCGTCGGCCGCGCGCCAGCGTCGCGAGCGCCGCCGCCTCGCCCGCGAGCATGAGCCACCGGCCGGTGAGGCCCTCGATCTCGACCTGCAGCAGGGAGCCCGCCTCGAGCTGGCGATCGCGCCAGGCATCCAGCTCGCGCCGGGTGATCGTCCGCTCGATGACCTGGCGAGCGCCGTTCAGCTTGGAGAACCCGGCGGTGCGAACCGCTTTCAGCAGCAGGAAGTCCTCCGCGGCCTCGTCGGTCATCGGCTCGAGGTGGCGTTGCCGCGCGACCGCCTCGGTGCGGGCGTAGATGCGCTCGAAGGTCGGCGTCCGGCGGGCGACCATCGCCTCACCGAGGCGCCACAGGTAGTGCAGCGCGATCGAGCTGTCCTTGCGACCGCGGTACGACAGCACCCGGGTGCGCTCGCCCATCGCGAAGTCGCGGTTGCCGACCTCCTCGCGTGTCCGCAGCACGTGGCGCATCTCCTCGACCGTCGCGGCGTGGTCGTCGTTGATCCAGCGCAGCCACTCGTGGCCAACGGAGCGGCGCATGAGGACCCGGTAGGCCGGCAGCTCCTCCATGGGCCGCACGGCCAGCCAGCCGCCCCACTCGAAGAACCGCCGGCGGTCATGGGTCAGGATTGCCCAGTCGTCGACGTGGTAGTCCAGGACGCGCGAGGCGAGGGCCAGGTCCTGGGCCCGGGCGACGACCCCGAGCGGGTCCAGCTGCAGGTTGCCCATCGTCCGCATCGCCGTGTCCGTCCCGGGCAGCCCGCGCCAGCGCCGGCCGGGCCACAGGCCGGACCGACCCAGGAGGAAGCGACGGGCGACCTCGCGCGAGACCTCGAGCACGGCACCGCAGGGTAGCGGCGCGGGCGGCGGGTCGACCCGGGCTAGCGAGGCTTCGGGCGGACCTCGATGCTCCGCGATCGGGCCTTGTCGGTGTACATCGCCGCGTCGGCCCGCTGGATGGCCTCGCCGATCGTCTCGCCCGGCTCGGTCGTGGCCGCCCCGATCGACATGGGGCAAGCCCCGGCCCGGCCGAGGCTCCTGATCGCCCGCGCTCGGAGGCGCCGGACGAACTGGGTGACGCCGTCCACGTCGGTCTCCGGCAGCATGACCAGGAACTCGTCGCCGCCGACGCGGGCGACACGGTCCATCGACCGGACGGTGGTCCGGAGGACGTCCGCCGCGGCCCGGATGGCGCGGTCCCCGGCCGCGTGGCCGTCCCGGTCGTTGATCGCCTTGAGGCCGTCGAGGTCGACGCTCACGACCGAGACCGACTCGGCGGTGCGCCCGCGCCGTGCCTCCTCGTGGCCGACGATCTCGTCCCACGCCGCGCGATTGTCGAGGCCCGTCAGGCGGTCGGTCCGCGCTTCGTGGGCGAAGCGGTCCCGCTCCAGGGTGAGCGTCTCGCGCGAGACCGCCTGCAGGAGCAGCGGCTCGGCGGCGTCGGCGAGCGCATTGCCGATCCGCTGGCACAGGTTCGTGAAGCCCCGCGGCCGACTCGCGGCGTGGGCCACGACCAGCACGCCGAACGGCTGGGCCCGCCCGATCGGCACGGCGAAGCGGGCCACGAGGCCCTGGTTGCGTCCGAGCGTGTCGTCGGCGGCGGCCTCGAGCTCGGGCTCCAGCAGCGCGCCGCGCTCGACCTGGCCGAACAGCCGCACGAGGGTGCCGCGGATCGCGCCCGCGTCGAGGCGTGCCGGCCAGTCGCGGGTCACGACTTCCGCCACGAGACGGCCATTGCTGCGCACGAGGACCGCCCCAACCTCGCACGACAGCGGGTCGGCGGCGCGGGCGGCGATGTGGCGGGCGGTCTCCTCGACCGATCGGGCCGGGCAATCCATGAGGTCGCGGACCGCCTGGACAACCTCGAGCTCGTCGGCCAGGAGCTTCTCCGCGGACACCTGCCGCAGCTCCGCGACGAGCTGGGTTGCCATCGGCACGAGCGTCGCGTCCGAGTCCTCGAGGTCGGACTGACCGCCGAACACGACGAGATGGTCCACGCCGACGGGCACCACGAAGGCGTGCGGCGCCCAGTACGGACCGACGATCCGGACGGCATCCTCGCCGGGCGCGTCGACGTGGGTCGGCCGACTCGAGCGCAGGACCGTCGCGGCCAGCGGCTCACCCGCCAGCGGCAGGTCGACGATGCCCATCCAGCCGGCGCCGCGGCCACTCCCGCCGACGAGGCTCAGGCCCGCGGGCGAGACGCGAAAGATCAGGGTGTCGGGCGCCGTGGAGCGCCCGGGGACCTGGCTCCCGTAGTCGATCACGGCCCGATGCTAGGTTGGGGTGCGGGCTGGCCACGCCCACCCGAAGGTCGCATCCGGCTGGGGCCGAGAGTCCCGCCGGGCCTAGCATCGCGGCGTGCCAGACCATGCGCTCAAGGTCACCTCGGCGGACGTCCTGCGCCATCGCGCCCGGGCGAGCGGGCTTGACGCCAGGCGGCCGCCGGGCTCGCTCGCGGCCGCCGCGTGGGGCGGGCTCCAGGACTCGGTGCCGCGCGGCGGGGTCCTGTCGCTCCACGCCCGGGTCCAGGCCGTTGCGCCGGATGCCTGGGAGGACCCGTCGCTGGTCCAGATCTGGTTCCGCGGCGGCACCGACTACCTCGTCCCGCGCGCCGACGCCGGCATCTTCACCCTCGGCTCGTACCCGCGCGACCCGGTTCGGGCCCAGCTCCTCGAACACATCGCCGACCTCGTCCACGGCGTGACGGGCGGCCGGATGTCGCGGGACATCCCCGATGACCTGGGTGGCCGGCGGCTGCTCTACCGCCGAGCCGCCGTGACCGGGCGCCTCCACATCCGCTGGGACGCCAGCCTGACATGGGTCATCCCCGTGGAGCGCCCGGCGATCGACCCCGAGGACGCGCGGCTCGAGCTGGCCCGGCGCTTCTTCGCGTGGTTCGCGCCGGCCTCGGTGGCCCAGCTGGCGCGCTGGACAGGCGTCGAGCCGAAGGACGCCAGGACGACCGCGCAGGCGATCGACCATGAGCTCGTCCCCGTCCAGGTCGATGGACCGATCGACAAGCCGGGCGAGCAGCGGTTCGCGCTCGCCGCCCGCGTCGATGCGTTGCGAACGGCGGCGCCCATCGAGGGTGCCCGGCTCCTGCCCATGGACGATCCGTTCACCAAGCTGGACCACGGGCTGCTGGTCGCTGACGAAGCCCGCCGACTGCAGGCGCTGCCCCGGGTCGGGCGCTCGCCCGGCTACATCCCGGGCGCAGTCCTGCTCGACGGCGCCGTGGTGGGTGGCTGGCAGCGGCAGGGCCGCAAGGTCACGATCCACCCGTTCGGCCGACTCACGGCCCGCGCCCGCGACCTGATCGAGCGAGAGGCCCTGGCCCTCCCCATTGCCGGTCCCGGGCCGGCGGGCGTCACGTTCGTCGTGTAGCGCCGCGTCGGGCCGTCGCTATGGACCCGGTCGGTCGACTGGGATAGGGTGATTCACGGATTGCCGGTGGTCTCGGGCGGAGGCTACGGTCCGGCGTCCGAGGGCACATCGGAGGGCACGCGCTGTTGACCATCGCTGAGGAGGCGCTGGCCACCCTGCACGAGGCGGAGCGGCTGGTCGCCCGGCTGCCCGCTGCGTCGAAGGATCGCGAAGCGGCCGAAGACATCGTCGCCGAGCTGAACGAGCTCTGCCTCCAGCTGGCCGATGTCGGCGGCCCGAGCGACGTGCGGGGCGTCCGCGAGGCCGTGTACGGCGCCAGGGCCCTGCTGCGGGTCATCTCGGCGCGGCACATCCCGGTCTGACCCTGACCGGGCCGGTCGCGCCCCGGCTCCTGTCGCGGCGGCATCACCTCGGGCCGGTCGCCGCGCTGGCGAGCTCCGTCGCCGAGGCCGCCGCGGACCTCACCGGGTTCCACGCCACCGACCCGACCTCGGTCTACCTCGCGGCCTGGGCTCGCGTCCGCGCGTTCCGGGTCACCGACCTCGAGCGGGCGCTCTACGAGGACCGGTCGCTGCTCAAGATCGTCGGCATGCGCCGGACGATGTTCGTCGTCCCGCGCGACCTCGCCGCGATCATCCAGGCCGCCTGCAGCGACACCGTCGCGGCCCGCGAGCGGGCGCGCCTCGTGGGCTGGATCGAGCGGGCCGGCATCGCCGAGGACCCCGATCGCTGGCTGGCCCGGGTCGAGGACGAGACGATGGCGGCGTTCGATCGCCTTGGCGAGGCGACGGCGAGCGATCTGGCCCGCGAGGTGCCCGGCCTTCGCGAGCGGCTGCGGTTCGAGACGGGCCGGGCGTCGGACGTCGACGTCGGCATGTCGACGCGGGTGCTGTTCCTGCTCTCGGCCCAGGGCCGGATCCTGCGCGGGCGACCCAAGGGCACGCTCGTCTCGAGCCTGTACCGCTGGGTCCCGATGGATCGCTGGCTCGGCGACGCGCTCCGGGTGTGGCCCAAGCCCGAGGCCCAGGCCGAGCTCGTCCGACGCTACCTCGCGACCTTCGCTCCGGCGACGCTCATCGACGTCGCGTGGTGGACCGGTTGGACGAAGGCCGAGACGAAGCGCGCACTGGCGGCCGTCGGAGCTCGCGAAGCGGTCCTGGCGGATGGCACGAGCGGCTGGCTGCCGCGGGAGTGGGCAGCCCCGCCGGCCGCGGCGGAGCCGTGGGTCGCGCTGCTCGGCTCCCTCGACGCCACGCCGATGGGCTGGCAGGAACGCGGCTGGTTCCTGGGACCGCACAAGGCCCGGCTGTTCGACACGAACGGCAACATCGGCCCCTCGATCTGGCTCGACGACCGGATCGTGGGCGGCTGGGCCCAGCGCCGCGACGGCGAGATCCGGTGGCGCCTGCTCGAGGACGTCGGCCGCGAGGCGACGACGATGATCGAGGCCAAGGTGGCAGAGCTCCGGGCGTGGCTCGGACCGCTGCGCTTCATCCCCCGATTCCGGACGCCGATCGAGCAGGAGCTCAGCGCGTAGCGGCGGCCGCTTCGACCTTCGGCTTGAGCTGGGCGAGCAGCGCGGCCTTGTCGAACTCGTGCCAGTGCTCCACGACCTGGCCGTCGCGGATCCGGAAGATGTGGATCTCCTGGATCGTGTAGCGGTTGCCGCTCGGCGGCACGCTCATGAACGTGCCGGTGTGCGTCGCGCTCGAGGTCAGGCGGACGGCCACGCGATCGTCCTCGGCGATGACGTCGTCGATGAAGAACGCTGGATCGCTGATGCCATCCGCGACCCGCGGCAGGGCCGCCTTCAGGGCATCGCGACCAACCGGCGTGGGCCCGAACGTGTGGGCGACGAAGTTCTCGCCGGCGAGCTCATCGATGGCCGCGGGATCGCCATGGACGAAGACGCGATCGATGAACGCCCGAGCGACCGTCTTGTTGGCTTCGAGATCGGCGCGGGTATCAGTTGCCATCGGGCAGTGATAGCGCGGATGGGGTGACACCGGCGCGAAGACTTCGGAGCTCGATCAACCAGTCACCGTGCGGGTGCTACTCCGTGAAGGGGGCGTTCGCGATCGCCGCCACCTTGCCGGTCCGGACCATCTCGCCCACGCGGCAGTCCGGCTTGCGCTTGGCCTGGTCCTCGAACAGGGCGGCGAAGCGGCGCTTGAAGTCGAGACGCGGGTAGGCCGCCAGGATCGGCGCCGCGAGGGACGGCGAAAGGTCGCCGAACCGATAGCCGGTGACGTCCGTCCCGGTCGACTGGTCGAGCAGGATGTCCTCGGGCCACGCGTCCGGTGGCTGCTCGGCGGCCATGTGCCGGACGATGACGTCGTGGATCCGGGCTGCCCGGTCCGGCGGGCAGCCATGCGCCAGCACGAACTCGCGCGCCGCCACGGCGCCATCGACCTCGAAGCAGCCGCCGGCGTCATAGGCCGGCACGAGCCCGATGTCGTGGAGGACGGAGGCGACGTACAGGATCTCGACGTCGAACGCGCGGCCATCGAGGTCGGCCAGCGCGACCGCCCACGCGTACGAGCGGATCGAATGGTTGACGAGGAACGGCTCGGCGACCTCGGCGACCAGGTCGCGCGCGTCCCGGGCGAGCGCCGTGTCGGGCACCGCCAGGCCGAGCTCGGCGAGCGCCGGGTCGAGCGCATATGGCGAGTGGCGGCGGTGGGCCGGGTGGTCCGGCGGCGTGAGCGGGGTCGTCAACCCCGCCTCAGCAGGCTTCCCCCGGATCGAGCGGCTCGATCGTCAGGTCCGGGAAAAGGGCCGTGATGTCGGGCGTGCCATCCGAGTAGATGTTGGCCCCGACCTGGAGCGTGCCGTTCAGGTCGGGCCGCTGGTAGGTCGCGGCCAGCGTGAAGTCGTCGCCGGAGTTGATGGCCCGCTTGTACAGGCTGAATGCGGTCCCGATCCGGCAGAGCTTCAGCTCGGCATCGCCCGACGGCCACGCCGGACCGGCGAACTTGGTGTCGTTGTCGGTCGTGGACTTCGTCTCCACCGACAGGCCGTCGGCATCGCTGCCGACGACGATGAACACGTAGTTCTCCTGGGGCGTCTGGGCCCGGGCCATGATCCCGGCCAGCTGCGTGATGCCGCCCCCGCCCGGATCCTGCGACGAGTCCGAGGTCTTCGACGTCTCGACGGTCGAGGTCACGCGGAAGTCGCCCGAGATCGTCGTGTAGAAGAGGACGCCCTGGCTGCTCTGGAACCACAGCGCCCGGCGGGTCAGGGTCATCGCCAGCCCCGCGTCGGTCGCGCCGACCTGGACGTCCTCGCCATTGACCAGCTGCCAGCCGTCATAGCCGGGAATCCCGAGGTCGCTGGCGCCCGGTACCGATGTGTCCTCGGGGCCGTTCGGGATGTCCGTCGGCGTGGCGCCGGGAGCGAGGGTCGGCACGAGGGGCCCGGTCGGCTGGTCGGTGCCACCGGGATCGCAGGCGCCGACCATCAGGGCCAGCGTGATCGCGGTGATGCCGGCAACGGGACGCACCGAGCGCACGCCCGGACGATAGCGCCCCGGTCCATCCACCGCTGCGGGGACGGCGGACGTGGGACCGGGGCGCCGGGAGGAGGCCGGCCGCGCGGGACCGGATGGCTACTGGGTGACGGTGACGGTCGCCTTCATCGAGCTGTGGATGGAGCAGTGGTAGGTGAACGTGCCGGCGGTGGCGAACGTGTGGTTGAACGTCGCGCCGCCGTTCAGGTTGCCGCTGTCGAACGAGCCGTCATCGGCCGTCACGGTATGGGCGGTCGAGCCGGTGTTCGTCCACGTGACGGTGTCCCCGGCCTTGACCGTGATCGTGGTCGGGTTGAAGGCGAAGTCGACGATCGCGACGGCGTTGCCGCCGGTCCCGCCGCCGCTGCTGGCGCCGGCGCCGGTGGACGCCGCCGGGCTGGAGTTGCTGTTGCACGCCCCGACGAGGGCGATGGTGAGCCCGAGGGCGGCGACGAAGGCCGGGATGCGGGCACGAGCGCTGATCATGGGCTGGTGTCTCCTGTGGGTGTGACGGGCGATACGACCATGGTGACCGATTGGATCCTGGCTCGATGCCCGGGACACTCGCGCTAGGCTGGCCGCGTGCGGATTCACTCGCTGATGCTGGCCGACAGCGCGCAGGCCGTCGACGGCAAGCTCTACATCCTCGGTGGCGCCTGGAACATGCTGCGCTTCCCGGAGTTCCCGACGTCGCTGATGGTCGGGATCTCGGTGGCGATCGATGTCGACTGGACCGAGACGAATGCCCGGCACCACCTCGACATCCACTTCGAGGATGCCGATGGGACCGCGATGGACCCGCGGATCGGGGCCGACTTCGAGGCCGGCCGGCCGCCGGGCGCGATCCCGGGCGCCGAGCTGCGGGTCGTCATGGCCGTGAACGGGCCGGTGGCGATCCCGGAGCCGGGCCAGTACGCCGCGGTGGCGTCGGTCGGCGGCGTGGAGCTCGCGCGGGCTCGGTTCCAGGCGATCGCCGCTCCGCGCAGCAACTAGCACACGACACTAGCCCGTCCGACGCAGGGCGGATGGGACCGATGGGTCATGGTCCGGTGCGGTCCGGGACGGCGACAGTGGGTCCGTGCGAGCTTCCGTTCGACGCGCCCGCCTGTCCGCCGCTCCGCTCGCCGCTGCGCTCTCGGCGGCCGTCCTGCTCCTGGGCCTGACCTCGAGCCTGGCCGACGCCTCGACGATCGAGCAGCCGATCTGCGACTACACCAACGTCCGGACGGGCGCCGGGACCACCTACGCGATCCAGGCCACGCTCATGCACACCTCGAAGGTGACCGCCGTCACGACCGTCACCGGGGGGTCGTACAGCACCACCAGCTGCACCGGCTCGGCCATCACGGGCAATCGCTGGCTCCGGATCACCGCGATCAACGGCAAGTCCGTGTCGTCGCTGTACGGCCGGACCTACCTCTACGGCGCGAGCTATTTGTTCAAGGCGGTCGTCTCGGCGACGCCGACGGCGAGTCCGAAGGCCAGCGCGCCCGCGTCCGCTCCAGCGGCGCCATCCACGCCGCCCAGCACGGCTCCAAGCGGCGCCCCGAGCGCCGTTCCAAGCGCGGCCCCGAGCGCGGCTCCGTCATCGGCCCCCAGCGCCGCGCCGTCCGCGCCGCCGAGCGCCCCGCCCTCGGTGCCGCCCTCCGCGCCGCCGTCCCAGCCGCCGAGCCCCACACCCACGCCGAGCCCAACCCCGATCCCCTCGTCGGGGCCGTGGGAGACCGGCCCGACCACGCTCGGTGACGTCGTCGAGCTCTACGGCCGCGGCTATGGCCACGGCGTCGGGATGTCGCAGTACGGGGCCTACGGACGGGCCGTGGCTGGCCAGTCGGCGAGCCAGATCGTGGGCCACTACTACCCCGGCACGAGCATCGGGACGATGGCCAGCACCACCGTCCGCGTGCAGGTCCTGGCGGGCTTCTCGGCGACCGCCAGCAACCCGCTGCGGATCTACGGCCGCGTCGGCAGCTGGACGATCGACGGGATCGGCAAGACCTTCCCGGCCGACGCCCAGGTGCGGATGACGCCCGATGGCGCCGCCGCCAGCGGCTGGCACCTGACCGTCATCGGCGCGGACACCACGACGCTGTTCAGCGGCGCCGCGCCGGCCACGGCCTTCTACATCCGGCCGGCGAGCTCCACGTCGCTGCTGCAGCTGTACTCCAAGCCCACGTCGTACGACCGGTTCCGCGGCAACCTCCGGGTCATCGTGACGTCCGCGGGGACGATCAACGTCGTCAACTGGGTGTCGATGGAGCAGTACCTCCTGGGCGTCGTCCCGGTCGAGATGTCGTCGTCCTGGCCCGCGGCCGCCCTCCAGGCCCAGGCCCTGGCCGCGCGGTCCTACGCGGCGGTCCGCCTCCATCCCGGCAGCGGCACGTTCGACGTCTACGACGACACCCGCTCGCAGGTGTACTTCGGCCAGCTCGGCGAGAAGACCAACGGCACCGCCGCGGTCAACGCCACGGCCGGCCAGGTCGTCACCTACAAGGGCGCGATCGCCAACACCATGTATCACTCGTCGGATGGCGGCTGGACCGAGAACAACGAGGACGTCTACACGTCCGCGACGGGCCAGATCACGGCCGGCGTCGTCGCCTACCTGCGGGGCTCGTCCGACCGGATGCCCGACGGCAGCTCGTACGACAAGACCTCGCCATTCGCGACCTGGCACACGACGATCTACACGCTGGCCCAGATCCGCTCGATCTTCGCCGCCGACAGCCGCTCGAACGTCGGGACGCTGGTCGCCCTCGATCTGTCCCGCCGGGGCGTGTCCGGTCGACTCATCAGCGTGACGTTCATCGGCTCGACTGGAACGATCAAGACCGTGTCCGGTTCGGTGTTCGTGGCGATCTTCAATGCCAACACGCCGGCGACCGACCCCGCGATGCGCAACACGCTGTTCGACCTGAAGCCCATCCCGTAGGCGGCGGGGCCCGATCGGTCGGGCGCCGATCGGCGATCATTCCCGGATGGCCACGGCAACCCGAGCTCCTTCGAGCTATCGCACCCAGGCGTTCATCGACGGCGCGTTCCGCGACGCCCTCTCCGGCAAGACGTTCGCGTCCGAGAACCCCGCGACGGGCCGCGTCATCACCGAGGTCGCGTCGGGCGGGCCCGAGGACATCGACCTCGCGGTGGCAGCCGCTCGGCGGTCCTTCGACGATGGTCGCTGGGCGCGGCTGGCCCCGGCGGCCCGGAAGGCCGTGCTCCTGCGGTTCGCCGACGCGCTCGAGGCCAACCTCGAGGAGCTCGCGACCCTCGATGCGCTGGAGGCCGGCAAGCCGATCACGGACTGCCGCGACGTCGACCTGCCGGATTCCGTCAAGACAGTCCGCTGGTACGCCGAGGCCATCGACAAGCTGTTCGATGCCGTGGCCCCGACCGGCCCGGAGGCCCTCGGGCTGATCGTCCGCGAGCCGATCGGGGTCGTCGGCGCCGTCGTGCCCTGGAACTACCCGCTGCTCATGGCGATCTGGAAGGTCGCCCCGGCCCTCGCTGCCGGGAACTCGATGGTCGTCAAGCCATCGCGCCTGACGTCGCTGTCGGCCATCCGGATGGCCGAGCTCGCCGCCGAGGCGGGCCTGCCCGATGGCGTGCTCAACGTCGTCCCCGGTCCGGGCGGCGCCGCCGGCGCGGCCCTCGGGCGGCACATGGACGTCGACAAGGTCACGTTCACCGGCTCGACCGAGGTCGGGCGGCTGTTCCTCCAGTACTCCGCGGAGAGCAACCTCAAGGAGGTCACCCTGGAGTGCGGCGGCAAGTCGCCCCAGGTCGTGCTGGCCGATCCGCCGGACCTCGACGCCGTCGCCGAGCAGGTGCTGTTCGCGGCGCTCGTGAACCAGGCCGAGAACTGCTCGTGCGGGTCGCGGCTGCTGGTCCATCGCTCGGTCGAGGAGCCGCTGCTGGACCGGATGCTGGCCAAGCTGCCCGAGTGGCGGATGGGCGATCCGATGGATCCCGAGACCAGGCTCGGGCCGATGGTCGAGCGACCCCATCTCGACAAGGTCATG
Organism: Candidatus Limnocylindrales bacterium; assembly: GCA_036493155.1. Lineage (GTDB taxonomy): Bacteria > Chloroflexota > Limnocylindria > Limnocylindrales > CSP1-4 > UBA5189. Next base: position 1,439 of record DASXQE010000041.1, on the reverse strand, counting down.
GGCTACATCGCGGCCGGACGCGACGAGGGCGCCACGGTGGCCACCGGTGGTAGCCGCGTCCTCGAGGAGAGCGGCGGCTACTTCGTCGCGCCGACGATCTTCACCGGCGTCCGGAACTCCATGCGAATCGCGCGGGAGGAGATCTTCGGGCCGGTCCTCGCGACGATGACCTTCGACACCGAGGAGGAGGGCGTCCGGCTCGCGAACGAAACGCCGTTCGGCCTCGCGGCGTCGGTCTACACCCGCGACCTCGATGCCGCGTTCCGCGTGGCCCGCGCACTCCGCGCCGGCACGGTCGGCGTGAACGCCTACTCGGAGGGTGACATCACGACGCCGTTCGGCGGCTACAAGCAGTCGGGCTTCGGCGGTCGCGACAAGGGCCTCGAGGCGCTCGAGCAGTACACCGAGAAGAAGACGATCTGGGTGACGCTCAACCCGTAGGGTCCGATCCGGCCGCGATGCGCTGCCAGGCGTCGCGCTCCGTTGTCGCCGGTCGCTCAGCCCTTCCCGCGCGCCGCCTCGCGCGGCTTCTGGTCCGCCGCGGAAACCGGCCCGTGCAGGAACGTCGTCAGGCCGACCGCGACCGCGGCGCCGAGCAACGGCCCGAGGACGTACAGCCAGGTGTCGCCGAGCTGGCCGGCCGCGATGGCCGGGCCGAGTGATCGCGCCGGGTTCATCGAGGCGCCCTCGAGCGGCAGTGCCACCAAGCCGCAGAGCGCGATCGTTGCCCCCACGGCGATGGCGGCATCAGGGCCGATGACCTGGTAGCGATCGGCGGTCCCGAGGATGACCGTCACCAGCACGAGGCTCAGGAACACCTCCAGGGCGAGCGCGGCACCGGCCTCGATGTGGGGCGCGTTGACGCCGGCCTCCGCGGCCGCCCCGAACAGGATCCGTAGCGCCACGCCGGCCACGACCGCGCCGCCGAGCTGGGCCAGCCAATACGGCACGACCCACGCCAACGGAAAGAGCCGCCGTATGGCGAAGGCCAGCGTGACCACGGGGTTGAAGTGGGCGCCGGATCGATCCCCGATCGCGTAGATCAGGGCCATGACCACGAGGCCCGGCGCGAGGGCGCGCGCAAGCGGCGAGACCTCGCCCGCGGTGATGCGGCCTGCCGCATCGGCGCCCGCGGCCACGAACGTGAGCACGAAGGCGCCGACCCCTTCCGCGACCAGCCGGACCGGCATCGTGGGCTCAGCGCGGCCACCGGTCTGTTCCGTGGCGTCGGCGGACGGCTCACCGCCGTGCGGCCTGCTGGGCATGGCGACAGGCTGTCGGGGTCCGTGTTGCAATCGGCCCGCTCCGGGGCTCGGCAGCGATAGCAGGTGCCTGCGAACCGCCGCCGAGGCGCGGCCGGTGGCGAGCGGGCACCATAGGCGGATGCCGGAGCTGAGCGCGCCGGATGCCACCATCGCGCGCTTCCTGCTCGAGCGCGG
>DASXQE010000040.1:0-3859 GCA_036493155.1 Candidatus Limnocylindrales bacterium | reverse complement strand
GGCGGCCTTCGAGCGCCTCGCCGACCTGAGCCCGGCGATCGCCGGCACGTCCGACCCGACCGACGTCGCGTTCGGGCTGCTCGAGGCGCAGATCGACGGGCTCGAGGGCCTGTGGGGCCCGGAGCCGGAGCTGGTCAAGCGGGCCGACGCGGCCCTCGAGGCAGCTCTGGCCGGCGTGCCCCGGGCGGGGATTGCCGGCACGCGCTTCGCGGCGACCGTGGCCGCACTCGCCGCGGAGCCGGGCTCGCTCGTGTCGGTGCCGCCGGGCGCGGAGGCCGTCTTCCTCGCGCCACTGCCCGCCTCGCTGCTCACGCCCGACGCGGACATCCGCGCCCGGCTGCGCCGCTTCGGGCTGCGCCGGATCGGCCAGGTGGCCGAGCTGGCCGCGTCGGCGCTGGTGGCGAGATTCGGTGAGGAGGGGGCCCGGATCGGGTCTCGCTCCCGTGGCCTCGAGGTCGACCCGTTCCGGCCCCGGCGCGCGCCGGAGCGGCTGCTGCTCGGGCTGCCGATCGAGCCCGCGGTCGTCGAGCTGGAGGCAATCCGGTTCGTGCTCCGCCGGTTGGCGGTCGCGCTCGGTGAGAACCTGGCGGCGCGCGGGCTCGCCGCGGAGAAGGGCCGGCTGCGCCTTGAGCTGGACCTCGCCTTCGCTCGATCCGGTACCCCGCCGGAGATCGCCATCGAGGGCCGCTTCCCCGAGCCCACCGCCGACGCGGAGGCGATCGAGCGGCTGCTCCTCGCCCGCCTCGAGCGGACGCCGCCGCCCGCTGCCGTCGCCCGGCTCGAGCTCGAGCTCAGCGGCGCGAGTCCCGCCGTCGGCCAGCAGCTCCCGCTGTTCGTGCCTCAGGCACTGCACGGCGCGCGACTCGCCTGGCAGCTGGCGCGGCTTGCCCTGACCTACGGCGACGATCGGATCCGGCGCGTCGAGATCACCGATCCGGAGGCGCCGCTCCCGGAGCGCCGCTGGGCCTGGCGCGACGTCGGGACCAGTACGGCAGGGCAGCGATGACCCGCCTCTTGCGTGGCCACCCCACGATCGACGTCGAGGTCGACGCTGGCCGGGTCGTCGCCATCGCGTGGGCGAACCGGCGCGAGCTGGTCGAGGTCTGCAATCGCTGGCGGGTCGACGAGTCCTGGTGGCGCGAGCCGATCGCCCGCGACTACTTCAAGGTCGTCGGCGAGCACTGGCTCGCGCTCATCTATTTCGATCGGGTGGCCGGCTCGTGGCACCTGGAGCGCCTGTACGACTGACCGCCTCACTCGAACGGGCAGTCGGCTCCGTACAGGACCGCCACGAGCGACGCGTCGCCGATCGAGTGCACGGTGACCTGGGCCTTGCAGCTGCCGGCGTTCGTCGCGTTGACCACGATGCTGCCATCCTCGAGCGGCCCGTCCCTGGTGACCGTCCAGCCGGCGTCGTGCAGCGCGGTGACGTAGGCATCCGCAACGTTGGCGGCCGAGGACGTGACGACGAGCTGGCCGCTTGACGGGCCCGTGCCCGGGTCGGTCGCCGGCTCGGCGCCCGAGGGCACCGGAAACGAGTCGGGCACGGCATCCCAGATGCGGCCCCACGCCGTCGTGGTCTGGGTCGGCAGGCTCGGCGCGATCGTGGGCGGGGGCGTGAATGCGGCGCCCGTGACGTCGGCCTCGCTCGGTTCGCCCGAAGCGCCGCCAGGGGCGCCCGATGAGCACGCAGCCAGTGCGATGACGGCTGCTGCCGTGAGCGCCGCGAGCGACCAGACGCGGTTCATCGCGCCGATAGTAGAGCGAGACGTGAAAGGACCCCGTCGCCCCCAGTAGCGACGGGGTCCTTTCGAGTCGTTCGCCCGCTCACCAGGCGTTCGACGGGTCGATGGCTGGCCGTTGGGCCGGCCTCGAGATGTGGTCAGCGGCCGCTCGCTGCCAGAGCCGCCGGGAGAATGACGAGGATCAGGAGAACCGCGAGGAGGAGCATCGCGGTGGTCCTCGTCAGGGCGACGGCCAGGTTGCGGAAGTCGGTTCCCACGGCGGTTCAGACGCGACGGATTCGCGGTGTGTTGCGCCGCCCTTGATAGAACATTTGTTCTATAGTGACGAGCCCCCTTGGACGCGGACAGCCAGACGGGCAGCGATGCAGCGGACCTACGCGGAGCTCCACAGCCACACCAACTTCTCGTTCCTGCACGGGGCGTCCCCGGTCGAGGACATGGTCGAGCGGGCGGCGACGCTCGGCCTGTCCGGCCTTGCCGTGACCGATCACGACGGGCTGTACGGCGTGGTGCGCTTTGCCACCGCGGCCGCGGCGGTGGGGTTGCGTCCGGTCATCGGAATCGAGATCGAGCTGCTGGACGCGGCTGCTCCGGATCCCGGCGGGATCGTCGTCCCGGCGCGGCGCCGGCCACGAGGCCGCCCGGAGCCCGCGACGATGCTGCTCGGTCGGGGCGTGGATGGCCCCGTCGTCGAGGGCCTGCCCGCGCGCCCGCGCCCGGCACGAACCCGGCTGCCGGGGCATCGGGCGATCGTCAAGGAGGACCTGCGCGGCATCGGCTCGCGCCAGCGCGGCCCGCATCTCGTGCTGCTGGCGCGCAATGCCGCGGGCTATCGGAGCCTGTGCCGGCTCGTCTCCCGCGCGAATCTCGACGGGACCAAGCGCGTCCCCAGGTTCACCCATGCCCTCCTCGCCCAGCACGGCGAGGGCCTCCTCGCCCTCTCCGGCGGCCGCGATGGCGAGATCGCGCGCCGCCTGCTCGTGGGCGATCGGGCGGGCGCCCGCGTCGCCGCCGAGCACTACGCCACGCTGTTCGGCGGCGCCGGGTCCGCCGGCGTTGGGTTCCCTGGCGTTGCCAGGTCCGCCGGCGATTCCCCTGCCGGCGCCGGGTTCTTCATCGAGCTGACCCACCACCTCCTGTCGGACGACGACTGGCTTGTCGCGGAACAGGCGGCGCTCGCGGACGAGCTCGGCCTGCCGGTCGTGGTGACCAACGACGTCCACTACGCCAGACCCGAGGACCGCGAGCTGCACGACGTCCTGACGGGCATCTTCCACGGTCGAACGCTCGACACCCTCGCCGACCTGCGCCGGCCCGACGGCGAGTCGTATCTGAAGTCGGCCGACGAGCTGGAGGCGCTGCCGCCGGGCAACCCGCCGGCGACGCCGGTCGAATCGGACGCCCGGACGGCCCGCGCCTGGGCGGAGGGCATCGCCAATTCGGGCGAGATTGCGGCGTCGTGCACGGTCGATCTCGGGTTCGAGCAGTACCGGTTTCCTGGCTTTCCCGTCCCGAACGGCGAGACCGCCTTCTCCTACCTCTCGGAGCTGTGCTGGGCGGGCGCCCGCAAGCGCTATCACCCGCTGACCGCCGAGGTCATGCAGCGATTGGCGCATGAGCTGGGCGTCATCGAGCGGGCGGGCCTCGCCGAGTTCTTCCTGATCTGCTGGGACCTGATGCGATTCGCGAAGGAGCAGGGCATCCCGGCGCAGGGCCGCGGCAGCGCCACCAGCTCGATCGTGTCGTACACGCTCGGGATCAGCCGGGTCGAGCCGATCCAGCACAACCTCCTGTTCGAGCGGTTCATCAACGAGGGCCGCACGACCTACCCCGACGTCGACATTGACTTCAGCTCCGAGCGACGGGAGGAGGTCATCCAGTACGTCTACCAGCGCTACGGCCCGGAGCACACCGGGATGGTCTGCAATCTCGTGACGTATCGCGCCCGGTCGGCGGTCCGGGAAGTCGGGTACGCGCTCGGCTTCCCGCGACCGCTGGTCGACCGCGTCGCCAAGGCGCTCGAGACCTACGACAGCGTCATGGTCCGGCGCGACCTCGAGGCCGACGGGGGCTTCGCGGAGTTCTTCCGCCGCCCGGGCGATGCGCCGATCGAG
>DASXQE010000039.1:0-3527 GCA_036493155.1 Candidatus Limnocylindrales bacterium | reverse complement strand
AACCCCGGCCGGGATCCCCAGCGCGCGGTTGATCGACGAGGTCAGGCGCAAGGTCGGCGAGGCGGGCTGGCGCGTGACCGGCGTGGACGTGACGATCGTTGCCGCGCGACCGCGCCTCGGCGGCCACCTCGACGCCATGGGCGCTGCGATCGCGACGCTGCTCGAGCTCCAGCCGACCGCCGTCAACGTCAAGGCCTCGACCGGCAACCTTGACGGCGCGGAGGGAGGCGGCCGGAGCATCTCGGTACTCGCCGTGGCGACGGTTGAGTCGACCCGATGACCATCCGCCTGCATGACACCCTGTCCGGCGAGACGCGTCCGTTCGAGCCCCTGCAGCCCGACCGTGTCGGCGTCTATTCGTGCGGGCCGACTGTCTACGGCCCGGCCCACATCGGCAACTTCCGGTCGTTCCTGTTCGCCGATTTGCTCGTCCGACATCTGCGCTGGCGCGGCTACCCCGTGACCTGGGTGATGAACATCACCGACGTCGACGACAAGATCATCCGCGGCGCGGCGGCGAGCGGCGAATCCATCGATGTCCTCGCCGAGCGCTATCTGGCGATGTTCCTGGCCGATGCGGCGAGCCTCCGCATGACGACGCCTGACGTCCTGCCACGCGCCACGCGATACATCGACGAGATCGTCGCCCTGATCTCGACCCTGATCGAACGCGGTCACGCCTACCGCACTGACGACGGATCGATCTTCTTCCGGATCTCCTCGTGGCCTGCGTACGGACGGCTGGCCCGCCTCGACCCGGAGGGCCAGCGGGTGGGGGAGAGGGTCGAGAGCGATGAATACGGCAAGGACGACGTCCGCGACTTCGCGCTCTGGAAGGGCCCGAAAGCGGACATGCCCGGCGAGCCGTCGTGGGAGACCGCGATCGGTCCCGGCCGGCCGGGCTGGCACATCGAATGCTCGGCGATGAGCATGGCCCAGCTCGGGCCGTCATTCGACATCCACACTGGCGGGGTCGACCTGATCTTTCCCCATCACGAAGACGAGATCGCCCAGAGCGAGGCGGCCACCGGACAGAGGTTCGTGGCCACCTGGCTCCATTGCGCCCATCTCCAGATGGGCGGCGCGAAGATGGCCAAGTCGACCGGCAACATCGCCCGGGTGGGCGATCTCGTGGCGGCCGGCGTCTCGCCCCGGGCGCTCCGGCTGGCGCTCATCTCGGTCCACTATCGGGCCGGACTCAACCACTCCGACGAGTCGCTGGCCGCTTCTGCCGCGGCGATCGATCGGCTCGACGCGGCTGTCGCCGCGCTGGGCTCCTACGTCGAAGCCGGTCCCGACGATCCGACCCTCCCGGCCGCTCTCGACGCGGCGCGGGAGGCGTTCGGTGCGGCTCTCGACGACGACCTCAATGTGTCGGCATCCCTCGGCGCGGTGTTCGATCTCGTCCGCGACCTCAACCGGCGCATCGAGCGCCGGTCGCTCTCGACGGCGGACGCGGGCCAGGCCCTGGAGGCCCTGCGCGACCTCGACCGGGTCCTGGCGATCCTGCCCGATGCGGATGCGGACGTCGATCCGGCCGTGGCGGCCTTGCTCGAGGAGCGCTCGAGTGCGCGCGCGGCGCGCGACTTCGCGGCATCGGACCGATTGCGCGACGAGCTGGCCGCACTCGGCGTGACCGTCGAGGACACCCGCGATGGACAGCGCTGGCGGCGGACCGTGGAGGCTGGTCGTGGCTGATCGGCCGCGGCGTGGCGACGATGAGCGACCGCCGTCAGCGGGCAAGCGCCGAGCGAGCGGCGGGAAACCGCGTGGCAAGCCGAGCGGGAAGGCGGGGCGATCCGGGGCACCCGGCGCCCGGGACGGCGGCCGATCCGCCGGCAACTTTCCGCCGGGTGGGACTTCTCGTGGGTCGGGTCCGCCACCGGCTGGTCACGGGCCGGATCGGCGGATCCCGGACGGCCCGACCCGGGGAGGCGCGGGCGACCGTCCCGTGGCGGAGCGTGGTCCCTGGCGCCCGCCTCGACCCGGCGATCCACCGCGGCCCGCTTGGCGACAACCGATGTCCGCTGCGGGCGGGCGGCCCATGGATCGCCAGGCACCGGGTCGGTCGTTCGACGATCGAGACCGCCGCCCACCCGGTGGGCGCGGCGAGCACGTCCCGGAGCACCGGCCACGGCGCGACGCGGGTGGGCCGCCGTACCGGCCCGGGCCGCGGCCGCGCGTCGGGCCGCCGTACCGCAGAGACATGCCCGACCGGTCCGGCCCCCCGGGGTCGCCGGGGCTGCCGCCCGAACGTCGGCCGTCCTACGGCCCACCCGGAGAGTCACGCGGTCCACGGCCTGCCGCCAGACCGTGGCCACGACCCGCCGCCCGACCGTGGCCGCGGACCGACACGGACCCTGCCGCGCCATGGCCTCGGCCGCAAGCCGCTCTCCCGCCGCCGGACCTGCTCGGGCCCGACGAGGAGCTGGTCGCGGGCAGGCGGCCCGTCGAGGAGGTCTTCGCAGCCGGCCGGACAGCGCATCGACTGCTGGTCGTCCCGCAACGACGGAACGCCCTCGAGCAGCTGGTCCTCCACGCGACCCGGCTGCGCATCCCGATCGTCGAGGTCGAGGGCGGATCACTGACCGCGATCGCCGGCTTCGACGGCCATCAGGGCGTGGCCCTCGTGGTCGAGCCACGCCGGTTCGCGACCCTCGGCGACATCCTCGCCCGCGCGGAGGAACGCGACGAGCCGCCGTTCGTGCTCGTCCTCGATTCGTTGGAGGACCCGCAGAATGTCGGGACGCTGCTGCGGAGCGCGGAAGCGTCGGGGATCCACGGCGTGGTCTTCCCGACCCGCCGGCAGGCGCCCCTCAGCCCGGCCGCGGTCAAGGCTTCGGCAGGCGCCACCGAACATCTGCTCCTATGCCCGGTCGACGACCTCGCCGGTGTCCTCGCCGACCTTCACGCCCGCGGGCTGCGCATCGCCGGCGCGGAGGCCGATGCGCCCTTGACCGCGCGCCAGGCCGACCTCCGCGGACCGCTGGCGATCGTGATCGGCAGCGAGGGCCAAGGGCTCGGTCCTGCCATCCGCCGTCGCTGTGACCTGTTCATGCGGATCCCGATGCGCGGCGCCATCGGCTCGCTCAACGCGGCCGTCGCCGGCTCGGTGCTGCTCTATGAAGCGGTCGCCCAGCGTGACCCGGTCGGCCGCGGTCCGGCGCCGACCGCGACCGCCGCACCCGACTCAGACGCGCCGATCGACGTCGCCGGCGCGGCTCCCGACGTGCCCCCCACAGCGACCGACACAGGCCACGACGAGGCCGCGTCAGACGCGACGGCGGCAGACCTGCTGCCGGGCGGTCCGTCGGTCGATGAGCCTCCCATGCCGGCAAAGTCGTCCAAGCCGAGGAAGCCGCGCACCCCTCGCGCTTGACCCATCCGACCGGGCGGCCCTATCATTCCCCGGCGCCGATGGGGTCATCTGCGGTATGACCCTGCGCGTCGCGCCGACGTAGCTCAATTGGTAGAGCAGCTGTTTTGTAAACAGCAGGTTCCGGGTTCGAGTCCCGTCGTCGGCTCCA